>NZ_LABZ01000146.1 GCF_001043955.1 Methylobacterium tarhaniae | reverse complement strand
AAAACCTAAGCGCGGCGGTATGAGACATTAAGTAATGTCTATTGAAATTTTAAGCATTACTGCGATAAATACTTACTAAATCAGGCGGTGGCCGGGGTATAAACAAAAATTTCTTGCATAGACATATCTTATGGTGGGACGGACAAATTCTCTGTGTGATGAGCGAAAATTACATTGATGCCTTATCAAAATTACTTCCCGTAACTGTTAGGTGATATATCGACTTAATGTCTATTTTGCCATTATCACAATTGAGATATTTTTGATACACTGCCATTCGAAGTAGAAAATGCGGTTGCAAAGCGCGCCTGACTGGCGATGATATGTTTCGAAGTCAAATCAGGAGGGCCAGATGCTATTCTTGCTTGCGGATTTTTTCGAAATCCTCGTCAAGAGAGTCCTTCGATTTCTTGGTCAAAAACAAAGAGAGGGCGACACAAATATTAGAGGGCAATCGGAGGGAGGTCTAAATGAATTTTCGGGGGCGCCATCGGTGGAAGATGTCATAGATAGTCTTGATAAACTTGCCGAAAGACTGCCGACTCCTCCAGGCGATCCTTGTACTTGTCTGGTATGTGAGATCGCTCGTCCTCACACCGTCCTCTACGAAAGAGAGAACGTGAGTGTTCAAGCATCCCGAGCTTTGGATCGAATTTATGGGAATTGGTACTTGATTGAATATCTTCCTTCCAACGCTGGGGCTTAAGATGCTCAAGAAAAAATCGGTTTATATTGCGGCCGCCCTGTCGGTAGCAGTTGGCGGCTGCGCCTCAATCATACCCGCGTTTGACATACCATCTGAACGCGACGGCACCCCGACCGTTAAGTCGATCATCAACAAAATCAATTGTGAGCTCGAGGACATTGTCGATGGCGAAGAGTCAAATTTGAGCGCCATCGTTTCGGATTTCTATGACGTTCAAGTTGGGGTTGAACTCAGTCTGACAGTCACCGACACCGGAGGACTTGCACCAACTTTCTCCCTGGCTGGTGGCCCCATTACCCTGGCAACTGGTCTGAATTTCGAGCGATCGAGAGGTCAGAATTTCACTCAGCAATTATTCTTCTCGCTTCGAGAGATAAAAAATGGGTTGCGCGCAATCAGGGCGATTGGGAAGTATGACATCGTGAGACAAAGATGCCTGGAAGGCGCAGACACTAATCTTTCCGGGAGACTTGGAATAAAAGAGGCCTTCTATCTAGCAATGACGGCGGAACCTTACCTGGACTGGAGAACCAAAAGCAGCGCAGGCGTATTCGGCGGATCGGTGAATTTCATTGTCAATCGAGAGCTGACAGCGACCGGTCCGACCTGGAAGCTGGTGAATTTCACCGGGCCGGGCAGCCTCGTCTCGGCATCCGACAAGACCAACGACAAGGTGACCTTCGCATTTACCAAGGGGCCTTATGCCGGAAAGGGCATCAGCGAAAATCTCAAGACGCAGGCTCAGATCTTCATTTCCGATGTCCGGCAGAACCAGATCGCCAATTCGCTGGGCTTGATCTCTCTTCGCGATCGATAAAGGGAGATGGCTTCGTCTCTGTCATCGGGCGCACGTCATGCGTGGGCGCGGCCGGGGCCGCATGCCGACCCCTCTCACCGCCGCGCCGCGAGCGCCGATCCGGCGAGGATCAACCCCGCGCCGGCCAGCGTCGCCACGCCCGGCACCTCCCCGAAGGCGACGTAGCCGAGGCCGATCGCCCAGAGGAGCGCGGTGTATTCCATCGCGGCGAGCCGCGCCGCCTCGGCCCGGGCGTAGGCGCGGCTGAGCACCAGGTGCCCGGCGACGCCGAGCAGGCCGACGAGGACGAGGAGCGCCCAGTCCGGCGCGGCGACGGGCGTCCAGGTCCAGGCGGCGGGCGCCGCCAGCATCGCGGCCGGGCCGGCATTCTGGATCGCCACGATGGTCACCACCGGGTCGTGCCGGGCGCGGGCGCGCAGGAGCACCATCGAGAGCGCGTAGGTGAGGGCCGAGGCGAGGATGGCGGCGATGCCCCAGGCGGAGCCGACCTCCCGCGGCCCCTCCGTCCCGACCTGGCCCGCGACCACGATCCCGACGCCGAGGAAGCCGACGACCAGCCCGGCCCAGACCGGCGGGCGCACCCGCTCGCGCAGGAGGAGGGCGGCGAACAGCGCGATGAAGATCGGGCTCAGGAAGGAGAGCGCCAGCGCCTCGGCGAGCGGCAGCACCGACAGGCCGTGGAAGAAGCAGAGCGCCGTCGCCACCACCAGCACCGCCCGCAATCCGTTGCTGCGCCAGGTCTCGGCCGAGGGCCAGCCGGGGCGGAGCAGGGCGAGCACGGCAGCCATCACCAGCGTGCCGACCGCGTAGCGGGCGAAGGCGATGCCGGTGACGCCGTAGCGGTCGGACAGGCCCTTGATGGTGGCGTCCATCAGCGAGAGCAGGCCGATGCCGAGGGCGGCGAGCAGGACCGCCGAAGCGGGCGAGGTGGGGCGGGGGAGCATCGGCAAGCCGATGGCCCGGTTGCCGGTCCAGCGCAAGGGCCGGGCCTGCGTCGTCGCTTGGGTGGTTCCTTAAGGGGTCGGCGCCATCCTCGCCCCGCGCCAGGCTGCCCGAGGGGAACCCGACCGATGCCGCACCGTTCCCGTCCGCCCATGGGGCGGCGGCCATGAGGATCATCCTCGTCGCCGACCACGCTTACATCAATGGCGGCCAGGCCAAGGTCTCGCTGGAGAGCGCGATCGGGCTGGCCCGCCGCGGCCACGAGGTGGTGCTGTTCGCCGCCGTCGGCCCGGCCGATCCGCGCCTCGCCGAGGCCGGATTGCGCACGGTCCTGCTCGACCAGACCGACGTGACCCAGGCGCGCTCGCTCGCCCGGTTCGGGGTGCAATGGCTGTGGAACGGCCCTGCCGCCGCAAGACTGAAGGCCCTCGTGGCGGAATCCGACCCGCGCGACACGGTGGTTCACGTCCATGCCTGGGCCAAGGCGCTGTCGCCCTCGATCGGGCCGGTGCTGCGGAAAAGCCCCGCGCCGGTGGTCTACACCGCGCACGAATACTACCTCGCCTGCCCGAATGGCGGTTTCTACGATTATCCCGTCGCGGCGACCTGCCACCGGGTGCCGAACGGGCCGGCCTGCCTGGCCCATAACTGCGATTCGCGCACCTATCCGCGCAAGCTGATGCGCGTGGCCCGCCACGCCCTGATGCGCCGCACCGGCCTGGTCCAGGGCATCGACGCGATGATCACCATCAGCCGGTTGCAGCGGGAGGTTCTGGCGCCGTTCCTGCCGGCGGGGACGCGCTACTACGACGTGCCGAACCCGGTCGATGCCGAGCCCCTCGGCCACCGGGCGGGCCCGCCGGGCGACTTCGTGTTCGTCGGCCGCCTGTCGCCCGAGAAGGGACCGGGGATCTTCGCCGAGGCCGCGCGCCTCGCCGGGGTGCGGGCGGTCTTCGCCGGCGACGGGCCGGCCCGGGCCGAGCTGGAGGCGCGCTACCCCGAGGCCCGCTTCCTCGGCTGGCAGAGCCCGGATCAGGTCAAGGCGGTCCTGCGCGGCGCCCGCGCCCTGGTCTTCCCGTCGGTCTGGTACGAGGGCCAGCCGCTCACGGTGCTCGAGTCCTTGGGCCTCGGCACGCCGGTCCTCGTCAGCGACGTCTGCGCCGGCCGCGAGGCGGTGCGCCACGGCGAGAGCGGATTGTGGTTCCGCTCCAACGACCCCCGCTCGCTGGCCGACGCCATGGCGCATCTCGCCAACGACGCGACGGCCCTGCGGATGGGGCGCGCGGCCTACGACCTGTTCTGGGCCGATCCGCCGACGCTGGAGCGCCACCTCGACGGGCTCGAGCGGGTCTATCGCGAGGTGGCCGGGCAGGGGGCGCAGGACCGGCCGCTGGCGCTGGCGGTGTGATAAGGCTGCCGTGACCCTGCGAGGCCACGGCGCGGGTTTCCCGCTCCCGCACGGGAGAGGGGAGGCCCGCGCATGATCCCCGAAGCGATCGTTGCGGCGACGCGTGAAGCACGCCGGACACGATGTCCGGCAACCTGACGAGCACCCACCCAATGGCGGTCATCGCGGCCTTCGTGGTCAATGCGGTCCTGAACCTGGCCCTCGGCCTGCTCATCGCGCAGATCCTGGGACCGGCGGATTTCGGCCGCTTCGCCCTCGGCACGGCCGGTGCGGTGGTGCTCACCATCATGCTGTTCGAGTGGCTGCGCCTCTCGGCCACCCGCTTCTACTCCGCGCGCGTCCGGGACACGGAGCCCTGGATCCGCGCCATGCTCGACCGCGCCTATGCGGCGACGGCCCTCGGCCTCGCCGGCGCGGCCGTCCTGCTGCTGGCCGGACACCCCCTCGTCGGCGAGCCGGCCCTGCTCGCGGCCGCCGCCGCCGGGGCCGCGGTCGGCATCGGGCTGTTCGACTACCAGGCGGCGCTCGCCCGGGCCCGCTTCGTCGGCGGGCTGTATCTGCGCCTCGTGCTGATCAAGAACGGCCTCGCCCTCGTACTGATGGTCGGCACCGCCTGGGCGACGGCGGATGCCGCCGCGGTGATGCTCGCCGGAGGCTTGAGCCAGCTCTTCGCCGCCCTCCTCATCCGCCGCGCCCTCGCGGATCCGCCGATCCCCCACGGGGCGGATCGTCGCCGGGACGCCCTGCGCCTGTTCATGGCCTACGGCCTGCCTGTGGTCGCCGCCAACGTGATCTACCAGTTGATGCCCTTCGCCAACCGCTGGGCGATCGCGGCGGCAGCGGGCTTCGCCGAGGCCGGCTACTTCTCCCTCGCGGCCGATATCGGCGCGCGGCTCTTCAGCACGCTCGGCGCCGCCCTCGACCTGCTGCTGTTCCAGATCGCCGTGCTGGCGGCGGAGACCCACGGCCGCGAGGCCGGCGAGGCGCAGGTCGCCCGCAACGGCGCCGTGGTGCTGGCGCTGCTCCTGCCGAGCGCGGCCGGGTTCTGGGCCGTCGCTCCGGCGCTGGATGCGATCGCGGTCCCGGCGGCCTATCGCGGTCATTTCGTGGATTACACGCTGCTGCTGATCCCGGGCCTCGTCGCCCTGGCGCTGATGAACTTCGCCCTCAACCCGGTCTTCCAGATCCGCCGCCGCACCCTGCCGCTCATCGCGGCGGGCGGCGTCGGGGCGCTGGTCAACCTCGTGGCGGCCCTCGCGCTGGCCAGGCCCTTCGGCCCGCACGGGATCGCGGCGGCGCAATCCCTCGGCCTCCTCGCCGCCATGCTGGTCCTCGGCTTTCGCGCGCTGACCGGGCCCGGCCGCCTGCGGATGCCCTGGCGCGATCCGGCCGCGGTCGTGCTCGCCACGGCCGCGATGACGGTCGCGATCCTCCCCTTGCGCGGGCTCGACCCCTGGCTCGCCCTGCCGGCCTGCGTCGCCGTCGGCGGCCTCGTCTATGGCGGCCTGGTCTGGCGCTTCGACATCGCGGGATTGCGGGCGGCGGTGGTCGCGCGGTTCGGGCGCGCGGTGCCGGCGGAGCAGGGGCTTGAGGATCCGATGTCATCCTGACCTGACGCTGCCACTCCGGCTTGCAACCCGCCCCCGTTGCCCGCAATGATCCGCGCCCGACCCAGCGCCGTCCGGCGCGGTCCCGACGACCCGAGCGAGCCGCGCGATGAGCATCTACCAGCCCCGGAGCGAGGCGGAGGCCGCCACCCTGATCGGTGAGGCGGCGGCGCGGCGCGAGCGGCTGCGGCTCGTCGGCGGCGGCACCCGGGCGGGGATCGGCCGGCCGGCGCAGGACGAAGCCACGCTCTCGGCGGCGGGGCTGACCGGCATCACCCTCTACGAGCCGGCCGAGCTCGTCGTCGCGGCCCGTGCCGGCACGCCGCTGGCCGAGGTCGAGGCGCGGCTGGCCGAGGGCGGCCAGATGCTCCCCTTCGAGCCGATGGACCACCGAGCGCTCCTCGGCTCGACCGGCGAGCCGACGATCGGCGCGATCGCGGCCGGCAACATCTCGGGCCCGCGGCGGATCGCCGGGGGCGCCGCCCGCGACAGCCTGATCGGCGTGCGCTTCGTCAACGGGCGCGGCGAGGCGGTGAAGTCCGGCGGCCGGGTGATGAAGAACGTCACCGGGCTCGACCTCGTGAAGCTGATGGCCGGCTCCTGGGGCACGCTGGGCTTCCTCACCGAGGTCACCTTCAAGGTGCTGCCGGTGCCCGAGCGCACCGTGACCCTGGTCCTCTCCGGCCTCGACGATGCCCGTGCCGTCGCGGCGATGAGCCTCGCCCTCGGCTCGCCGTTCGAGATCACCGGCGCGGCCCACCTGCCGGAGGGGATCGACGGCCCCGCGCGCACGCTCCTGCGCATCGAGGGGTTCTCCGCCTCGATCGATTACCGCCGCGGCGAGCTGACCCGCCTGCTGCGCCGCTTCGGGACGCCCGACACGATCGAGGGCGAACCGGCCGGCACCCGGTGGCGATCGGTCCGCGACGTCCTGCCCTTCGCCGGTGGCGGCGAGGCGGTGTGGCGCCTCTCGACCGCGCCGGGCCGCGGCCCCGCCGTCGCCGCGGCCATCGCCGCGGCCCGGCCGGCGCGCTGGTTCTACGATTGGGGCGGCGGCCTGGTCTGGCTCGCCACGCCGGCGGCCGGCGATGCGGGCGCCGAGGCCGTGCGGGCCGCCCTCGGCTCCGGTGGCCACGCGACGCTGGTGCGGGCGCCCGATTCCGTGCGGGCGGCGGTGCCGGTCTTCCAGCCGCTCCCCGAGCCGCTGATGCGGATCACCACCGGCCTCAAGGCGGCGCACGATCCGGCCGGGCTGTTCAATCCGGGGCGGATGTACGCCGGGATCTGAATCCCGAGGGAGATCCGACGGCCATGAGCGTCATCTCGCATGTCTGCCTCGGCACCGCCGACCTCGGCCGCGCCTACCCGTTCTACGCCGCCTTGTTCGAGGAACTCGGCCTGACGCTGCGCTTCCACGCGCCGGATCAGGGATGGGCCGGCTGGATGCCGAGGGACGCCGACCGGCCCCTGCTGATCGTCGGCCGCCCGTGGAACGGCGAGGCGCCCGGGCCCGGCAACGGGCTCATGACGGCGCTGACCGCCCGCTCCCGGGCGAGCGTCGACCGCTGTCACGCCCTGGCCCTCGCGGCGGGCGGCGCCTGCGCGGGACCTCCGGGGCTGCGGCCGCATTATCATCCGGCCTATTACGGCGCCTATTTCCGCGATCTCGACGGCAACAAGCTCTGCGTGGTGTGTCATGAGGCCGAAGGGGATGCGTGACCGCCCGGTCTGCTGCTACGGCGGGGGGCCCGCCGCGACGCCGGCGCGGCACCCCTGACCTCGTCCTGTGCGTATCTCCCCTCGATGACGTTCCGCCTCGCCCACCTCACCGATCCCCATGTCGGGCCGCTGCCGCGCCCGCGCCTGCGCCAACTGATGAGCAAGCGCGCCACCGGCTGGGTCAACTGGAGCCGCGGCCGCAAGCTCACCCACGACATGGAGATCCTGGCCGCCCTCGTGGCCGATCTGCGCGCCGCCGCGCCGGACCACATCGCCTGCACCGGCGACCTGTGCAACATCGGCCTGCCGAGCGAGTGGGAGACCGCCCGGACCTTCATGGAGGGCCTCGGCGAGCCCGGCTTCGTCAGCTTCGTGCCCGGCAACCACGACGCCTATGTGCGCGGCTCGCTGAAAGGGCTCCTCGACGCGGTCGGGCCCTGGACCCGGGACGATGCCGGCCGCGACAAGGCATTCCCCTACCTGCGCCGGCGCGGGCCGATCGCGCTGGTCGGGCTCTCCTCCGCCATCCCGACCGCGCCCTTCGTGGCGAGCGGGCGCCTCGGCGGCGACCAGATCCGGGCCGCCGAGCGGATGCTCACGGAGCTCGCCGCCGAGCCCGATCGGCCGTGCCGGGTGGTGATGATCCACCATCCGCCGCATGTCGGCGGCGCCAAGGCGGGGCGCAACCTCACCGACGCCCACGCCTTCGAGGCGATGATCGGCCGGGTCGGAGCCGACCTCGTGCTGCACGGGCACAACCATGTCGGCTCGGTCGCCTTCCTGATGGCCCCCGGCGGGCGGCGCGTGCCGGTGATCGGCGCGCCCTCCGCCTCGGCCCGGGGCGGGGCGCTCAAGCACTGCGCCGGATACCACCTCTACGAGATCGAGCGCACCGGCTCCGGCTTCGCCCTCACCGCGACCCTGCGCGGCCTGCTCCCCGAGGGGGGATTGGGCGACCTCGGCACCCTGACGCTCCGGGGCTGACGCCCCGGATTCGGGAGGCCCTGGCCGGCGCGGCGATCCCGCGCGCGATGCGGTCGTCGCGACGCTCCCAAACTTTCGCCCGCGCGCCCGGCCGATCACGGGGCCGGCGTCACGCTCGCGCAAATCCGCAATACGGACAAGTTTCGTTATCGCGTCTCGTTGTTGCGGCTTGCTGATCCGGCAGGTTGCTGCATGCCTGGGAAGGTGTTTTGCAATTTCCGGCGATGCGGGGCACAATACCTCTCATGTAGAAAGGACGCGCGCCGATTCGGGGGAGTGCGATGTTCGTCCGCAAGAATGTCTACGAGCTGGGATCCGATTGGTCGGATACGGTCCTGTGGTACGCCCGCGCCGTCGCCGTGATGCAGGCCCGGCCGGTCGACGATCCGACGAGCTGGCGCTTCTACGGCGCCATCCACGGCTTCGACGAGGATCGCTGGAGAGAACTCGGCTTCCTGACCGACCATGACGCGCTGCCGGACGACGAGGTCCGGGAGACGTTCTGGGACCAGTGCCAGCACCAGACCTGGTACTTCCTGCCCTGGCACCGCGGTTACCTGTGGGCCTTCGAGCGCGTGGTGCGCGATGCGGTCGTCTCCCTCGGCGGGCCGGCCGACTGGAGCTTGCCGTACTGGAACTATTTCGGCCCGAACCAGGCGGCGCTGCCGCCGGCCTTCGCGGCACGGACCATGCCGGACGGCACGCCCAATCCCCTCTACGTGCCCCAGCGCTACGGTCCGCAGGACGACGGCGACGTCTACATCCCGCTCCAGTACGTCAACCTCAAGGCCCTCGACGACGCCGTGTTCACCGGGGGCGCCACCGGCGGCAGCCCGGGCTTCGGCGGCGTCGATACCGGCTTCTCGCACGACGGCATCGTGAATGGCGGCGTCGAGGCGCAGCCGCACAACGTGGTGCACGTGCTCGTAGGCGGGGAGAGCGAGACGACCGGCGGCGGCCTGATGTCGGACCCGGCGACGGCCGGGCTCGATCCGATCTTCTGGCTGCACCACGCGAATATCGACCGTCTCTGGCAGGTCTGGCGCGAGCGCTCGCCGGGGCACGTCGATCCGAGCGACGACCGATGGGTCGGCGGCCCGGCGACGCTCGGCCAGCGCCCCTTCGTGATGCCGCTGCCGGGCACGCCGGAAGGCTGGACCTTCACGCCCGGCGAGACCGAGAGCACGGTCGCGCTCGGATACGCGTACGACGACGTCTCGGGCGCCACAGCCGTGGCCGCGAGCCTGCCGCCCGGCGCCCGGGCCGCGGCGGCGGGCGCCCCGCGGGGCGGCCCTGCGAAGGGGAGTTCTGCCATGAGCGGTGACGAGACACCCGAGCTGGTCGGTGCCAGCCATCCTGCGATCCCGGTCGTGGGGGCCCAGGCCCAGGCCTCCGTCGCCCTCGCGCCCGATGCGCGCAAGCGCGTCTCCGCCAACCTGGCGGCCTCCGCCGCCTCGGCCCAGGGCGCGGCGTCACAGCCGGAGCGCGTCCTCCTCAACCTCGAGAACGTCCGCGGGCTCCGGGATGGGGTGGCGTTCCAGGTCTATGTCGGGCCGCAGGGAAGCGATCCGTCCGGCAAGCCGGAATGCCTGGCGGGCGGCGTCGGCCTCTTCGGCGTCCGGCAGGCGACCGTGCGGGGCGGGGCGCATGGGGGCAGCGGGCTGACCTTCGTGCTCGACATCACCGCGATCGTCGCGGCGATGCAGGCGAGCCGGGACCTCGATGCCGGCCATCTCGAGGTCCGCATCGTGCCGAACAAGCCGGTGCCCGCCGCGGCGCAGATCAGCATCGGGCGGGTCAGCGTGTACCGTCAGGGCCAGTGAGGCGGTTGCCGTGACGCCTGCCGCCCGTGAGCGACGGGGCGTCCGGGTCCCGCTCCTCGCGGCCAGCGCCGCCGCCTGGGCGCTGCTGGCCGCGATCCCCTCCGGATGGAGCCTGCCGGCCCTCTGCGCCGCCGCGGGCTGGCGGCTGCCATCCGCCGACGAGATCATCCTGGCCTTCGCGGTCGCTCCGCCGGGCATGCTCGCGGCCACCTGGCTGCTGATGCTCGCGGCCATGATGGGGCCGACCCTGGTCGGGCCCCTCTGTCACGTGCGCGCCCGCAGCCTCGCGTCCCGGAGGGGGCGCGCCGTCGCCGTCTTCCTCGCCGGCTACGCGGCGGCCTGGAGCCTCGCCGGCCTCGGCCTGGCGGCGGCGGTCCTGGCCCTGCTGCCGGGCGGATCGGTCGCGGCCTCGGCGCTGGTCGCCCTGACCGCCGTGGTGTGGCAGGCCTCGCCCGCCAAGCAGAGCTGCCTCAACCGCTGCCACGCCCGCCCCCCGCTCGCGGCCTTCGGGCCGGCGGCAGCGCGCGATGCCTGGCGGTTCGGGTTCGGCCATGGGATCTGGTGCGTCGGTTCCTGCTGGCCGCTGATGCTGGCCATGCTGCTGCTGCCCATTGGTCACCTCGCGGCGATGGCCGTGCTGGCGGGGTGGCTCCTGGCCGAGCGCCTGGCGCCGCCGGTGCCGCCCGGATGGCGCTGGCGGCCCTGGCGGGCGCGGCCCATCCTGCGCCTGGCGGCCGCGCGCGTCACCGCGGTCCGGGCTCGCATCGGCATCGGTGCGACGCTTCGAGGGGGACGCCCCGCGGGAGGGAGAGCGACCTGACGCGTGCCATCCCGGTCCAGGACGGCGTCGATCTCCTCCCCACGGACAAGCCTCTGCAACCTGGGGCGGCCGATGCCGGCGCCCTGAGCACCCGCAACATTTCGGGAAGGCCGGCGTTGCCCCGCCGACGGCGCCGTGGCGGCGCCGGATCGTGTCGGGGCCGGGCCGTTGCCCGTGCGCGTCCGTCGGCGGGTGGTGCCCCCGGCGGGTCCGGTTCCGCTCCCGCATGGAGGGGACACCGATGGCGGACGAAGCAGTCGGCGTGAGGGCGCAGGTCGCGAATGCGCGGGCGGAGGATGTCGGTCGGGGCGTCGCCCGGGTCAGCGCGGCGTTGCTCCAGAGTCTCGGCCTGCAGGAGGGCCAGCCGATCGAGATCATCGGCAAGCGCCACACCACCGCGCTCGCCATCGCGCTGGGCCAGGAGGACGAGGGCCTGAGCATCATCAGGCTCGACGGCCTCCAGCGCGTCAATGCCGGCGTCGGCTCCGGCGACCATGTCGAGATCCGCAAGGCCGAGGTGCGGCCGGCGACCCGGGTGGTGCTGGCCCCGGCCCAGAAGAACCTGCGCCTGCAAGGGTCCGGCGACGCCCTGCGCCGCACCTTCTACCGCCGGACGCTGGTCTCCGGCGACGTGATCTCGACCTCGGTGCCCTCGCGCTTCGCCCGCGACCAGGTGCCGGAGGAGCTGCGCCAGATGTTCAGCCTGCCGGCCTACGGGTTGCAGGAGATCCGCCTCGTCGTGGTCTCGACCCAGCCGGCCCGGGGCATCGTGCAGGTGACGGCCGAGACCGAGGTCGAGCTGCGCCCGCTCTACGAGGAGCCGAAGGAGGTGCGCCGCGCCGACGTCACCTACGACGATATCGGGGGCCTCGGCACCACGGTCGACCAGGTGCGGGAGATGGTCGAGCTGCCCTTGCGCCACCCCGAGCTGTTCCAGCGCCTCGGCATCGATCCGCCGAAGGGCGTGCTGCTCTACGGCCCGCCCGGCACCGGCAAGACCCTGCTGGCCCGCGCCGTGGCGAACGAGACCGAGGCGCAGTTCTTCCACATCGCCGGCCCGGAGATCATGGGCAGCCAGTACGGCGAATCCGAGCAGCGCCTGCGCCAGATCTTTTCCGAAGCGCAGCGCAACGCTCCCGCCATCATCTTCATCGACGAGATCGACTCGATCGCCCCGAAGCGCGAGGAGGTCCGCGGCGAGGTCGAAAGACGCATCGTGGCGCAGTTGCTGACCCTGATGGACGGACTCGAGCCGCGCCAGAACATCGTGGTGATCGGCGCCACCAACCGGCGCGACGCGATCGACGAGGCCCTGCGCCGGCCCGGCCGCTTCGACCGCGAGATCATCATCGGCGTGCCCGACGAGCCGGGCCGGCGCGAGGTCCTGACCATCCACACCCGCGGCATGCCGCTCGGGGAAAACGTCGATCTCGACGAGATCGCCCGCACCACCTACGGCTTCGTCGGCGCCGACCTCTCGGCTTTGGCCCGCGAGGCGGCGATGGACGCGCTCCGCCGGGTGCTGCCGCAGATCAACCTCAAGGAGGGCATCCCGCCCGAGATCCTGGAGACGCTCCAGGTCTGCCGCGAGGATTTCCTGAACGCCCTCAAGCGGGTGCAGCCCTCGGCGCTGCGCGAGATCATGATCCAGGTCCCGAACGTCACCTGGGACGATATCGGGGGCCTCGGCGAGGTCCAGACCAAGCTGCGCGAGGGCGTCGAGCTCCCCTTGCGCAACCCGGAGGCCTTCCGCCGCATCGGCATCCGCCCGGCCAAGGGCTTCCTGCTGTTCGGTCCCCCCGGCACCGGCAAGACCCTGCTCGCCAAGGCGGTGGCGCGCGAGGCGCAGGCGAACTTCGTCGCGACCAAGTCCTCCGACCTGCTCTCCAAGTGGTACGGCGAATCCGAGCAGCAGGTCTCGCGCCTGTTCGCCCGCGCCCGCCAGGTCGCCCCGACGGTGATCTTCATCGACGAGATCGATTCGCTCGCCCCCGTCCGCGGCGGCGGCCTCGGCGAGCCGGCCGTGACCGAGCGGGTGGTCAACACCATCCTCGCCGAGATGGACGGGCTGGAGGAGTTGCAGGGCGTGGTGGTGATGGCCGCGACCAACCGGCCGAACCTCGTCGATCCGGCGCTCCTGCGTCCCGGCCGCTTCGACGAGCTGGTCTACGTGCCGGTGCCGACCATCGCCGGGCGCCGCCACATCCTGGGCATCCACACCCGCGCCATGCCGCTCTCCGACGACGTCGACCTCGACGGGCTGGCCGAGCGCACGACGCGCTTCACCGGTGCCGACCTCGAGGACCTCACCCGCCGGGCCGGCCTGATGTCCTTGCGCGAGAACCTGGCGAGCGAGCGGGTCACCCAGGCGCATTTCGACGCGGCGCTGCACGAGACCCGTCCCTCGGTGACGCCCGAGATGGAGCAGGATTACGAGACGATGCTGCGCACCCTCAAGCAGGAGGGTCCGCAGCGCCAGCCGATCGGCTTCATGCCCCTGCGTCCGGCGGGGGAGTAGGCGGGCGCCCGCGGCGGCCTGTGGCGCAGATGCACCACGGGCCGCCCGGCCTGTGTTTCTGCCACGTTATCGCCACAGCCCGGCGGCCAACCCGTTCGACCACATTCGAACGGGAGGGGGACCATGACCCGTGAGACCGCGCCGCGGCGCCTGTTGAGGCCGCTTCTGGCCACTGCCGCCCTGCTGGCGCTTGCCGTTCCGGCCCAGGCGATCGGCCTGCTCGACCGCGGGCCGATCGCCGACTTCCTGACGGTGTTCCGCCAGCAGGGCGTGCCGCGCCAGACCATCGGCTGGAACAGCCCCTACAAGCCCGGCACGGTGGTGATCTCGACCAGCCAGCGCCGGCTCTACTACATCCTGCCCGATCAGGAGGCGATCCAGTACGGCGTCGGCGTCGGCCGCGAGGGCTTCTCGTGGTCCGGCACCAAGACCGTGACGATGAAGAAGGAATGGCCGTCCTGGCGCCCGCCGGAGCAGATGATCAAGCGCCGCCCGGACCTGCCGCGCTACATGGCCGGCGGCAACGACAACCCGCTCGGCGCCCGCGCGCTCTATCTCGGCTCGTCGCTCTACCGCATCCACGGCTCGAACGAGCCCGAGACGATCGGGGCGGCGGTGTCGTCGGGCTGCATCCGCATGACCAACCGCGACGTGATCGACCTGTATGACCGCGTGAAGGTGGGAACCAAGGTGGTGGTGCTGCCGTAAGGGCGGGGCGCCGCCGCGATCCGGCGGCGACGGGCGTCCGGGCTCGGCGCGGGCGGTGCCACCCCTCGAGACGCGAGAGCATCGCCCGGCCGCGTGGCGACCGGGCGATGCTCCAGGCTTCGAGACTTCGCGGCGCACCCTCCGACGAACCGGAAACCGATTCGTCGGAGCATGCTCCTGCGCGCCTTGTTCCAGCGCGCTGATGCATCAGCGTTCGGCGCATCGGCGCCGGCGCCCCTTCGGGCTTAGCCAGCGCCTTCGAACAAGTCCGTTCGGAGGCGCTGCGGTACTATGACAACGGCCTGAGATGCTGACGCAGCAACGTCGATCCCGGGCAAGCCCGAGATCGACGAGGCCGTTGACCCGTTTCGAATTTTCGACACCAAGCTCAGAAGTCGGGGACCTTGGGCTTGGCGAAAAATCGAGACCGGAACCAAAGCTCGTTTTCAACGACCGTTGGTATTACGCGAAGGTGAAGTTCGCGGCCGAGAGCGTGGAGAGCTGCGTGTTCTGCAGCACCAGACTGTCGGAGTCGCTATAGGCGATGATGACGTCGGCGCCGAGCTGGGTGCTCAGGCTCTGGAAGTCTCCGAAGGATTCGATCTCGGTGTTTTTGAACGCGATCACGTCCTCCGCGGAGAAATCGAGGATGGCATCGATGCCGTCGCCGGTGCCGATGGCGAACACGTCGGCCCCGGCCCCACCGATCAGGATGTCGTTGCCGGCATTGCCGAACAGCAGGTCGTTCCCGTCTCCGCCGTCGAGCCGGTCGTCGCCGGCGCCGCCCGACAATCCGTCGGCATCCGCACCGCCGTACAGTTGGTCGTCGCCGCCCTCGCCGAACAGCGCGTCGTTGCCGGCATCGCCGGTCATGAAGTCGTTGCCGGTGCCGCCATGGACGATGTCGTTGCCGGCCTCGCCGTAGACGCCGTCATTGCCGTCATCGCCGAACAGCAGGTCGTCGCCCTCCTCGCCGTGGACCTCGTCGTTGCCGAAGCCGCCCGACCCGAAATCGTTGCCGGAACCGGTGCCGATGAAGTCGTTGCCGTCCGCGCCGAGGACGATGTCGTTGCCGAGACTGCCGAAGATGTTGTCCTTGCCGTCGCCGCCGTTGACGACGTCATGGCCGTCGCCGCCATCGAGGAAGTCGTCGCCGCCCTGACCGAGCAGCAAGTCGTCGCCGCGTCCTCCGAAGATCTCATCGTTGCCGTCGTCCCCGGAGAGACGGTCGTCGCCGTCGTCGCCGAACAGCGCATCGTTGCCAGCGCCGCCGTATATGACGTCGTCGCCGCGCCCGGCACTGACGAAGTTGTCGTGCTCGTCGCCATTCACGACGTCGTCGCCGTCACCCAGGTTGATGAGGCTGAAGGTCGCGCCGTCGGCGATCCGGGTGGTGACGCCCGCGATGGAGGCCACGCCCCCTTCGAGATCCACGTAAGTGTCCGACGTCACCGCGGCGGCGTTCAGAGCGTCCGGGTTGCCGGGATCCGAATCGATGACCTGGCGCGCGCCGTCCCGGCGGCCGAGCCAGGCGTAGTCGTCGGTGTAGACGAGCCTCTTGCCGGCGATGTCGAGGTCGCCGATCACCGAGATCGACGCGGTCAGGTTCAGGTCGGCGCCGGCGTTGCCGTTGCTGATCGCGAGCGTCCATTCGCCGGCATCGGCCCGCTCGCCCCAGTTCTGGACCGAGTCGAAGTCGTAGGTGAGCACGTCGGGAAGGGGCAGAGCGGTGTTGTAGGCGGCCGGATCGAAGAGGGGGGTGACGACCTGCCCGTCCGGTCCGATCAGCGTGACCGTCACGTCCTCGAGCGGCGCGTCGTTCTCCAGCTTCATCGAGAGCGAGACGGTGACGTGCTGGACGCGCAGGGGCTGCACGAAGGTGGCGCTGACGGTCGCGGCGCCACCGGCCTCGACCTCGATCCCGTCCTCGTCGGTGAAGTTCGAGGTCGCCACGGCGGCCTCGCCGAGGGTTCCGCGCCCGAGACCCCAGCTCTCCGCCAGCCGCACCGCCGCGTGGGCGTCGATGAGGCCGAAGCCGAGGTCGTCGTTGAACAGGTGACCGCCGCCGTTCCAGTCGGTGGCGCCGTTGGTCCTCCAGGTCGCCACCGTCTCGGGCGTGGCGGCGCTGTAGGCCAGGATCTCCTGGACGTCGCGGTAGCCGAGGAGGGGATTGGCCTCCAGCATCAGCGCCACGACGCCGGCGGCAACCGGCGTCGCCGCCGAGGTGCCGTTGAAGCCGGTGCCGTAGGCGTCGGTGTAGTCGCCGTTCGGGGCCGTGTTGTAGCCGTCGGTCCCGAGCAGGTCGGTGGTGACCATGCTGTTGATGCCGTTGGCGGTCTCGGGGCCGTTGCCGCTGCCGGGCGCGGCGACCAGCACGTTGGGGCCGTGCGAGGAGTAGGAGGCGACCGTGCCGTCGGCTGTCGCGGCGGCCACGGTGATCGCGTAGGGCGAGTTGGTGAAGGGATCGAAGAGGGTGCTGGTCTTGTCGGCACGCTCGTTGCCGGCCGCGAAGAGGGTGACGATCCCCAAACCGTCCCGGCCCGATTCCGCCAGCTCCCGCAAGGCCGCCTCGACCGCGGGTTGGTCCTTCGCGAAGGTGAACGGGCTCTCGGACCCTCCCACGAGGCCCCAGCTGTTGCTGCTGACGTCGACCCCGTCGGCGATCATGCGCCGCACGGTCTCGTCAAATCCCTCCTCGCCTTGCTCATTCTGCTTGTAGCCGATCCCCTTGCTGCCATAGGCGACGCCGACGCCGCCCAGGCCGTTCTGCGCCTCGAGGATGAGGCCCATCGCGGCGGTGCCGTGGGACCCGTTCGGGTTGCCGGCCACGTCGGCGTCCACGTCGTAGAACTTGTCGGCCAGCAGGTTCGGCGCCAGATCCGGATGCGCCGCCTGGACGCCGTCATCGATGACGCCCACCACCACGCCCTTGCCCGTATAATCCTGCCACACCGGTACGACGCCGATATCGTTCCGGTAGGCGTTGGGGTCCTGCGGCAGGCCCGCGATGTTCTGTCCGAAGTTGAGAAGGTGCCACTGCGAGCCGAACAGCGGATCGGTCGGGACTTTCAGCGAATCGGTCGTCGTTTGCAGCGGGCTGGCGGAAACCTGACGCGGGATCATGATCGTCGTCTCTCAAGGTGAGGGGCGACACGTTCTAGAAAAAAAGCGGACAATCAGAAATGGACCAGCGTCTCAAGTGACCGTCGTTTTGTCTCATGTTGCGTTGGGGCGTTTACGACTTGTTAACTATTGTGGCAGCGATCACTCTCTCACGTCGAGGATGCATCGGCGGCAGAACGCGGATCCGGCGACCGGGTCGCCAGGGAGGCCGCGTCGCGGTCTCCCGGCAGATGTCGCGCGAACTCGCTCGCGGGCAGGCTTCCCGGCCGCCTCGCCGCGGTGGCGGCGGGCGCCGCAGGAGCGTCGGCTTCGGCCTCTACACCGCCACGACCTTCCCCGGATTCATGATGTTGTCCGGGTCGATCGCCCGCTTGAGCGTGCGCATCAGGTTCAGCGCCTCGGGCCCGTGCTCCAGCTCCATGAAGCGCATCTTCTTCTGGCCGATGCCGTGCTCGCCGGTGCAGGTGCCCTCCATGGCGATGGCGCGGGCGACCAGGCGCTCGATGAAGCCGGTGACCCGGGCGATCTCGTCGGGATCGTCCATCATGACGAGGGGCGAGGTGTGGAAGTTGCCGTCGCCGACATGGCCCGCGATCGGCGCGGTGATGCCGCTCTCGACGATGTCGCGCTTGGTGGCGTCGACGCATTCGGCCAGCCGCGAGATCGGCACGCAGACATCCGTGGCGATGACGCGCGCACCCGGCCGCATGCCGACCGCGGCCCAGTAGACGTCGTGGCGGGCCTGCCAGAGCCGGGTCCGGTCCTCGGGCTTCGTGGCCCACTCGTAGGGACCGCCCTCGAACTCCGCCGCGATCTCGCCGAAGCGCTCGGCCTGCTCGCGCACGCTGGCATCGGAACCGTGGAACTCGACCAGCAGGAGCGGGGTCTCCGGCAGGGTCAGCTTCGAATAGGCGTTGCAGGCCGCGACCTGGACCTCGTCGAGGAGTTCGATGCGGGCCACCGGCAGGCCGGACTGGATCGTCACGATGACGGCGTCGCAGGCCGCCTTGATGCTCGGGAAGGGGCAGACGCCGGCGGAGATCGCCTCCGGGATGCCGGCGAGCTTGAGGGTCAGCTCGGTGATGATGCCGAAGGTGCCCTCCGAGCCGACCAGGAGCCGGGTGAGGTCGTAGCCGGCCGAGGTCTTGCGCGCGCGCGGGCTGGTGCGGACGATGTCGCCGTTCGGCATCACGGCGGTGAGGGACAGGACGTTGTCCTTCATCGTGCCGTAGCGCACCGCGTTGGTGCCCGAGGCCCGGGTCGCCGCCATGCCGCCGAGCGAGGCGTCGGCGCCCGGATCGATCGGGAAGAACAGGCCCTGGTCGCGCAGGTGCTCGTTCACCGCCTTGCGGGTCACGCCGGGCTGGACCACGCAGTCCAGGTCCTCGGCATGGACCGCCAGCACCTTGTTCATCCCGTTCATGTCGATCGAGATGCCGCCGAACGGCGCGTTGACGTGGCCCTCGAGCGAGGTGCCGGTGCCGAAGGCGACGACCGGCATCTTGTGGGCGGCGCAGACCCGCACGATGGCCTGCACGTCCTCGGTGCTCCCGGCATAGACCACCGCGTCCGGCGGCTGGTTGGCGACCCAGGTCAGGGTGCTGGCATGCTGCTCGCGCACCGCCTGCGAGGTGACGACGCGGTTGCCGAACTGCGCGGTCAATTCGCGGATGACCGCCTCGACGGTCTCGAGGGAAGGGCGCTCGCGCGACGGGGCGGGGGTTGGGGCGTTCATGGCGGATCTCCCGGACGGTTCTTCGGCGGACGAGGCTGCATCGAGGAGCCGCCGGCCTTTTGCCGGCACTCTAGCAGCCGCTTCCCGGCCGGCATATCCGGCGGCCCGGTCACGGAGAAGTGCGCTCCGGGGCTGACACCTTGCCCCAAGGTGCAACGCATCCGGGGGTGCATCCCCGATTCAAGCGTGGTACGTCCCTGGGCGCCCTTGTCATCCCGCCTGCGCCTGATCGGGAGCCCCACAATGGCTGACGACCGTCCCGTTTCGGTCTTCTTCTTCGCGCCGTTCGTGTCATCGACGATGGCGATCGAGCCGGGTTGGATCGATTATAACGGCCACCTGAACATGGCCTATTACCACGTCCTGTTCGACCGGGCGGTGGACGAGGCGTTCGGCGTGGTCGGCCTCGGGCCCGACTACATGGAGACCGGGCGCGGCACGACCTTCGCGGCGGAGGTCCATGTGCGCTACCGCCGCGAGCTGGTGCTCCATGACCGGGTGCGCGTGACGCTGCAGCTCGTCGCCTTCGACGAGAAGCGGATCCACTTCTATTCCGAGATCCGTCACGCCACCGAGGGCTGGGTCGCCGCGACCTCCGAGAACCTGTCCCTCCACGTCGACCCGGCGACGCGGCGCGTGGCGCCCTTCCCGGAGGACATCCAGGCCAATCTCTCGGTCATGCTCGGATCGCATGCCCGGCTGCCGCGGCCCGACGATCTCGGCCGCGTGATCGGCATCCCGGCTCGCGGTCATTCCCGCCCGGACACCGTGGCCTTCGCGGCCGCCGGTGCCCGGGTCAGGCATTGATGGTCCCGGGAGCCTCAGCGGCCCGGAACGATGATCTGCGGCGGCGGCGGCGGGGGCAGGCTCTGCTGGCGCTGGATCTGGCCCTGGAGCTGGTTGGTCTCGAACCGGTTCTGCTGCTGGATGCTGCGTGACTCGGCCCGGGACTCGATCGAGCGGTTGATCCCCTCGACCGCCTGCTGGGAGCGGTTCACGGGGACCTGGTTCTGCGCCAGCGCCGGGAACGGCGCGGCGGCGAGGGCCAGGATCAGGAAGGTATGGGCGCGCATCGGGGTCCTCTCCATGGGCGAAGGGCGATCCATGTTGGACGACGCTGCTGCCGCCGCAAGGTTCCGGTGCCTCACGCACAGGCATGCGCCCGCCACCCTCGACGCCGTTCGCGTTTTGGTCCAGTGATGCGGGCATGACTCGCGACATCCCGGCCGGGACCGCCCCCACCTCGATCTCCGCCCGCGCCCGCGCTGCGGTGGTGCCTCAGGACGCGCCCTACCTCACGGGCCTCAACCCCGAGCAGCGCCGCGCCGTCGAGGCGACGGACGGGCCGGTCCTGGTGCTGGCCGGCGCCGGCACCGGCAAGACCCGGGTGCTGACCACCCGCATCGCCCACCTGATCGCCACCGGCCGCGCCCGGCCCTTCGACATCCTGGCGGTGACCTTCACCAACAAGGCCGCCCGGGAGATGAAGGAGCGCATCGGCGCCCTCATCGGTCCGGCCGGGGAGGGGATGCCGTGGCTCGGCACCTTCCACGCCATCGGCACCAAGATCCTGCGCCGCCACGCCGAGCTGGTGGGCCTGCGCTCGGATTTCACGATCCTCGGCACCGACGACCAGCTGCGGCTTTTGAAGCAGGTGATCGCGGCGGCCGACCTCGACGAGAAGCGCTGGCCGGCCCGCAGCCTCGCCGGCACGATCGACGGCTGGAAGAACCGCGGCCTGTCGCCCGAGCAGGTGCCGGCCGGCGAGGCCGGCGCCTTCGGATTCGGCAAGGGCGGGACGCTCTACGCCGCCTACCAGGAGCGCCTGAAGGCGCTCAACGCCGTCGATTTCGGCGACCTGCTGCTGCTCTGCCTGCGGCTGTGGCGCGAGAACCCGGACGTGCTGACCAACTACCAGCAGCGCTTCCGCTACATCCTCGTCGACGAGTACCAGGACACCAACGTCGCCCAGTATCTCTGGCTGCGCCTTCTCGCCCAAGGCCACCGCAACGTCGCCTGCGTCGGCGACGACGACCAGTCGATCTATGGCTGGCGCGGCGCGGAGGTCGACAACATCCTGCGCTTCGAGCACGACTTCCCGGGTGCCCTGGTGGTGCGGCTGGAGAACAACTATCGCTCGACCGGCCACATCCTGGCCGCCGCCTCGGTCCTGATCGCCCATAACGAGGGACGCCTCGGCAAGACCCTGCGCACCGACAGCCCGGAGGGCGAGAAGGTCACGGTCACCGGCGCCTGGGATTCGGAAGAGGAAGCCCGCCTCGTCTGCGAGGAGATCGAGAGCCTGCAGGCCAAGGGCCACAAGCTGTCGGAGATCGCCGTGCTGGTGCGCATCTCGGCGCAGATGCGCGAGGTCGAGGATCGCTTCGTCCAGCTCGGCCTGCCCTACCGGGTGATCGGCGGCCCGCGCTTCTACGAGCGGGCGGAGATCCGCGACGCGCTGGCCTACCTGCGCATCGTCGCCAACGGCTCCGACGACCTCGCCTTCGAACGGATCTTCAACACGCCGAAGCGGGGCTTGGGCGACGCGACGCTCCAGGCGCTGCACGGCCTCGCCCGCCGCGCCAAGGTGCCGCTGCTCCAGGCGGCGCGCATGATGAGCGAGACCGAGGAGCTGAAGCCCAAGCCCCGCTCCACCTTGCGCGCCCTGTGCCAGAGCTTCTCCCGCTGGGCCAAGCTCCTGGAGGACCAGCCGCACACGGAGGTGGCGCAGACGATCCTGGAGGAATCCGGCTACACCGAGATGTGGCAGAAGGAGCGCACCGCCGACGCCGCCGGCCGCCTGGAGAACCTGAAGGAACTGGTGCGCTCGATGGAGGAGTTTCCGGATCTCGCCGGCTTCCTCGAGCACGTGTCGCTGGTCATGGACGCCAACGAGACCGAGGGCGGCGACCGGGTGAGCCTGATGACGCTCCACGCGGCCAAGGGCCTGGAATTCGACACCGTGTTCCTGCCCGGCTGGGAGAACGGCCTGATGCCGAACCAGCGCGCCCTCGACGAGAGCGGGCGGGCGGGCCTGGAGGAGGAGCGGCGGCTGGCCCATGTCGGCCTGACCCGGGCGCGCAAGCGGGCCAAGATCTCGTTTGCGGTCAACCGCCGCATCCACGGCCTGTGGTCCTCGACCGTGCCGAGCCGCTTCATCGACGAATTGCCCGAGGCCAGCGTCGCGGTGCTCGATGCGCCGGCCAGCTTCTCGCAGGGACCGTCGCGGTTCGACCGGCAGGCGCCGGCCTTCGGCTCGTCCTATGCGACGCCGGGCTGGCAGCGGGCGCAGGCCCAGACCGCCGGCCAGGATCGTTTCGGCGGGGGAGGGCGCGCCACCTCGCCCGGACGGCGCGGGCCGCAGCAGATCGAGGGCACGCTGGTGGCGAAATCCACCGGCACGCCGTCGGCCTACGAGGCGGGCGCGCGCATCTTCCACACCAAATTCGGACCGGGCTCGGTGGCGGCCGTCGACGGCAACAAGCTCACCGTTGACTTCGACAAGGCCGGCCGGAAGATGGTCCTCGACAGCTTCGTCCAGCCGGGCTGAAGCGGTCCTGCGGGCGAGCCGTCCGCGGGCCAACCGGGAGCGGCGATCAGGTGGCGACCTCATCCGGCCAGCGGGTCCGCCCCGACGCTTCCCCTCCCTCGTCGGTCGGTGCCCCCTCCACCTCTGTGTGGTTTTCATCACAATCCGTCGCGCCGTGTCGCGGCCGACGGTTTCGCATGGTCATGGTGCGGCGCGACAATTGCTCGTTCATCATCGGCTGCTTACCCTGTCGGACGAAACAGGCGGACTTGTCCACCGCCTGCGTCAACCCCGACCGGAACCGTCGTGGCCGATCAGGCTTTGAATCGTTACAAGAACACAGGAGTTCTGGGACACGAGAGGGCACACCATAGTCGGCACCGCAAGTCCAGTGGGAGTGTTGATCCGTGAAGAGACGACGCGCACGACTTGAACTGGTTGATGACCGCCCGATCCGGGTGCACCGCACTCGCTTCGAGGAAGAGCGTAATCCACCACCGATCCAGCCGATGACGGCCCGTCAGGCCGAGTATCTGGAAGCCCTCGGGTCCCACCCGCAAGTCATCGTCCTCGGCCCCGCCGGGACCGGCAAGACCTACATCGCCGGAACCCGCGCCGCGGACCTGCTGCGCCAGCGCCGCGTGGCCAAGGTGGTCATCACCCGGCCGAACGTGCCCTCCGGCCGCTCCCTCGGCTTCTTCCCCGGCACCCTGGAAGACAAGATCGCCCCCTGGGTCGCCCCCCTCACCGAGACCATGAAGGAACGGATGGGCGACGGCGCCTTCGAGATCGCCGTCAAGGCCGGTGACATCGAGGTCGTCCCCTTCGAGGTGATGCGCGGCCGCACCTTCAAGAACTGCCTGGTGATCCTCGACGAGGCCCAGAACACCACCCCCGCCGAGATCAAGATGTTCCTGACCCGGATCGGCGACGATACCCAGGTCATCATCAACGGCGACGTCTCCCAGACCGACCTGCGCGAGACCTCGGGGCTGCGCACCGTGATCCACCTGGTCAAGAGCCGGATGATGCCGATCCCGATCGTCGAGTTCGGGCTGGACGACATCGTGCGGTCGGGGATCTGCGCTGAGTGGGTGCGGGCCTTCGAGGAGGCGCGGGTGTGAGAGTGCGGTGCCTGCCCGGCCGGGAGGTCGGGCAGGCTCTCGCCCTGACGCTCGTCGATGGTATGTTTGATCACGATCCTTCGACAGTCGCGACCGGAAAATCTTGACTGCCTGCCGGGCGTGAGAGAATAGAAATTCAGCGCCTCTACTATCCTGATCTCGAATTTGTCCTGAGATGTTGGTCTATCGAAGATCGACTGACCTTGAAGGAGGGTTCCAGAGGCTTCGGCGACTTCTGGAGCTCTCGTTCGGGGCTTCCTTTGGTCGCGCCTCAGGATGAGGTCCCGCTCGGGATGTCATCGGATTCGCGGTCGTGCGCCGCGTCACCCTTCCGACATCCCGGCCACGTCGTCGCAACGGTGGCGCCCACTCCGAAATCTGCCGCAGCGCCAGCAACCATCCCGCGCCCGAACGTTTCCTAGGGTCGATCGCTTCCCTCGCTCACCCAGGACGTAGCATGGCCCATCTCCTCGTCATCGGCGCCAGCCAGGGCATCGGGCTGGAGACGGTCCAGGCAGCGCTCGCCGCGGGCCACCGGGTGCGGGCCTTTGCCCGTTCGGCGGGCAAGATCGCGCTCTCCGATCCGAATCTCGAGCGGTTTCCCGGTGACGCCCTGTCGGCGCCGGACATCGCCAGCGCGCTCGATGGGATCGATGCCGTGGTGCAGGCCCTCGGCGTGCCGGTCCGCGACCTGTTCGGGCCGGTGCGGTTGTTCTCGGATGCCACCAACGTCCTCGTCCCGGCCATGGAGAAGGCGGGCGTGCGCCGGCTGGTGGCGGTGACCGGCTTCGGCACCGGCGACAGCCGCGCGGCGATCGGCCCGCTCCAGCGCCTGCCGTTCCGCCTCGTCTTCGGCCGCGCCTATGACGACAAGGACGCGCAGGAGATGCGCATCCGCCGCAGCTCCCTCGACTGGACCTTCGTCCGGCCCGGCGTGCTCACCGGCGGGCCAGCGACAGGGCGCTACCAGGTGCTCGACCGGCCCTCCTCGTGGAAGAACGGGCTGATCGCCCGTGCCGACGTGGCGCAGTTCATCGTCCGGGAGATCGAGACCGGCGACCATGTCGGGCGTCCTGTCGTGCTGATCCACCACGCGCTCCCGGTCTGAGCCGATGGAGAAGATCCTCTATTACGCCGTCACGCTGGTCGAATCGGTCCTCGGCGTGTTCGGGGTGCGGGCCTTCTACGACCAGCCCCGCTACGCGGTGATCGAACGGCTCGACCGCGGCGTCGAGATCCGGGCCTACGAGAAGCGGGTTGCGGTCGAGACCGAGGCAAGAGGGCAGGGCGACGGCGAGGCCTTCGGGCGGCTGTTTCGCTACATCACCGGCGCCAACCGTTCCGGCGACCGCATCGCCATGACCGCTCCCGTCGAAGCCGGCGGCCAGCGCATCGCCATGACGGTGCCGGTGGAGCAGGGGACCGGCGGCACGATGCGGTTCTTCCTGCCGCATGCCGTCGCCGCAGCCGGCGCGCCGGAGCCGACCGAGGCGGGGGTTCGCGTCGTCACGGTGCCGCCGGAGCGGATCGCGGCGCTCCGGTTCTCCGGCCGCATCACGCCGGAGGCGCGGGCGGAGCAGGAGCGGATCCTGACTGAGGTGCTGCGGGAAGCGGGCAAAGCTCCGGCGGCGCCACCGTTCTTCATGGGGTACGATCCGCCCTTCGCGATCCCGGCCCTGCGGCGGAACGAGGTGGCGGTGCGGCTGGGGGGGTGAGGGCCAAGTGACCACGGCCACCCAAGTTTCAAAGTGTAGCGCGTCCCCCTCTCCCACGCGGAAGAGGGGATCCCGTGACTTTGAATTTTCCGGTCTATTTAATGGAAGCGAAGTAACGATTACACGTCACCGCCCATCCGCCCGTGCCACCGCCCGCTTGATCACCTGCTGCACCTCGACATTCGACAGGAAGAGGTCGTGGTTGATGAGGCCGCTGCCGTAATCCGAGGCATCGGCGACGCGCACGCCCAGCGCTTCGAGCCGGCTGCGATCCGCCGCGCCGGCCCGGATGACGCCACCCGCGATGGTGCTGGAGAGTTCGAGCGCCCGGTCGTTGGTGGAGGAGATCACCGTGATCTTCTGGGCGGCGGTGCCGAGGCGCTCGATGCCGTTGGTGAACAGGTCGATGTCGATATCGGGCGCGGCGAGCACGATGGCGCCGATCCGGCCGAGGGCCGCCTCGCCGGCATCGGCCCGCAGCATGCGCAGGGTCTCGAGGGTAAGCAGCGTGCCCATCGAATGGGCGACGATGTGGATGCGCCCGCCCTGCGCGGTCGCGAGCGCCCGCAGCAGGTCCTCGAAGGCGTCGCGCGACCACAGCGCGCTCTCGCGGTCGTAGCCGTAATCGAAGGTCTTGCCCGCCGAAGGCCAGGTGAACAGGCCGGAGACGCCGCGGAAGCGGATGCCGTCCGAGAGCTGCGCCGCGCTCACGGCCGCGGTCTCGAACGATTCGCGGTAGCCGTGGACGTAGAGCAGCACGTCGCGGCCGAGCGCCGCTTCCGCGAAGGCGGTGGCGGCCTCGGGGCCGGTCACCACCCGCGGCGCCGAGGCGATGCGCCAGTCGCCGGTGACCACCGACGAGACCTTGCCGATCAGCGAACGGTCGGGCGGGGCGAGGCGCAGGGTGGCGAAGGAGAGGCCGCGGCCGCGCTGGTCGGTGAAGTAGGGCGGCCGGCCGGCGGGATCGGCCGGCCGGCGGGTGGTGGCGACGAGCAGCACCGGGCTGACGTCGAGCGCCGATTGCTTCTCCGGGCCCGCCGTCCCGCCCAGGAGCCCACCGCCGAGCCCGTCGCCGAGGCAGCCGCCGAGCGACAGGCTGGCGAGGGCGGAGAAGCCGAGGCGGGCGAAGCCCCGGCGCGTCGGCGCGGCGATCGATGTCATGTCGTCCCACTCGTCCCCGGCCATGGCCGGATGTCCACCCGGCTTTCAGGCCGGCGATGCGGCATGATCGTGGCCGCGATGCGTCGCGCCCGGGCAAAGCCGCGGTTGTTGCCCGAAGGTCACGCCTGTCGGCCCTTGGTCCACAGGCTCAAGCCCTCGACGGCCGGGCGGCGAGCCGGCAGAAAGGCGGCATGACCGTTCCGGCTCCCGACCTCGCCCGGCTCCTGTCCGGCAACCGCGCCGCCCTCGCCCGCGCCATCACGCTGGTCGAATCCAAGCGCGCCGACCACCGGGCCGCCGCCCGCGAACTCCTCGACGCCGCCCTGCCGCATGCCGGCAAGGCGGTGCGGGTCGGCATCACCGGCGTGCCGGGGGTGGGGAAGTCCACCACCATCGACGCGCTCGGCGCCGCCCTGACGGCGCGGGGACACAAGGTGGCGGTGCTGGCGGTCGATCCGAGCTCGTCGCGCACCGGCGGCTCGATCCTCGGCGACAAGACCCGGATGGCGCGGCTCGCCGTCGATCCCAACGCCTTCATCCGGCCCTCGCCCTCCTCCGGCACCCTCGGCGGCGTCGCCGCCAAGACCCGCGAGACGATGATCCTGTGCGAGGCCGCCGGCTTCGACGTGGTGCTGGTCGAGACCGTCGGCGTCGGCCAGTCCGAGACGGCCGTCGCCGACCTCACCGACTTCTTCCTGGTGCTGATGCTGCCCGGCGCCGGCGACGAGCTGCAGGGCATCAAGAAGGGCATCCTCGAACTCGCCGACATGATCGCGGTCAACAAGGCCGACGGCGAGGAGGGGATGCGCCGCGCCATGGCCGCGGCGGCCGAGTACCGGGCCGCGCTCCACATCCTGACCCCGGCGAGCGCCACCTGGTCGCCGCCGGTGACGACCATCTCGGGGCTCGCCGGCCAGGGGCTCGACACCCTCTGGGAGGCGATCCTCGACCATCGCCGCAAGCTCACCGCCACCGGCGAGATCGCCGCGAAGCGCCGGGAGCAGGACGTGAAGTGGATGTGGGCCCTCGTCCACGAGCGGCTGCACCAGCGCCTCACCGGCAGTGCCGAGGTGCGCAAGACGACGGCGGAGGCCGAGCGGAGGGTCGCCGCCGGCGAGCGCTCGCCGGCGGCGGGGGCGGACCTGATCGCCGAGCTGATCGGGCTCTAAGCAGATTTCGCAAAAAGTGATAGCTGGTTTTGCGACGATAATCTGCGGCCAGACAACAACCTCAGCGGACGAAGCGGTGGCCTGCCAATGCAAGTCCGCTCAGGTCAATAGCCGACGGTGAAGCGCTGGCGGATATGCGCCGGGCGCTCGATCTCGTCGACGAGGGCGACGGCGTAATCCTCGTACGAAATGCGGCTGCCGGTCTCGCCGACGAGCAGGCTGTCGCGGCCGAGGCGGAACCGGCTCGTGCGCTCCCCCGGCTCGATCAGCGCCGAGGGCGACAGGAAGCTCCAGTCGAGATCCGTGACGCCGCGCAGCACGTCGAGGAACGCCGCGCCCCGGCTCGCCTCGTGCCTGTAGGCCTCCGGAAAGTCCGGCTGGTCGATCAGCCGCCGGCCCGGCGCCACCTCCAGCGAGCCGGCACCGCCGACCACGAGGTAGCGCGTGACGCCCGAGGCCCGCACGGCGCCGATCAGCGCCTTCGGGTCGGTGTCGGCGAAGCGCACCGCGCTCACCACCGCGTCGTGCCCCGCGAGCAGGCGGGCGAGCCCGGCGGGATCGCGCAGGTCGCCGGCGACCGCCTCGACCTGCGGCGAGGCCGCCGTCGCGGGATTGCGGGCGATCGCGGTGACGCGGTGGCCCCGCTGCACCAGCTCGGCGACGAGGCGCGCGCCGACATTCCCGGTCGCGCCGATGACGGCAACCTTGGCCATGACGATCTCTTTGTTCGGTTTCGCGATCTGGTCTATGTTCGAGACCATGGACAGAGCTAGCCCGCTCCGGCCGGTCGCGCAAGACGTCACCGGAGAGCGACCAGGTCAGCGCGCGGTGACCACCGGGAGAGACTTGTGCTCGACGAGTTGAGGACGGCGGAAATTCCCGGGCAATCTTGCCCGATCCGCGATGTGCTGGACCGGATCGGTGATCAGTGGAGCCTTCTGGTTCTGGCGACGCTGGCCCCGGGGACGAGGCGGTTCAGCCAGCTCGAGCGCGAGATCGGCGACATCTCGAAGCAGATGCTCTCGAAAACCCTGCGCCGGCTGGAGCAGGACGGCTTCGTGGCGCGGGAGGTCCATGCCGAGGTGCCGCCGCGGGTGGAGTACCACCTGACGACGCTGGGACGCTCGTTCCTGGAGCCGATGCGGGAGCTGATCCGGTGGGCCGAGGCGAACCAGGCGGCCATCGTGGCGGCGCGGCGGGGAGAGACGGGGGCGGCGTGAGGCGCGGGCTCGCGCACCGCTCGTCTTGGCCACCCGCCGCGTCACTCCGGGCGCCGCTGCGCGGCCCCGGAACGACCGGGTGAGTGTCGAAGGCGCCGCCCCCGAGCAAGCGCCCGATCGCCCCTTAACCCGCCTCGTCCTCCCCCACGGGCTCCGGCAGCGCCATCACCCGCGGCTTGTGGCCCGTCGCCTCCAGGAAGCGGATCAGGTCGCCCGGGGCCACCGCGGTGGTGGCACCGTTGTGGAGCGGGTGGAAGTTGACGGGGTCGTGCGCCATCAGCCCGGCATCGAGGATCACCTCGACCGTGCCCTCGCGGTCGTTGATGAGGCCGAATGGCGTCACCGCGCCGGGGCGCACGCCGAGCCGCTCGTAGAGCAGCTCGGCCGAGCCGAAGGAGAGGCGGCCCGTGGCACCGAGCGGCCCGTGCAGGCGCTTGAGGTCGATCCGTGCCTCGGCCTCCGCGACGACCAGGAACAGGCGGCCGCGCTTGTCCTTGAGGAAGAGGTTCTTCGAATGCCCGCCCGGCATCGCCGCCTTGAGGTCGCGGGATTCCGCCACCGTGTGGACGGGGACGTGCTCGACGGTGGCATGGGCCACGCCGAGATCGTCGAGGAAGGCGAACAGCGCCTCGGGGGTCGCCGCGACGCTCATGCGGCGAGGTGCCGTGCGAGCGCCGCCGGATCGACGTTGCCGCCCGACAGGATCACGCCGACGCGTTTGCCCTTCACCGGCACCGCGCCCTCGAAGGCCGCGGCCGCGGCGAGGCACCCGGTCGGCTCGACCACGAGCTTCATCCGCTCGACGAAGAACCGCATGGCGGAGACGAGCTGCGCATCCGTGGCGGTGACGATGCCGGCGGCCTCGCGCTGGATGATCGGGAAGGTGTGCTGTCCCAGATGCGTCGTCAGCGCCCCGTCGGCGATCGAGACCGGGACCGGAATCCGGACCACCTCGCCCTTGGCGAGCGATTGCTGGCCGTCATTGCCGGCCTCGGGCTCCACGCCCCAGATCTCGACCTCCGGCGACAGGGCCCGCGCCGCGAGGCACGAGCCGGCGAGCAGCCCGCCGCCGCCGAGGCAGACGAGCAGGACGTCGAGGGGGCCGACCTCCTCGATCAGCTCCTTCACGGCGGTGCCCTGGCCGGCGATCACGTCCGGGTGGTCGTAAGGCGGGATCACCGAGAGGCCCCGCTCCTCGGCGATCCGCCGGCTCACCGCCTCGCGGTCCTCCTTGTAGCGATCGTAAGGAACGATCTCGGCGCCGTAGCCGCGGGTCGCCGCGACCTTGATGGCGGGGGCGTCGTGCGGCATCACGATCACGGTCGGCACGCCCTGGAGCGCGCCCGCATAGGCGATGGCCTGGGCGTGGTTGCCGGACGAGAAGGCGAGCACCCCGCGCGTCCTCTGCTCGGGCGAGAGCGCCGCGATGGCGTTGCAGGCGCCGCGGAACTTGAAGGCGCCGGCCCGCTGCAGCGGCTCGGCCTTGAAGAACAACGTGGCCCCCGTCCGCGCATCGGCGGTGCGGGAGGTGAGCACCGGGGTGCGGTGGGCGATGCCGGCGATCCGGCCGGCCGCGGCCTCGACATCGGCGAAAGAGACGCTCATGTCAGCGGTTCTCGAAGTTGGGCTTACGCTTCTCGACGAAGGCCGTCATGCCTTCCTTCTGGTCGTGGGTGGCGAAGAGCCCGTAGAAGACCCGGCGCTCGTAGCGGATGCCCTCGGTCAGGGTGGTCTCGAAGGCGCGGTCGATGCTCTCCTTGGCCACCATCACGGCGGGGAGCGACATCGACGCGATGGTCTCGGCCGCCTTCATCGCCTCGTCGAGAAGCTCGGCCGCCGGCACGATGCGGGCGACGAGGCCGGAGCGCTCGGCCTCCGCCGCATCCATCATCCGGCCGGTGAGGCAGAGCTCCATCGCCTTAGCCTTGCCGACCGCGCGGGTCAGGCGCTGGGTGCCGCCGGCGCCGGGAATCACGCCGAGCTTGATCTCGGGCTGGCCGAACTTCGCGGTGTCGGCGGCCAGGATGAAGTCGCACATCAGCGCCAGCTCGCAGCCGCCGCCCAGCGCGTAGCCGGCCACCGCGGCGATGATCGGCTTGCGGCGCCGGCCGACCTTGTCCCACTCGCCGAACGGGTCGGCCATGTAGAATTCGGGATGGGTGCGGTCCTGCATCTCGCGGATGTCGGCGCCGGCCGCGAAGGCCTTCTCCGAGCCGGTGATGACGATGCAGCCGATGCCGTCGTCGCGCTCGAAGCCGTCGAGGGCGTGGTTCAGCTCGGCGATCAGCGCGTTGCACAGGGCGTTCAGCGCCGCCGGACGGTGCAGGGTGACGAGAGCCACCCGCCCGCGCGTCTCGACCCGGATGTTTTCGTAAGCCACGGCGTTCTCCCGATCGTCTCTCCTGCTTGGCTAGGGGAGGGCGGGGCAGCGCGCAAGCGGGTCGCCTCAAGCCGGCGGGGGCGGGTCCGGCGCCTCCACCACGTCCTGCCGCTGCAATTGCAGCGCGACGAACCAGCACAGGGACGCCCAGGCGGCGCCGATGCACCAGCCGGCGAGCACGTCGCTCGGCCAGTGGACCCCGAGATAGACCCGGCTGATGCCGACGAGGAGCGTGGTGACGACCCCGAGCCCCATCACGAAGGCCTTGACCTTGCGCGAGCGCTCGACGCGGGCGAGCAGGATCGCCAGCGTCAGGTAGGCGATCGCCGACAGCATGGCGTGGCCGCTCGGGAAGCTCGCCGTGAAGGTCTCCATGCCGTGCGGCACGAGGTCCGGCCGTGGGCGGTGGAAGAACAGCTTGAGGCCGGTCGACAGCAATTCGCCGCCGCCGATCGCCGCCACGACGAACAGGGCGGCGCGCCGCCGCGCGGTGATCGCCAGGTACAGGACCACGCAGGCCGTGACGTAGACGATGCCGAACACGCTGCCGAAGGCGGTGATGTCCCGCATCGTCTCCGGCAGCCAGGACGGGCCGATCGGCTGGGCGAGGTCGCCCGGCACCCGGAGCGCCAGCAGGAGGCGATCGTCGAAGCCGAACGACCCGCCCTCGCGGATCTCGTCGGCGAGCCTGAAGAACACGAATCCGAACAGGCTGACGGCGAGCAGCGAGGCCAGCGGCCCGATCTCGTTGAGGCGCAGGCGCAGCCACACCGCCGTGGCGTGGTGGCGAAACGGAATCTGGACCATCAGGCGTCCCCGAACGGAAATCGGCCGCGGGCCTCCCACGGCCCACCGAGATAGCGCCACAGAAGCAGGCCGGAGCCGGTGACCTCCCGCGGCACGAAGGCGGCCTCCAGCTCGCGGTGCAGCGCCCGCGCTTCCTCGGGAGCAACCTTGTTCTGCACCGTGACGTGGGGCCGGTAGCCCTGCCGGTCCTGCGGCGTCAGCCAGGGCGCGAACGCGGCGGCGAGCCGCCCGCGCAAGGCCGACAGGCGGGGGGATTCGAGGGCGTAGGCGACGCCGCGGCCGATGAAGCGCAGGCCCGCGACCTTGACGGGGATCGGCCCTTCCGCCCGCGCCTGCGCGGCGAGCGTCTCGACGATGCCGCGCTCCTCCTCGCCCGGCAGGTGGTGGAAGAGCGTGACGTGGGCCGGGATCTTGTTGAGGGCCGGCGGGAAGAAGCGGCGGCGCTGGCCGTCGAACTCCGCGAAGGCGGCCTCGTCGAGGTCCAGGGTGAGGATCAGGGGGCTTTGCGACATCCTGTCGGCGAAATGGCGCAGGTGGCCGGAATGGCCAGGGCCGGCAGTGCTGTTCACTGCGCGCCCTTCCCGCTACACGGCGCGGATGCGCGACAGCACCGACATGGTCCATCTCGGCCGGGACGGATGGCTCTTCCTGACCGGCGGCACCAACCGGGTGCGGCAGCAATACCGGGCGAGCCTGCCCGTGGCCTGGCGGCTGTGGCGCTGGCGGCGGCTGATCGAGGCCCGCACGGCGAAGGCCGCCGCCCTGGGCGTGCGCGCCTTCCACGTCGTGGTGCCGGAGAAGCTGAGCATCTACGACGACCGCCTCGACGGGCTGGAACTGGATCCCGCGCTCTCGCCGGCCCGCCGCCTCGGCACCCGTCTCGCCCGCTCGCCCGCCGCCCGGGCCTGGATCGACCTCGTCGGCCCGTTGCGGGCGGCGCGGGACGCGGAGCCGCCGCTCTACCTTCGCACCGACACCCATTGGAGCCAGGAGGGCTGCCGCTTCGCCTATGGCGAGATCATGCGGGCGCTCGGCGCCCTGCCGCCGGCCGACCTCGCGTCGCGGCCGTTCCACGACCATGACGGCGTGCGCGACCTCGGCGCCAAGCTCGATCCGCCCTGGCGCGAGACGATGCGGGTCTACGAGGTCCAGCGCGACGCCGTGCGGGTCTACGCCAACCCGCTGGTCCTCGGCCACGAGGCGCGGGGCACGGCGGCCGACCTCCATGTCGGCGCCCACGTGGTGTTCCGCAACGAGAGCCCGGCGGCCGATCCCCGGACGCTGATGCTGTTCGGCGATTCCTGCTCGCACTTCCATCCGATCTTCCTGACCGGCCTGCTCGCCGAGAGCTTCCGCGAGCTGCACTTCGTCTGGTCGGCAAGCCTCGACTGGGCTTACATCGAGCGGGTGCGCCCGCACCTGCTGCTGGTCGAAGTCGCGGAACGCTTCCTCGCCCGGGTGCCGGCCGACCTGTTCGACGTGGAGGCCGAGGACGCGCGGCGCCTCCCGGTCCGGGACGATGCCGCCGGGATCTGAGCGCCGGCCATTGCGGCGCCGGCTGACCGCCCCACCTTCGGGCGGAGGGTGAGGAGGGTGCGATGGGGCTTCTGGTCGACGGCGTCTGGCACGACCAATGGTACGACACCAAGGAGACCGGCGGGCGCTTCGTGCGCAAGGACGCGGCCTTCCGCAACTGGGTCACGCCCGACGGCGCGGCCGGCGCGAGCGGGGAGGGTGGCTTTCAGGCCGAATCCGGCCGCTACCACCTCTACGTCTCGCTCGCCTGCCCGTGGGCGCACCGCACCCTGATCGTGCGGGCCCTCAAGGGGCTCGAGGATGCGGTCTCGGTCTCGGTGGTCGACCCGCATATGGGCCGCGAGGGCTGGGTGTTCGGCGACAGCCCGGGCGCCGGGCCGGACACGCTCAACGGCGCGACCCGCCTCTACGAAGTCTACCTCAAGGCCGATCCGCATTACACCGGCCGGGTCACCGTGCCGGTGCTGTGGGACAAGGCCCGGGGCACGATCGTGTCGAACGAATCGGCCGAGATCATCCGGATGCTCAACGGCGCGTTCGGCGGCCGTGGTCCGGACCTCTATCCGGAGGACCTGGCGCCTGAGATCGACGCCCTGAACGCCCGGGTCTACGACCGGGTGAATAACGGGGTCTACAAGGCCGGATTCGCGACGCGCCAGGACGCCTACGAGGAGGCGGTGACGGCGTTGTTCGAGGAACTCGACGCCCTTGATGCCCGGCTCGATCGCTCCCGCTACCTGATGGGCGCCCGGATGACCGAGGCCGACATCCGGCTGTTCACCACGCTGGTGCGGTTCGACCCGGTCTATGTCGGGCACTTCAAGTGCAACCTGCGACGGATCGCCGATTATCCGAACCTCGCGCCCTACCTGCGCGATCTCTACCAGACCCCCGGCATCGCCCCGACGGTGAACCTCACCCACATCAAGCGGCACTATTACGAGAGCCACCCGACCATCAACCCGACCGGGATCGTGCCGCTGGGGCCGGTGCTGGATTACGAGGCGCCGCATGGGCGGGGGGAGAGGTTCGGAGCCTGACGGACAACGAGCCGCGAGGCTTCCACCTCACGATGTCATCCCGGGGCTCCGCTGTCGCGGCCCCGGGATGGGGCCAGGAGGGTGTCAGGTCTCGACCGTCACATCACGCCGTCGCGGAAAACACATCCGGCAGCGACGGCAATCTCTGCCGCAGCCGCAAGAGCGCGATGGCCTCGATCTCGCCGAGCGCCCGCCCCCGCTCCTCCTCCGGCGGGTTGTCCAGGCGCTGGCTGAGTTGCGTCAGGATCTCGTCCGGGCTCTTGTCCCGCACCGCCATCACGAAGGGGAAGCCGTGGCGGGCGCGGTAGCGCTCGTTGAGGTCGAGGAAGCGGGCGCGGCCCTCCTCGTCGAGGGCGTCGAGGCCGGCCGAAGCCTGCTCGGCGCGGGATTCGGGCGCGAGGTCGGCCGCCGCCACCCGGCCGGCGAGGTCGGGATGGGCGCGGATGAGGGCGAGCTGCCGCTCCGGCTCGGCCGCCCGCATCACCTCCACCATGGCGGCGTGGAGCCCGTCGGCCGTGTCCTGCATGCCCGACAGCCCGGCGGCAACGGCGCCCTCGGCCACCCAGGGCGAGTGCTCGAACACGTCGCCGAACGTCTCCACGAACAGGGCGCGGCCCATCCGGCTCGGGGTCAGGCCCGCGGGGGCATGGGTCCTCGCCCAGTGCCGGGCGATGTCGATGCGCCGGGTCACCCACACGTCCTCGTGGGCGGCGACGTGGTCGAGGAAGCGGGCGAGCGCCGCGATCCGGCCCGGCCGGCCGGCGAGGCGGCAATGCAGGCCGATCGACAGCATCCGGGGCGTCTCGGCGCCCTCGGCATAGAGCACGTCGAACGAGTCGCGCAGGTAGGCGAAGAACTGGTCGCCGGCATTGAAGCCTTGCGGCGTCGCGAAGCGCATGTCGTTGGCGTCCAGGGTGTAGGGCACCACCAGCTGGGGCGCCCGCGGCCCCTCGACCCAGTAGGGCAGGTCGTCGGCGTAGGAATCCGCCGAGTAGAGGAAGCCGCCCTCTTCCATCACCAGGCGCAGGGTGTTCTCCGAGGTCCGGCCCGTATACCAGCCGAGCGGGCGCTCGCCCGTGACCTCGGTGTGGATCCGGATCGCCTCGCTCATGTGGGCCTTCTCCTCCTCGTAGGAGAAGTCGCGGTAGTCGATCCACTTGAGGCCGTGGCAGGCGATCTCCCAGCCGGCCTCGCGCATGGCGGCGACCGCCTCGGGGTTACGCTGGAGGGCCGTCGCGACGCCGTACACCGTCACCGGCATCCGGCGCCCGGTGAACAGCCGGTGCAGGCGCCAGAACCCGACCCGCGAGCCGTACTCGTAGATCGATTCCATGCTCATGTGGCGCTGCCCCGGCCAGGCTTGCGCCCCGACGATCTCCGACAGGAACGCCTCCGACGCCCGGTCGCCGTGCAGGAGGCAGTTCTCGCCGCCCTCCTCGTAGTTGATGACGAACTGCACCGCGATGCGGGCGCCGTCCGGCCATCGCGCGTGCGGCGGGGTGCGGCCGTAGCCGACGAGGTCGCGGGGATAAGGGGAGTCGGTCATGGCGCGCGGTCCGGTGGGGGCCGACGCTGCCCCTGCGGTGCCGAGTAGGGCGCGGGATCCCCTCTCC
>NZ_LABZ01000145.1 GCF_001043955.1 Methylobacterium tarhaniae | reverse complement strand
CGCCGGCTCCCGCCTGGTTCCGGGACGCCGTCGCGGTCGCGCCGGCGATCGGGCGCATCCCGGTGAGGGGCGCCGGGATCGAGACCTTCGCCTGGGGCGAGCGCGGCCGGCCGGGCCTGATGCTGCTGCACGGCAACGGGGCGCATGCGGGCTGGTGGCGCTTCATCGCGCCGTATCTCGCGGACACCTACCGGGTGGCGGCCCCGTCCTGGTCCGGCATGGGCGGCTCCGACTGGCGCGAGACCTACGACCTCGACACCTTCGCCGACGAGATCGAGGCGGTGGCGGAGGAAGCCGGCCTGTTCGAGGCCGGCGCGCCCGTGATGGTGGGGCATTCCTTCGGCTGCTTCCCGATGCTGACCGAGGCGGGCCGCGAAGCCGGGCGCTGGCGCGGCGCCGTGATCGTCGATCCGCCGATCTTCTCGCCCGAGCGTCGCAGCGGGCGCCGGCGCGAGGACGGGCGGTTCGCGCCGCACCGGGTCTACCCGACCCTCGAGGAGGCGCTGGGCCGGTTCCGGTTCGCGCCGATGCAGCCCTGCGACAGGCTCTACATCGCGGATCTCATCGCCCGGGAATCCCTGAGGGAGGTCGCGGGCGGCTGGAGCTGGCGCTTCGACCCCTCGATGTGGGCCCGCCTGGCGCTGCCGGACCGGGCCGCGATGGTGGCCGGGGCCCGCTGCCCCCTGGCGCTCGTCACCGGCGCCCGCTCGGACCTGATGCGCCCGGCCGATGCGGCCTATGTCCAGGGCCTGCTGCCGCCGGGCTCCCCCCGGATCGACCTGCCGGAAGCCTATCATCACGTGATGGTCGACCAGCCGCTCGCCTTCGTGGCGGCCCTCAGGGCCCTGCTGGCGGTCTGGCCGCGATAAACGATCGAGTCTGGAGAGGGCAGCCCCGTGCGGAGCTGCCCCATCGAAATCTGACCTCGTGTCAGAAGCAGCGGCGCACCTTGCGCACCACCACCCGGCCGAAGGGCCCACGGGTGCGGGTCACCTGGACCGTGCAGCGGGGACCGCGGCGCACCACCCGGCGGGTGACGTACTGCGCCTGCTCGATCGACGCGACGGGCGCGACCGTGCTGCCGGGGGCGACCGGCATGGCCGAGGCGGGCGCGAGGCTCAGGCCCGTGGCGAGGGTGGCGGCGATCCCGAGGACGATGGCTCGCATGGCGAGGCTCCCTGTCTGGTGGGTTGGGGGCGCCTCACTTGCTGTTAGTACATGAACGTCCGGTTAATGCCGTGACCCCGTCGCGAATGTCGTGAACGCACCCGGGACCCGCTCCGCGACGCGTTGCACGCGGGCTGGCCCTCGTCTAACTCATCGTTCCATGACGACCGAGCACGACAAGATCCTCATCATCGATTTCGGCAGCCAGGTGACCCAGCTCATCGCCCGACGGGTGCGTGAGGAAGGGGTCTATTCCGAGATCGTGCCGTTCCAGGCGGCCGAGGCGGCCTTCGCGGCGATGAAGCCGCGGGCGGTGATCCTGTCGGGCGGGCCGGAATCGGTCACGGTCGAATCCTCGCCGCGGGCGCCGCAAGGCGTGTTCGAGGCCGGCGTGCCGGTGCTCGGCATCTGCTACGGCGAGCAGACCATGGCGGCCCAGCTCGGCGGCGAGGTCGAGGGCGGGCACCACGCCGAGTTCGGCCGGGCCGAGGTCGAGATCATCGCCGACAGCGCGCTCTTCCGCGGCGTCTGGCATGTCGGCGAGAAATATCCCGTCTGGATGAGCCACGGCGACCGGGTGACGAAGCTGCCCGACGGCTTCACCACCGTGGCGATCTCGCCCAACGCCCCCTTCGCGGCGGTGGCGGACGAGGACCGGAAATTTTACGCGGTGCAGTTCCACCCCGAGGTGGCCCACACGCCCCACGGCGCGCTGCTGATCCGCAACTTCGTGCGCGACATCGCCGGCTGCACCGGCGACTGGTCGATGGCCGCCTTCCGCGAGGAGGCGATCGAGCGGATCCGCGCCCAGGTCGGCGGCGCCAAGGTGCTGTGCGGCCTCTCGGGCGGCGTCGATTCGGCGGTGGCGGCGGTGCTGATCCACGAGGCGATCGGCGAGCAGCTGACCTGCGTCTTCGTCGATCACGGCCTGCTGCGCCAGGGCGAGGCCGAGGAGGTGGTGCGCCTGTTCCGCGACCACTACAACATTCCGCTGGTCCACGTCGAAGCCTCCGATCTCTTCCTCGGCGAACTCGCCGGAGTCACCGACCCGGAGGTCAAGCGCAAGACGATCGGGCGCCTGTTCATCGACGTGTTCGAGGCCGAGGCGAAGAAGATCGGCGGGGCCGACTTCCTGGCGCAGGGCACCCTCTATCCCGACGTGATCGAGAGCGTGTCCTTCACCGGCGGCCCGTCGGTGACGATCAAGAGCCACCACAATGTCGGCGGCCTGCCGGCCCGCATGAACATGAAGCTCGTCGAGCCCCTGCGCGAGCTGTTCAAGGACGAGGTCCGGGTGCTCGGCCGCGAGCTCGGCCTGCCCGAGGCTTTCGTCGGCCGCCACCCCTTCCCGGGGCCGGGCCTCGCCATCCGCTGCCCGGGCGAGATCACGGGCGAGAAGCTCGACGCCTTGCGCAAGGCCGATGCGATCTATCTCGAGGAGATCCGCAAGGCCGGTCTCTACGACACGATCTGGCAAGCCTTCGCGGTGATCCTGCCGGTCAAGACCGTCGGCGTCATGGGCGACGGGCGCACCTACGACCACGTCTGTGCGCTCCGCGCCGTCACCTCGGTCGACGGCATGACGGCCGACTTCTATCCCTTCGACATGGCGTTCCTGGGCCGGGTCGCGACCCGGATCATCAACGAGGTCAAGGGCATCAACCGGGTGACCTACGACATCACCTCCAAGCCCCCCGGCACGATCGAGTGGGAGTGAGACGAGATCCGGACGATGGCTTCCGAATCTCGCATCGCCAGCCCGCGCTGCGTCCGGGCGACGCCGGTTTCCGCATGACGCGTCGGTCCCGCTCCTCGGTCCCTGGAGCCGCCGACGAGGCCGCCCGCCCGCCGTTGCAGGGGAACCGCGTTCGCCGGGCGATGCACGACGACCGGGCATAGGTCGAGATTGCGACTCAACCTCCCGCAATAAATCGCATAGCGTGTCGCCCCAATAGTGAGCGCGGCGCAATCTGGTCGCCACGCGGCGGGGCTTGGCAGATGCGGAGTGAGGCGCAGGCGACGGTCACGGTCGGTCTGGACGAATCGGATGTAGGCGCCGCCCTTCACGACGCCTGCTCTCGCCTGGTCTGGGATGCGACCGACCACGCCCTGTGCCTGCTCACCCCGGACGGGCAGGTCGCGGCCTGGAATCCGGGAGCCGAGCAACTGACCGGCTATCCGGCCGCGGCGGTGGTCGGCCGCAGCTTCGCCTACGGCGATACGCCCGAGGAGGGCATCGCCGCCCTCGCGGCGGCGCGGCAGACCGGGCGCTGCGAGACGGAAGGATGGTGGCCCCGTCACGACGGCAGCCGCTTCCGCGCCCGCACCGTCATCGTGGCGATCCGGGACGGCGCCACCGTCCTCGGCTTCGCGCAGGTCATCCGGGACGCGACGCTCCACGAGGAGGCGGGCGGCCAGTTCGAGGCGATCGCGCTGATCCTCGACCTTGCCCTCTCGACCATGTCGCAGGGCCTGTGCCTGTTCGACGCCGACCGCCAGGTGCGGCTCGTCAACCAGCGCTTCTTCCAGATGTTCACGGCCGCCGCCGGGCGCGACCTGATCGGGACTCCGATCGAGGCGCTCTGGGCCCTCGTCTTCGCGGGACCGGAGGCCGATGGCCAGACGGGCGCCGCGCTGCTGGCCGGGCACGAAGCGGTGCTCGGCAGCGGCGAGACCGTGGTGGCGGAGATGCCGGACGGCCGCGCGATCGCCGTAGTGCGTCGGGGCATCCCGGCCGGGGCCCTCGTCGTCACCTTCGAGGACGTCACGCGCCAGCGCCAGGCCGAACGGGAGATCACCCGGCTCGCCCACCACGACGCCCTGACCGGTCTCGCCAACCGGGCGACGCTGTGGCGGCGCCTGCACGAGGACGCCGCCGACGAGGCGTGTCCCGCCGGCACCGCCCTGCTGTTCCTCGACCTGGACGGCTTCAAGGCGGTCAACGACGATCTCGGACATCAGGCGGGCGACGCGCTCCTGCGGCAGGTGGCCGAACGCCTGCTGCGGGCGCTGCCGGAGGCGGGCCTCGCCGCCCGGTTCGGCGGCGACGAGTTCGCCCTGCTGCTTCCCGGCAGCGCCGGCGATCTGGCGGTGTCCCTCGCCGAGGGGCTGCTCATCGAGCTCGCCCGACCCTACGCGATCGAGGGCCAGCGGCCGCGCCGCGTGACGGCCAGCATCGGCATCGCCTTCGCGGAGGAGGGCGGCACCACGCCCGACGCCATGCTGCGCCGGGCCGATTGCGCCCTCTACGCCGCCAAGGGCGCCGGCAAGGCCGCCTGGCGGCCCTTCACCCCGGAGCTGGAGACCGAGCGCAGCGACGAGGAGCGTCTGGAGCAGGACCTGCGGCACGCCATCGCGGCCGGACAGCTCGCGGTCGCCTACCAGCCGATCATCGGCCTGGCCCACGGCGCGGTCAACGCCCGGGAGGCGCTCCTGCGCTGGACACACCCGGAGCGCGGCCCGATCTCCCCCCGGCGCTTCATCCCCCTCGCCGAGAAGTCGGACCTGATCCGGGTGCTCGGGCTGTGGGTGCTCGACCAGGCCTGCCGTGACGCCGCCGCCTGGCCCGAGCCGGCCCGGCTCTGCGTCAACGTCTCGGTGCGCCAGCTCGGCGACGGCAGCCTGCCGCAGGCGGTGAGCGAGATCCTCGCCCGCACCGGCCTGCCCCCCCGGCGCCTCGAGCTCGAGATCACCGAGACGGTGCTGACCAACATCACCGACGGTATCGTCGACGACCTGCACCTGCTCCACGCCATGGGCGTGCGCATCTCCCTCGATGATTTCGGCGTCGGCTTCTCGTCCCTCTCCCGGCTGCGCGCCTTCCCGTTCGATCGCATCAAGCTCGATGCGTCGTTCGTGCGCGACGCGGTCGGGCGGCCGGAATGCCGGGCGATCGTCGGCGTCGTCGCCGAGCTTGGGCGGCGCCTCGGCATCGAGACGGTGGCGGAGGGCGTCGAGACGCCGGCCCAGCTCGCGGTGGTGCACGAGGAGGGGTTCACCGAGGCGCAGGGGTACCTGTTCGGCCGCGCCGTCCCGACAGCCCCCGCCGCGGCCCCGGCGGCCTGCGCCGCCGGAGCCTAAGTCTGAGCCTGAGCCCCCGAACGCGTCGCCGCGATCAGGAGATCGGGCCGGTGTGCTTCTCGAGGAGCGCCCAGGCGTCGTCGCCGAACTTGCCCTTCCACTCCTTGTAGAAGCCGGCGGATTGCAACTTGGCCTGGAACGCCTTGGTGTCGACGTCGTGGATGGCGAGGCCGCGGGCCTTCAGGTCCTGCTCGGTCGTGCCGGCGCGCTGGGCCATGTCCGCCCGCTGCGCCACGGCTTGCGTGTTGAAGTGCTTGGCGATCACGGTCTTCACGTCCTGCGGCAGGCCGCGCCAGACCTTGCCGTTCGACAGGAGCCAGAAGCCGTCCCACATGTGGTTGGTCTTCGAGAGGTACTTCTGCACCTCGTAGAGCTTGGCGCTGTCGATCAGGGTCAGCGGGTTCTCCTGGCCCTCGGCGATCCTGGTCTGCAGCGCCGAGTACACCTCCGCGAAGTTGATCGTCATCGGGGCGGCGTCGAAGGCCTTGAACATCGAGGTCCACATCGGGCTCGGCGGGACCCGGATCTTGAAGCCCTTGAAGTCCTCCGGCTTCAGGATCGGCCGGGTCGACGAGGTGGTCTGGCGGAAGCCGTTCTCCCAGATGCGGTCGAAGGCGAACAGGCCCGACTTCTCGATCTGCGCCCGCACATGGGCGCCGAAATCGCCGTCCATCGCCGGCCACAGCTTGTCGTAGGACGACCAGGCGAAGCCGACGCCGCTGATCGAGGCGGCCGGCACCAGGGTGGCGAGGATCAGCGGCGAGAGGGTGAAGAATTCCAGCGCGCCGGAGCGCAGCTGGCTCAGCATGTCGGTGTCGCCGCCGAGCTGGTTGTTGGGAAACAGCTTGATGTCGACCTTGCCGCCGGTCTCTTCGCGGATCCCGTCCGCCGCCTTGGTCATGTAGACCGTGAGGGGGTGGCTGATCGGGGTGTTGTTGGCGGCCTTCAGGCTGAACTCGGCCGCGTGCGCCCGGGTGATGCGCAACACCGCCGGGCCCGCGACGGCGCCGGCGACGGCGAGATGGAGCGCGCGGCGGCGCGTGAGCGTGGTCATGGCATCCTCCCTGGAAGGTCCGGCTTTCCGGGCCGACGGTTTTCCCGCATCTCGAGCGGGTCCGCCGTGGCTTAAAGCACGTTTTTTCCACTCCGGCATCCGCCCCGCGGCCCTGGCCGGCACTGTTTCCGTGAGGTCGATCGGAGCGCTCCGGCAATCGCCGTTACGCGGGCGCCGAAATGCTCTAAGGAGGAGCCATCCGCATCACGCGGGCGGCGCGCCCGCGCCGGCCCGGAGGTTCGTTGTACCGCCCGTCATGCCGCTCGCCCGCTCGATCCTGTTCACCCTCGCCTTCTATCTCGTCACCATCGCGTTCCTGATCGGCGGCCTGCCGGCTCTGGCCACCCGGCGCAGCGTGGTATGGCTGGCCCAGACCTGGGGCCGGGTGACCTTGAGGCTGCTCGACGCCATCGTGGGCCTGCGGGTCGAGTTCCGCGGGCTGGAGCACCGCCCGGCCGGGGCGGTCCTGGTGGCGGCCAAGCACCAGTCCGCCCTCGAAACCCTGGCCCTCGTCACGGTGCTCGACGACTTCACCTACATCCTCAAGCGCGAGCTGATGTGGCTGCCGCTGTTCGGATGGTACCTCGCGCGCGGCGAGATGGTGGCGATCGACCGCTCGAAGGGCTCCCGCGCCCTGGCGCTGATGAACGAGGAGGCCGCCGCCGCGATGGCCGATGGCCGGCGCCTGATCATCTTCCCCGAGGGGACCCGGCGCGCACCCGGAGCGCCTCCGGCCTACAAGTACGGCGTCGTCCACATGTACGACCGGCTCGGCGTGCCGTGCCTGCCCGTCGCGCTCAATACCGGCGTGTTCTGGGGCCGCCGCCGCCTCACCTACCGGCCGGGCACGGCGGTGATCGAGTTCCTGCCCGTGATCCCGCCGGGCCTGCCCCGGGACAGGTTCTATGCCGAGCTGCAGGAGCGGATCGAGACCGCCTCGGATGCCCTGGTGCGCGAGGCGGGGCAGCCCGGCGAGGCGCGCAGGGCGGTGCGGGCACAGGAAACGTGATCCTTCGGGTCATGCCGATCGTCGGGGCGTGAACCCGGCCCCATCCCGGACCTCGTTCCGATATCGCCGCGCCTTCGCATCGGCGCCTGGCGCGCAAGGCTCGGTGGGGCTTGGCGAGCCCGTTCGAACTCGTCCGTTCGCAAGGGCTGCGGCATGAGGTGTCCGAGCGGGACGGGGCGAGACGATCCGTCCCGCCGCCGCGAGGCATCCGGATTCCATACCTTCCCCGACGCCGCGCAAGCACAGCCGTAGACGGGTTGCGCGCATCGGAACATGAACTCTTCGTAATCTCGAAACGATCGCGCCGCCTCGTGCATTTCATGGGCCTCACAACAGGAGGCCATGATGCGTTGGAAAATGGCTGCGGGCGCCGCGATCCTGTCTCTCGGCGCCCTCGTCGGGACGCCGTCGACCGCAGAGGCGCGCGACGGCTGCGGCCCCGGTTTCCATCGGAACTGGCGCGGCTGGTGCCGCCCGAACGTCTGGGGACCCCGGGTCTACTACGCCCCGGTCGTCGGCTACCGGCCGGTCGTGGTCGGCCCGCGCTGGGGCTATGGCTGGCGCCGCGTCGGCTGGCACCGGCCTTGGGGCTATCGGCCCTGGGGCTATGGTGGCTGGCACCGGGCGGGCTGGCACCGTCCGTGGGGCTATGGCGGCGGGTGGCGCCGCGTCGGCTGGGGTGGCGGCTGGGGCCATCACGGCTGGCATCACCGCCGGTGAGCGCGCGCGGCGGCAGGGTTTCCCGGCCGCCGCGCCCCTTCGCGGGCCCCTTCGCGGGCCCTTGCCGGAACCCTGGCCTTGAACCCGGCGCCCTCCCTCTCCAGATCTCCCGAACTCCGATCGTTCGCGCTTGACGGACCTCCGGAATCGGAACTAGGCTGGAACAAATGGCGAACAAACGAGCCCTGTCCTGGTCGGTGGCGATGCGGGACATCCAGAACGACCGCGCGAGGAGAATGGACGTGCGTGAGGAGCGCCTGAGGACGGCCACGAGCCTGCGGGGTACCCCGGCCCTGCCGCTGAGCGCCTGGCGTGGCCGCTCCGGCCGCCGCTACGTGGTGGGGATCCACACCCTCAACGACGATCCGGCCGAGGTCGGGGAGGCCGTGGTGATCGCGGTGCGCCGCGACGGAGACGGCACCGCCGAGCTGGTGGCCGTGGCGGCGGCGGGCGAGAGCCCGCGCGAGCGCCTCGCCCGCGGCTGGCTCACCCGCGCCCGGGCCCGCGGCGCGACCGAGATGCACGTCCATCGCCTGGCCGAGGACGCGGCGGCGCGCCGCGCCGTGGTGGCGGATCTCGGCGGCGCAACGGCCTGAGGGACGCTCAGTAGATCGGCCCCGACGACCAGGTCGGGCTGCCGATCGGCATCGGCTCCGGCAGGGCGCGGGGCTCCGCGGCGAGGGCCGGACGCGGCGAGGGCGGCGGCGCGTAGGCGTGGACCGGCGCGGGTCGCGCAGCCGGGGAGGGCGCAGGGGAGGATGACGGCGCGCGGGCGACCCGGGAGCCGGTCTCCCGGGCGCTCATCGGCGTCATGCCGTAGGGATCGTCCTGCTCGACGTCGATCGGTGCCGGGTCCGGAGCGGGCTGCCAGGCCGGCGGCTTCCTGCGGATCGGCGAGAGCGGCGTGCCGGGGGGCGGCAGCTGCGACTCGTACTTGATCAGCGGCTTGCAGATGCGGCGCAGGCCCCGGGGATCGTGCCGCGCCAGGTCGAGATGCAGGTGGTCGTAGTGGTAGATGTTCGATCCCGGCGCCAGCACCGTCGTGAAGTGGTTGCAGGCGCCGAGGAAGACCTCCCGCAGGAAGCCCTGCTCGGCCTCGGTGCCGCGCCAGCCGCCCTTCACCGTCACCACGTAGCCGTCGGCGAAGCGGAAGGACATCACGTCGACGGCGTTGCCGAACGAATGCTCCGAGAGCTTGGCGCCGACCTGGTTGTTGCGGCCGCGGCAGGCATAGGATCCGGAATTGATCTCGACCACCGGCTGGCCGAAATAGATCTGCGCCGCAGGCTGCACCGTGCCGGCGAGCCAGGCCTCGACCTCCGGGATGATCGGGCAGGCCAGGGTCATGCGCTGCTTGAGCACCACCGTGCCCCCGGCGAGCCGGGTGACCCGGAACGGATGCACCATGCCGCAGACGCCCGGCCCGTCGATCTCCTTGATCGGCTGGATGTCCTCGCTCGGACGAACGAGTTTCTGGGCGAGGCAGACCTCTTCGGCCTGATTCCGCCAGGGTTCGCGCTGCTCAAACCGATTGAGCGCGCATCCGGTGAGCCCCAGGCCGAAGAGCGTGAAGGCTGAGAACGCTACGATGCCACGACGCATGGTGCGTAAGATGCGCACGACGCCGTAAACGCACCGTCAACCGTCGCCGTCAGGGCCTGGCCCAGGATGGGGCGAATCACGCGAACCGTTTGGCGCCGGCGACGCACAGCACGACGAGGCCCGTCACCGCGATCATCGACGGGGCGACCGGCTCTCCGAGGAGGAGCCCCGCCAGCGCCAGGCCGAGGAAGGGCTGGAGCAGCTGGAGCTGGCCCACGCCGGCGATGCCGCCCCGTGCCAGGCCGCGATACCAGAACACGAAACCGACCAGCATGCTGAACACCGAGACGTAGGCGAGACCGAGCCAGGCCGGAGCGCCGACCTGCGCCACGCCCGCCGGCCGGGTCGCCAGGGCGAGGACCAGCATCGCCGGCAGGGCGAGGACCAGGGCCCAGGAGATCACCTGCCAGCCGCCGAGACGGCGCGACAGGGCCGCGCCCTCCGCGTAGCCGAGCCCGCAGAGCAGGATCGCGGCGAGCATCAGGAGATCGCCGGCGAGCGAGGCCGAGCCGCCCTGGAGGAGCGCGAATCCCGCGACCGCGGCGCTGCCGAGGAGGGAGAACAACCAGAACGCCGCCCGCGGCCGCTCACCGCCGCGCAAAACCCCGAACAGGGCGGTGGCGAGCGGCAAGAGGCCGATGAACACGATCGAGTGGGCCGAGGTGACGTGCTGCAGCGCCAGCGCGGTGAGGAGCGGGAAGCCGACCACCACGCCGACCGCCACGATGGCGAGCGACGCCAGATCGGACCGGGCCGGCCGCGCCTGCCGCAGGCCCCACAGCAGGGCGGCTCCCAGGAGGGCCGCGATCACCGCCCGGGCCGAGGTGAGGAACAGCGGCGAGAAGCCGCCCACCGCCACCCGCGTCGCCGGCAGCGAGCCGCTGAAGATGACCACCCCGAGGAGCCCGCTGCCCCACCCGTCCGCCGACCGCTGCATCGTTCGTCTCTCGAACAGCTCTGAATCCGGCGAAGGACATATGGCCGCCGGGCTATCCCCAGAAGGCACGGTCCCATACGGTCAGACCGAACTGTATGGGTCGCCCCAGCCACACTGTCGGGGATGAAGGCGATGGCCGAAGGCGGGCGGACGGCGGCGGTGATGGCGGCGATCCAGGGACGGATCGCCGCGCGCGGGCTGGCGCCGGGCGAGAGGCTGCCGTCGATCCGCGGGCTCGCCACCGCCCTGGGCGTCTCGCCCTCGACGGTGGTCGAGGCCTATGAGCGCCTGGCGGCGGAGGGGGTGGTGCGCTCCCGGCCCGGATCCGGCTTCTACGCCGCGTCCCCCGCCCCGCCGACGCTCGCCGAGATCGGCCCGCGGCTCGACCGGGCGGTCGATCCGCTCTGGGTCTCCCGGCAATCCCTCGACGGCGAGCCCGAGATCCCGAAGCCCGGCTGCGGCTGGTTGCCGGCGGCCTGGATGCCGGTGGCGGCGCTCCGCCGCGCCGCCCGCGGCCTCGCCCGGGCCGAGGATGCGGTGCTCACCGATTACGGCGCCACCCGCGGGCCGCTTCCCTTGCGCCGGCTGCTGGCGCGGCAATGCGCCGGCGAGGGGCTGGCCGTCGGCCCGGACCAGGTCCTGCTCACCGGCTCGGGCACGCAGGCGATCGACCTGATCTGCCGCCTCCTGGTGCGGCCGGGCGACACGGTGCTGGTCGACGACCCCTGCTACTTCAACTTCCAGGCGCTGCTGCGCGCCCACCGGGCCAAGGTGGTCGGCGTGCCCTACACGGAGGCGGGGCCGGACCCCGAGCTGTTCGCGCAAGCCGCGGCCACGCACCGGCCGCGGCTCTACGTCACCAACTCGGCCCTCCACAACCCGACCGGCGCCACCCTCGCGCCGGCCGTCGCCCACCGGCTGCTCAATGCGGCGGCCGCCCACGACGTCAGAATCGTCGAGGACGACATCTTCGCTCCCTTCGAGCCCGAGCCGTCGCCGCGGCTCGCCGCCCTCGACGGGCTCGAGCGGGTGATCCGGATCGGCAGCTTCTCCAAGACCCTCTCGGCGTCGATCCGCTGCGGCTACGTCGTGGCGAAGGCGGAGTGGATCGAGGCGCTGATCGATCTCCAGGTGGCGACGAGCTTCGGCGGGGTCAGCCCGGTCGCGGCCGAGCTGGTCGCCGGCGCGCTCGGCGACGGGCAGTACCGGAAGCACCTCGACGCGTTGCGCCGGCGCCTCGACCGGGCCCGGCGCGAGGCCGCCGAGCGGCTGGCCGGGCTCGGCATCCGGCCCTGGCTGATGCCGCGGGGCGGGTTCTATCTCTGGTGCACCCTGCCCGGAGACCGCGACGCCGCCGCCGTGGCGAGGGCCGCCCTGCGCGAGGGCGTGGTGCTCGCCCCCGGCGACGTGTTCAGCGTCTCGCACACGGCCGGGTCGCGGATGCGCTTCAACGTGGCGCAGATGGGGGATGCGCGGGTGATCCCGATTCTCGAACGGGCGCTGGCCGTCCCGGAGGCGTGAGCCCGCCTCCGGGACCGCCCCCCACGCCGCGGCGATCCGTCAGGCGCGGCCCTCGGCCTCGACCAGGACCGTCCTGTGGCCGAACACGACGAGGCTGAGCGCCGCCATGGCCCAGGCGCAGAAGGCGCCGTAGAGCATCACCCAGCCGAAGCCCTGCAGCAGCGCGTCGCGCGCCGCGGTAGCGCCCAGCTCGATCCCGCCGGGCTCCCCGGCCGCCAGGTTGCCGGCGGCGATCGTCTCGGCCAGGCGGTCGAGGAGGGTGGCCTCGGCCTGCGGCAGCAGGCGCGCGAGGCCGGCGCGAATGCCCTGCACCAGGATGACGCCCATCAGGGCGATGTTGATCGCGAGCGAGATCATCCGGGCGCTCATGTCCATCCCCGAGGCCATGCCGGCCCGCTCGGCCGGAAGCGCGGCGGTCGCGGTGTTGGTGACCGGCGTGTTGGTGAGCCCGAGGCCGATCCCGGCGAGGAGGCAGCCGGGCAGCATGGCGGCCCAGCTCGCCGGATCGGCCGCCGTGGCGGTGCGCATCAGCACGAAGCCGAGGCCGATGGTGAAGAGGCCGAGCGGGATGATGCGGTGCGGACCGTGGCGCCGCAGCAAAGCCTCCGCGAGAGGTGGGACGAACAGGGTCGGCAGCGTGTAGGCGAGAAGCGCCAGGCCGGCCCCGACGCTGTCGAGCCCGAGCCCCGCCTGGAAGTGGATCGGCAGGTAGATCACGAACGGCCAGAAGCTGAAATTCATGCCGCTCGCGCCGATGAGGGCGCCCGAGAAGCGCCGGATGCGGAAGGCGCGAAAGTCGAACATCGGCCGGGCCGTCCGGGTCTCGACGGCGACGAACAGGGCCGAGCTGAGCGCGCCGATGGCGGCCGTGACGAGGCCGGCCGGATCGTCCGGCGAGAGGGCCTGCCCCCGGGTGATGAGGAAGACGAGGCAGAACACCGCGACCGACAGCGTGACCATGCCGGCGAGGTCGATCCGCACCGCGTGGGGATCGGCGGATTCCTCCACGCCGGCCCGGGCGAGGAGCATCGTGCCGACCGCGAGGACGGCGTGGATGAGGAAGACCCAGTGCCAGGTCGAGACGGCGACGATGGCGCCGCCGACGAGCGGACCGAAGCCGAGGCCGAGGCCGAAGACGATGCCCCACCAGCCGAACGCCAGGCCGCGGTCCGGGCCGTCACGGAACTGGTGCGAGAGCACGGCGATCTGGCAGGCCAGCATCGCCGCGGCGCTGGTGCCCTGGAGGAAGCGGGCGGCGATGAGCACCGCTGCGCCCTCGGCCAGGCCGCAGACGAGGGAGGCGGCCCCGAACACCGCGATCCCGGCGAGGAAGACGCGCTTGCGGCCGAAGCGGTCGGCCAGGGCTCCCATCGCCATCAGCCACGTCGTCATGGCGATGGTGTAGGCGTTCATGATCCATTGCAGCTCCCGGAAATCGGCCGGAAGCACCTGCTCCAGGGTCGGCAGGATCGCCGGGATGCTGGAGATCTCCAGCCCCAGCATGAGGGCGGACAGGCAGACGGCCGCGAGGGCGATGACGTTGCGCGGCGTTCGACGGACGGACATGGACAACCTCTCGACGATCGGTTGCCGCGCGGAAAGGCCATCGTCGCACGACGGACCCTCGTCGCGGACGTCCCCGGTGCGGCAACGAGGGTGACGGTGCCGCGCACGATGTCTCCGGCTGGACCACGACACAACGTGATGCCAGTCTATTTCAGTGACAACGAATCATGATGGATCGCCGCCGTGCTGACGTTGGATGTCGATGCCGTCCGCGCCTTCGTGCTGGTGGCGGAGCACCGGAGCTTCACCCGCGCGGCGGAAGCGCTGGGCACGACGCAGGGCGCGGTCAGCGTGAAGCTGAAGCGGCTGGAGGACAGGCTCGGCCACAGGCTCATCGAGCGGACGCCCCGGCAGGTGCGGCTGTCGGCGCAGGGCGAGACCTTCATCGCGCCGGCGCGGGAGTTCCTGGCCGCGCATGAGCGGGCCGTCGCCGGGCTGACGGTCACGCGCCGCCGCTTCCGGCTCGGCATCGCCAGCCACGTGATGGGGCCGGAGGTGCCGACCCTGCTCGCGCGCCTGAAATCCCTCGACCCGGCCCTCACGATCGAGGTCCTTCTCGACACCTCCTGGGCGCTGATGGAAGCCTTCGACGGCGGGGCTCTCGACGCCGTGATCATCCGCAGCGACGACGACCGGCGCGACGGCGAGGTCCTCGGGCCGGAGCATTTCGGCTGGTTCGCCGCGCCGGGTTTCGTGCATCATGCGGGCGAACCCTTGCCGATCGCCACGCTCTCGCCCTGCTGTGCCGTGCGCGACGAGGCGACGCGCCTGCTCGATCGCGCCGGCATTCCCTGGATGGAGGTCTTCGTCGGCGGCACGACCGCCAACGCCGCGGCCATTTCGGCGGGCCTCGCGGTCGCGCCGTTCCCGTGCCGGCTCGCACCGTCGGATTCCGTGGAGGTCGGCGATCAACTCGGCCTGCCGCCGCTGCCCTCCCACAACATCGTTCTGCACTCGTCGCTGTCCGATGCGCGAACGAAGGAGACCTTGCGGACCATCACGGCGGCATTCCGCGAGCACCGCAAGCCGGCCGGCGGATCATGACGGCCCATGATAGCAGCGGCATCCGCTTCTGCCGTGATGGAACATCGCTGGCCGCCTCGACCCGGGCGCTCTCCCTCCTGCCCGGCATCGCACGGGCGCTGCCGTCGATGCGCCGAGCGGCGAGGACGAACGACACGTCCCCCCTGGTGGCCGAAGAGAGGCTGTTTGACTTGCTCGACAGCATCACCCCCCGCTGCGCGGCCCCGGAATGCCAGGAGGGGTTCAGATTTGCAGAGACTAATCGAATAGGCTCTGGGAGGCGGCCACCAGGTCAGCAGGACGGCGAAGGGGGCGATCGAATCCGTCGACGGGTGGCCAGGCGCCACGCTGAACAATCCGCGGATCGTCCGGGACGAGTGGTGCGGGCGGTCGGACTCGAACCGACATATCCGTGAGGACGGCGGATTTTGAGTCCGCTGCGTCTACCAATTCCGCCACGCCCGCGCGCGGTGAAGCCCCTCTCCTGTGCCGTGCGAAGCGGGAGCGTGTCAATCCCGTGCGCTGCGGCCGTTGCCCTGATTGCGATGCGAGCCGCGCGGCTCCCTGGCTGGCGTGTCCTTGGAGGGAGCATCCTTGGGCGAGGCATCTTTGGCCGGAAGATCCTTGGCCGGAAGATCCTTGGCGGCCTCCGGCGCCTCGTCGATGCCGGGCGCGATGCCCGGCGCGATCTCCTCGGCGCCCGGGCCCGCCTTCGGGTCGGGGGCCGGCAGGGTCGAAACGTCGTGCGAGCCCTCGACCGTGGTGGTGACGCCGGCCGGCGCGACGCCGCCGCCCTGCGGCCGCTTGGGACCGAGGCGGTCGACGAAGGCGAGGAACACGTCGCGCAGGCGGTCGCCGGGCCCGGCATAGGCGCCGACCGAGACCGTCGCGGTCATGCCGGCCACCAGGGCGACATGGGCCGGCACCTGCTCGATGCGGATGCGCACCGGCACCCGCTGGGCGAGGCGGACCCAGGTATAGACCGGGTCGACGCTGGGAAGCCCCTGCGTGCTCGCCGCGGCGTTCGGGGTGCTGATGCCCCGGGTGATGCTGTCGATCCGGCCGCGGATCGGCTCGGCATAGCCCATCAGGGCCGCGATCGCCGGAGCGCCGACACGGATGTGGTCCATCTTGGTCTCCTCGAAATAGCCGTCGATCCAGTAGGAATCGGCGTCGATGACCGAGACGTTGGGGCTGCCCGTGGTGGCGAAATCGCCCACCCGCAGGAGCAGGTTGGTGACGTAGCCGTTGACGGGGCTCCGCACCTCCGTGCGCTTCAGGTTGATCTCGGCCTGCGCCGCCTGCGCCTGGGCCGAGGCGAAGGCGGCCTCCGCCTGCTTGGCGATGCCGGCATATTGCTGCTTCTCCTCGATCGAGGTCGAGACCGTGGTCAGGGCCTCGCGCCGCGCGGCCTGGGCGCGCTTGACCTGGAGGTCGGCCGCGCGGTTCTCGACGTCGGCCTTGGCGGAATCGAGCGCGACCTTGAAGTCGAACGGGTCGATCACGTAGAGCACGTCGCCCTTGCGGACGCGCTGGTTGTCGACCACGCGCAGCTCGGTGATCTGGCCCGAGACCTGGGGGGCGACGTTGGCCACCTGCACCCGCACCCGCCCGTCCCGGGTCCAGGGGGCGGTGACGTAATATTGCCAGACGATCAGGGCGGCGGTCGCGGCGAGCACCAGCACCACGAGGGTCGCCAGGATCCGCAAGGCACGCCGGCCCCGGGTCGTCCGCTTCACCGCCACGCCACTCTCCTCACACCAGAACGATCAAGAGCGCCAGGATGCACACGTAGATCCCCGCCTCGGCCAGCGGCGGGTTGGCGAAGACGCGCTCGAAGCGCATCAGGCGCAGGAGCGGCCGCAGGCAGAGCAGGATCGCCAGCGCGAGGGCCGCGTAGACGACGAAGGGGGAGACCAGCACCCCGCCGATCGTCAGCTCGTGAAACATCGCCTAGCGGGCCCCCCGGAGGTCGAGGCGCCGCAGCACCCGGGCCTGCCCCTCGACGACATAGGACGCGGCGGCGAGGTCGGCCACGACCCGTGTTGCGATGCGGCGCGATTCGGCCGGCGCGGCGCGGGCGGCGGCGAGGAGGGCGGCCCCCGCCTCGCGCAACGCCGCCGCGTCGGCCCGTCGCAGCGCGGACCTGGCCTCGTGCACCGCAGCGTCATAGGCTGATACCCCGGCGAGCCGGTTCAGGCCAGCTTGCGCCCCGGCGGCGGCGGTGTCGAGGGCGGCGAGCGCGAAGGCGTGCCGCAAGGTGGCCCGGCGCACCGCGCCCGCGGTGCCGGCCCAGCCGGCGAACTGCACCACCCGGTCCGCATCGAGATAGATCCGCTCGTCGGCCTCCTGCGGCTCGCCCGACAGGGCCTCGATCACGTCGGACCGGGCGGCCTGGAGCGACCAGCGCCGGCGCTGGGCATTGGTGGTCGGCAGCACGATCCGGATCACCAGGAACAGGATCAGCCCCGACAGGCAGAACAGCACGGAGGTGTTGAGGTAGGATTCCGGGTTGTAGGGCTGCGGGTTCGCCGGTGCGAGCACCACCGGGAAGAACACCAGCAGGATGAAGCCGAGGCTTGCCGTCGACGGCCGCAGGCTGAGCAGGGAGGCGGCGACGATCACCGGCGCCATCGCGATGGCGAGCAGCGGGAAGCCCTGGCCGCCGTCGAGCACGACGAACTCGACGATCCCGGCGCAGGCCGCGGCGAGCGGCAGGCCCCAGAGCGCCCCGGCGGCGAAGCCGGTCGGGTTCGGGTTGATCGAGGCGAGCGCCGCGAAGGCCGAGACCTGGAGCAGCGCCGAAGAGGTCGCCGGCCAGCCGCTCAGCACGAAGAACGCGGCGCTGATCGCGATCGTGATGACCACCCGGGCGGCGTTGCGCAAGGCGTCGGGGAAGTCGCGATGCACCGGCAGCCGCATGTCGCGCCACGGTTCGCGGCCGGTCTCCAGCGCCGCGATCCCATCCTCCGCCAGCCGGTCCTGGCGCAGCAGGTCGACGGCCCGCCGGTGCAGCAGCACCGAATCCGGATCCGCCGCGCCGCGCGCCGCCAGCGCGTCGAGGCGCGCCATCAGGTCGGGCAGGGCGTTCCGGTCGCCGTCGAGGCCGGCGAGCACTTTGGCCCGCAGGTCGTCCGGATCGCCGGAGCGCGAGACCGCCAGCGCGAAGGAGCGGGCGGCGGCCACCGAGGCGAACAGGGACGCCACCGCGCTCCGCGCCCCCGCCGCCCGGTTCTCGCCGTCGTGGAACTCCGTCCCGACCACCCCGATCGCGTCGCGGGGCGCGGCCACCAGGCGCATCGCGTCGGCGGCGTCCTCCGGGCCCGGATCGCCGTCCCGGACGGCCCGGCGGACGAAGTCGCGCACCGCGTCGCGGGCCTTGGCCATGCCGGCGCTGAGCTCGGGGAAGACGTAAGGGGCGCCGAGCGCGTCGTTGATGAAGGTGATCGACAGGATGCCGAGGGTGATCGCGGCGACGCGGGCGACGCCGGACTCGAACACCGATTGCGGCGCGTCGATGTTGTTGATGGCGATGATCGCCACCGTGTAGCCCGACAGCATGGCGCCGTAGGCCTTCGTGCCCTGGAGATAGTTGGCGACGAAGACGCACAGCCCCATCCAGGTCGCGAAGGCGACCAGCATCTCGACCCGGTCCTGCCCGAACAGGGCGGTGAACAGGATCGCGACCGCGAAGCCGATGAGCGTTCCGAGGAAGCGGTAGGCCGCCTTCGACAGCGCCTGCCCCCGCCGGGGCTGGGCCAGGATCGCCACCGTGACGGCGGCCGAGGACGCGCTCTCGAGCTCGAGCCAGAACCCGGCATAGAGCGCCAGCATCATGGCGAGCCAGATCCGCAGGGCATAGGCCCAGGACGAGAGCGGCGGCGGCTCGATCCGGTCGAGGACGGCATCGATCCAGCCGCGACTGTCCGTCACCTCTGCCGCATTCGTCTCCCCGGCCTTCGTCTCCCCCGCGTTCACCTGGGCCATCGTGCCCCTCCGGGATCGATCGCGCCCGATTGGGATGCACAATCCGAATTCGATGCTAGGGTAGGGGCGGCCGGGCAAAGACCCGGCCCGCGGTCCCGCGCCGCGCCAAAACAGCCAATCGAGGAAGCGCCGATGAGCAAGCCTGAGATCCGCGTGGCCACGTTCGCGGGCCCGGGAGCGGAACCCGTCATCCAATCGGTGCCCTGGCCGAAGGTGCCGCGCAAGGCCGCCCTGATCAAGGTCGGCGCCTGCGGCGTCTGCGGCACCGACCAGCACATCCTCAAGGGCCATTGGCCCAAGCCCCTGCCGTGGCCCTTCACGCTCGGCCACGAGATCGGCGGCGTCATCGTCGAGAAGGGCGAGGAGTTCACCGCCGACTTCATGGAGAAGCCGCTCCAGGTCGGCTCCAAGGTGATGATCCCGCCGCTGATGCCCTGCGGGCACTGCTATTACTGCGTCCACTACCCGGAGCAGGCCAACAAGTGCCTGACACCGGTCTATTACGGGCGCTATCTCGGCTTCGACAAGGCGCCGCACCTGTGGGGCGGCTGGGCCGAGTACGTCTATGTCGACTTGGAGATGCTGCCGGGCACCAAGGTCTACAAGTTGCCCGACGACATGTCGCTGCGCCTCGGTGCCCTCTCCGAGCCCCTGACCTCCTGCATCCGCGCCTTCAACCGGGCGACCCGGGCCGGCGGCTTCAAGTGGGGCGACACCGTGGTGATCCAGGGCTCCGGCCCGATCGGCATCCTGGCGGTGGCGGCCGCCCAGGAGATGGGCGCCGGCCGGGTGATCTGCGTCGGCGCGCCGGAGGAGCCGCGCCTCGCGCTCGCCCGCAAGTTCGGCGCCGAGGCCACGGTCGACATCACCAAGGTCACGACGCCCGAGGCCCGCATCGCGGCGGTGCGCGAGATCGTCGGCGGCTTCGGCGCCGACCTCGTCATGGATTGCTCCGGTCACCCGACCGCCGGTCCCGAGGGGATCGAGTTCCTGCGCGACGGCGGCACCTACGTGGAGATGGGCCAGTTCACCGATGCGGGGAAGATCGAGACGTCCTGGCACCGGATCTGCTCCAAGGACCTGAACGTCCTCGGCTCCTGGGCCTTCACCGGCAACGACCTGCCGCTCGGCGTCGACATGCTCTACCGCGCCCGGGACAAGTATCCGTGGCTGGAGATGCAGACGGTCTATCCCTTCACGCAGGAAGGCGTGTCGCAGGCGGTGAAGGACGCGATGGCGATGAAGACGGTGAAATCCACCATCGTGCCGTTCCCGGAGCTCGTCGCCTGACGCGGGCGCCGGGCTGCATGACGGGAAGGGCACATGACGGGAAGGGCGCATGGCGGGAAGGGCGCATGGCGGGACGGCCGGGAAGGCGCTAGGTCGGGGGACTCGTGATTCGTGTCTCCGGAGCCCGCGCCGTTGCGTCCCGTCCTGCTCGCCGCCCTGATCCTCACCTGCGCGCCGGCGCTCGCCCGCGCGCAGGCGGGTCCCCAGCCCGTCGGCCTGTGGCTCACGCCTGCGGGCGATTCGCAGATCCGCATCAGCCGCTGCGCCGCCGCCTATTGCGGCACGATCGCCAAGGTGCTGGCCGGCGAGACCAAGGACGTCCACAACCCCGACGCATCCTTGCGCGGCCGCAGCCTCGTCGGCGTGGCGCTCACCCGCGACATGCACCCGGCCGGCGAAGGCTGGGAGGGCTCGCTCTACAATTTTCGCGACGGCAAGACCTATTCGGGCAAGCTCGCCATGAAGGGGCCGAACGTGCTGGAACTGTCGGGCTGCGTGCTCGGCGGGCTGATCTGCAAGAAGCAGATGTGGACGCGGGTGGATTGAGAGGCGCGCCGTGGCTGAACCCTCCCCCGTCCCAAGTCGGGCATGCCCGACTAGGGCACAGGGATGTGGAACTCGGGCTTGCCCGAGTTGGGCATAGGGGATGTGGAACGCGGGCTTGCCCGAGTTGGGCACAGGGGATGTGGAACTCGGGCAAGCCCGAGTTCCATGGGGGGAGGGTTGATGCGCGGTCGCCGGCCGCCTCGACTTACAGAACCGTCTCCCCCGCCCGGTTCGCCACCCGGATCTGCCACAGGCAGAGCAACGGCGTGACCACCAGCTCCATGCCGAGCGCCGCCAGCATGGTGAGGGACGGCACGCCGGTGAGCCACAGGCCGAGGAGCCGGCTCAAGCCGCCCAGCACCACCACCATCGTCAGGAAGCGGAACAGCGACGTCTTCGTCTCGATGCCCGGAATCGTCGACCAGAACAGCAGGCCGATCCCGAGCAGCAATCCCGACAGGTAGCGGAAGTGGCTGTCGGTCGAGACGTCGAAGGGGCCGCCGCCGAGGCCGGCCTGGCCGAACAAGACGCCGTAGAGCCCGCCCAAGACCGGCACGAGCCCCGCCACAGCCACCACGCGCTGAAGGGCGCGCCGCTCCGTCTCCAAGGTCATCCCGACAGCCTCGCTGCATCTCCCCCGGACAATCCGTCAGGAACCGCACGGTTCACCGGTTTCACCAGTGATGCAGCACCACCGCCTCGGCGAGGCAGGCCGGCTTCTCGGCGCCCTCGATCTCCACCGTCACACCGTAGGTGGTGCGCAGGCCCCGGGGCGGGACGTCGAGGGCGGCGGCCACCCGCACCCGGCCGCGCAGGCGCGCATTCACCACCACCGGCGCCGGGAAGCGCACCCGGTCGAGGCCGTAATTCAAGCTCAGCCGCAGACCCTCCAGGCGTCGAACCCCGGCGATGAAGCGCGGGACCAGCGACAGGGTGAGGTAGCCATGCGCCACCGTGGCGCCATAGGGCGATTCCCGCGCCGCCCGCTCCGGGTCGACATGGATCCACTGGTGGTCGTCCGTCGCGTCGGCGAAGCGGTCGATCATCGCCTGGTCGACGGTGATCCACTCGCCGACCCCGATCTCCTGCCCGATCGCCACCTTCAGGGCCTCCGGCCCGTCGAAGATCTCCATGCGGTCTCCTCCCGTTGCCGGCGCACCTTAGGGCCCGTCGGCCGGGACGGCCACGCTCGATCGGGGATCGATACTCCGCCAGAGTGTTCTACTTAGTGGGTGAGAGTACCGGTTGCGAGGAGTACGGGCGGTGGGCCAGAAGAGCGTGCGGGTCGCGATCGCGGGCGTCGGCAACTGCGCCTCCTCCTTCGTGCAGGGCCTGACCTATTACCGGGAGGCCGGCCCGGGCGAGGCGGTGCCGGGCCTGATGAGCCCCGATCTCGGCGGCTACCGGGTGGCGGACGTGACGGTGGTGGCCGCCTTCGACGTGTCGGAGGCCAAGGTCGGCCGCGACCTCGCCGAGGCGATCCTGGCGCCCCCCAACAACACCACGCGCTTCGCCGCCGTTGCGCCGACCGGGGTCACGGTGGAGCGCGGCCCGACCCTCGACGGGCTCGGCCGCTATCTCGAGGCGGTCGTGCCGGAATCGGCCGCCCGGCCGGTGGACGTCGCCGCCAGCCTCCGGCGCGCCGGGGCCGAGGTGCTGGTCTCCTACCTGCCGGTCGGCTCGCAAGCCGCCACCGAGTTCTACGCCGAGGCCGCGCTGGCGGCGGGCTGCGCCTTCGTCAACTGCATCCCGGTCTTCATCGCCTCGCATCCCGAATGGCGCCAGCGCTTCGAGGCGGCCGGGCTGCCGCTCATCGGCGACGACATCAAGAGCCAGGTCGGCGCCACCATCGTGCACCGCGCGCTGGCCCATCTGTTCCGCGAGCGCGGCGTCAAGCTGGAGCGTACCTACCAGCTCAATTTCGGCGGCAATGCCGATTTCCGCAACATGCTGGAGCGCGAGCGGCTCGAATCGAAGAAGATCTCGAAGACGCAATCGGTGCAGAGCCAGCTCGAGACCGCCCTGCCGCCGGACGACATCCACGTGGGACCGAGCGACTACGTGCCCTGGCTGAGCGACCGGAAGTGGGCCCATATCCGCCTGGAGGGCACGGCCTTCGGCGGGGTGCCGCTGAACCTCGAACTGAAGCTCGAAGTCTGGGACTCGCCGAACTCCGCCGGCATCGTCATCGACGCGGTGCGCTGCGCCGCCCTGGCGCGGGAGCGCGGGATCGGCGGGGCGCTGGTCGGCCCGTCGAGCTGGCTGATGAAGTCGCCGCCGGAGCAGTTCACCGACGAGGAGGCGCATCGCAGGACGCTGGCCTTCGTGGCGGGGGAGGGGAGATAATACCAACGGTCGAAAGAAAACGACCTTCGGTTCCGTTCTCGAATTTCCGTCGAGTCCAAGGTCCCGGACTTCTGGGCTTGTTGTCGAACATTCGAGATGGTCCAACGGACTCGTCGATCTCGGGCTTGCCCGAGATCGAATTTGATGCGTCAGCATCTTAGGCCGTTGGTATAAGACGTCGCTTCCCATCGTCATCCCGGGTTCCGCTGCGCGGCCCCGGGATGACGATGGAGGATGTCAGAACTGTTGCTGGACCGGGATCAACAATCTACGTCAAGCGCCAGTCGATCGGCGCCAGCCCCTTCTCCTCCAGCCACGCATTCGCCTGCCCGAATGGCCGGCTGCCGCGGAAATCCGCCTTGCGGTTGAGGGGCGAGGGGTGGCCTGCCTCCAGCACCAGGTGCTTGGCCCGGTCGATCAGGGCGGCGCGCTGGCGGGCCGGCGCTCCCCAGAGCAGGAAGGCGACCGCCGGGCGCTCGGCCGAGACCGCCGCCACCGCCTGGTCGGTGAGGTCCGACCAGCCGAGCTTCATATGGGCGCCGGACTTCCCCGCCTCGACGGTCAGCGCCGCATTGAGGAGCAGCACGCCCTGCCGCACCCACGGGCTGAGATCGCCGGATTGCGGCACCGCGGAGCCGGTCTCCTCCGCCATCTCGGCGAGGATCACCTTGAGCGAGGCCGGCAGCCGGCGCCCGCCGACATAGGAGAAGGCGAGGCCGTGGGCGTCGCCCGGGGTCGGATAGGGGTCCTGGCCGAGGATCACCGCCCGCACCTGGTCGAGCGGCGTCAGCGTGAGCGCGTTGAAGATGTTCTCCGGCGCCGGCAGCACCCGGGCGCCGGCCTCCCGGCGGGCATCGACCGCCGCCGCCACCCGCTCGGCGCTGCCGTCCCGGAAGAACGGCAGGGCGAGCCAGGGAGACCCGGTGGCGCGGAAGCGGGCGAGGGCGCCCGCCACGGAATCGTCTGTCGGCATCGAACCTCAGGGGCGGCGGATGGTGATGCGCCCCGTCTCGATCGTCAGCGGCGCGTTGGCGCGGATGTAGGACATCACCACGTTGGCGACGAGCGTGCCGTCGGTGGCGCCGACCAGGGTCCGCCCCTCGGCCAGCATCCCGTAATCGTTGCCGCCGGCCAGCATGAAGTTGTTGGCCGCCACCGTGTAGGTCCGGGCCGGGTCGAGGGCTGCGTCGCCGACGCGGATCTCGGCGACCCGCTTGCCGACCGGCGCCGCGGCATCGACCGTGACGGTGAGACCCGACACCTGCGGGAAGCGCCCGGCGGAGCGGCCGAGCTCCGAGAACCCGTTCTCCAGGGCCGCCAGCACCTGGGCGCCGGTGATCTTCACCAGCACCGAGGTGTTGCCGAAGGGCATTTCGGTCAGCACGTCGCGGCGGGTCAGCTCACTGTCGGCCGGATAGGTCCGGTTGCCGCGGATGCCGCCCCCGTTCATCAGGCCGATCTCGGCCCCGGCGGCGTGGCGCAGGGCATCCGCCACCAGGTCGCCGAAGGCGGCCTCGCCCCGGCGCACCGTCTCGATGCGGGTGTCGAGGGGATTGGTCACCCGGCCGAGGGGCACGTCGAGTTCGCGGGCGAGGTCGCCCTCCAGGCGCTGGACCACCGCCAGCACCTCAGGGTCCGGCTCGACCTCGGCGGTGTCGTGGATGCGGAAGGCGGCGGTCCAGGTCAGCGCCCGGCCGGTCCCTTCCGCCTTCACGTCGATGGCGGTGACATATTCGGCGTCGTGGCCGGATTCGGCGAAGACCGTGCGGCCGTCGTAGCGCAAGGCCAGGTCGTGGTCGTGGCCCGAGAGCACGATGTCGGCGTGGCGGCTCGCCACCAGGGCCTCGTCGGTCGCCCGGTCGGTGTGGCAGACCGCCAGCACCATCTCGGCGCCCGCCGCCCGCAACGACGCCGCCTCGCGGGCGAGCGTGGCGACGGCGGGACCGAACACCCAATCGCCCGATTGCGACTTGGCCGGGGTCTCCGGCAGGGCGATGCCGACCACCCCGAGCGTGATCCCGCCGATGGTCAGGATCGTCGAGTCGCTGGTGCCCGGCACCGGCGCGCCGTCGGGCCGGCGCAGGTTGGCGGCGAAGACCGGAAAGTTCGCGGCCCGCATCCGCTCCAGGTAGATGTCCTGGCCGAAATCGAACTCGTGGTTGCCCGGCACGAACACGTCGGGCTTGATGAGGTTGGTCAGCTCGATGATGTGGCGGCCCTTGTCGATGCCCGACATCAGCGACGGCGAGAGGGTGTCCCCGGCATGGCAGACCAGGACCGGCCGGCCCTGCGCCCGCTCGGCCTTGACCACGGCGGCCAGTTTCGGGAAACCGCCGCGGCCGTCGACCGGACCCATCCGGTAGATGTCGTTGACGAGGACCAGGGTGAAGTCGATGTCCGGCGCCCGCGCGTCGGCAGGCCCGCCCGCCAGGCCGGCGAGGCCGGCTCCGAGGCCGAAGGCGAGGGTCTGGCGGCGGCTGAGCGAGGTCATGCGGGGCTCCGGCGGGCTCGAGAACGCCCAGGGTGAGACACCATTGTCTCACGGTCACCTTGACCGTTGAATGTCTGAATCGCAGCCGAAGGCCCTTCGGACCGGGGGCCGTCGCGGCGCGCCGCGGTGCTGCGTCACGACACGTTGGTTCGGGCGGCCTTTGCGCTATGTAGGCGGCCACCCGACGCGAAGACAGACGGGCCCGGGCGCGCCATCCTCCGGGCCGACAAGCAGACCGGACGATCATGAACGAGGTGACCCCGAACGCCGCGCTCGCCCGCGGCGCCACTCCCGTGGGCCAGACCGGCGCCGGCGCTCTGCCGGCCGGTCACCCGGCCGTGCGCTGGGGCCGGATCGGCGTGCTCCTGATGAATCTCGGCACGCCCGAGGGCACGAGCTACTGGCCGATGCGCCGCTACCTCAAGGAATTCCTCTCCGACCGGCGGGTGATCGAGGTGCCGCGCGCCATCTGGTGGCCGCTCCTCAACCTGGTGATCCTGACCAAGCGCCCGGGCCCGAAGGGACGCGACTACGCCTCGGTCTGGAACAACGAGCGCGACGAGGGCCCGCTCAAGACCATCACCCGCGGCCAGGCCGAGAAGCTCCAGGCGGCGATGGGGGACCGTGTCGTGGTCGACTGGGCCATGCGCTACGGCAAGCCCGAGGTCGACAAGCGCATCCAGGCGCTCCTCGACCAGGGCTGCGACCGGATCCTGCTGGTGCCGCTCTATCCGCAATACGCCGCCGCGACCTCGGCCACCGCCTGCGACCAGGCGTTCCGGGCGCTGATGAAGATGCGCTGGCAGCCGACCGTGCGGGTCTCGCCGCCCTACCACGACGACCCGGTCTATATCGAGGCGGTGGCGAGCGCGATCCGCCGCGACCTCGCCGCCCTCGACTTCGAGCCCGAGGTCATCCTCACCTCGTTCCACGGCGTGCCGAAATCGTACCTGATGAAGGGCGATCCCTATCACTGCCAATGCGTGAAGACCGGCCGCCTGATCCGCGAGGCGCTCGGCTACTCGCCGGAGCGGATGCGCACGACCTTCCAGTCGCGCTTCGGCAACGAGGAATGGCTGAAGCCCTATACCGACGAGACCGTGAAGGAGCTGGCGGCGCAGGGCGTGAAGCGCCTCGCCATCGTGGCGCCGGGCTTCACCGCCGATTGCCTCGAGACCCTGGAGGAGTTGGATGGCGAGAACCGGCACTATTTCGAGGAAGGCGGCGGCGAGCACTTCGCCTACCTGCCCTGCCTCAACGACGGCCCGGAGGGCATGCGGGTGATCGAGCACGTCGTCGCCCGCGAGCTGAAGGGCTGGCTCGACTGAGCGGTGGACGGGCCGCCGCGTCCGTCGCGGCGGCCCCGCGCCCGCGTTAAGTTCGGGTGGCCATGCCCGCGCCGCCCCCCTTCCTCCTCGGAACCCTGCCGACGCCGATCGGTACGATGCTGCTGGTCTTCGAGGAGGACGGTGCCTTGCGCGCCCTCGACTGGTCGGACCACGAGGAGCGGATGCGGCGCCTGCTGCGGCTGCATTACGGCACCGCCTTCACCCTGCAGGACGCCGCCGTGCCGCCGGCGCTCGCGGGGCCGATCGACGCCTATTTCGCTGGCGATCTCCGCGCGATCGACCGGCTCGCAGTGCGGACCAACGGCACCGCCTTCCAGCGCGGGGTCTGGGCCGCGCTCCGCGACATTCCGGCCGGCACCACGATGAGCTACGGCGCCCTCGCGCGAAGCCTCGGCCGCGACAAGGCGGTGCGGGCGGTGGGGCTCGCCAACGGCGCCAACCCGGTCGGCCTCGTGGTGCCGTGCCACCGGGTGATCGGGGCGAATGCGGCTCTCACCGGCTATGGCGGCGGGCTCCACCGCAAGCAGTGGCTTCTGGCGCATGAGGGTGTGGCGCTCGGGGAGCGGCAGGGGAGGCTGGAGCTGGGGTGAGGCCATGGCTCGCCGGCACGCCATCCCGTTGGGTCACGCCCCAATCACGACGCGCGAGGCGACCGGCGTGGAGATCGACAGGCGGTTCATTCGGCTCGATGTCGGCCGCAAAGAGGACTGGCTCATGGCCCGTTGGGAACCGGCGGCAGGCCCGACTCGTAGGGATTGATGAAGGGAACACCCATCGGCGCGAAGTCCTTCGCGTTGCGGGTCAGCACGCGCAACCCGTGCAGTTCGGCCGTCGCAGCGATCGCGGCATCGGCAAGACCTGGTGAAGCTCCCGCCATCCGAGCACGTGCCGACAGGATTCCCGACAGGCGTGCCGCGTCGCGACCGAGCGGCAGGATGCGGGGGCCGTAGAGATGTTCCACGATCTCGAGCCAAGCGCGCAACCGTGCCGCCTTTCGCGCTTCGCCCCTGATCACCGAGCGCTCGATTCCGGCCGCGATCTCGGCAATCGTCACGACCGACAACCAGAGGTGATCCGCGGCAGCTTCCAGCCAGTCGGCGAAATCACCAAACCCAAGACCCTGCTCTTTCGTCGGCGCTCCTTCCGACAGGATGTTGGTGTCGAGGAGATACATCAGAAGTCGATGTCACGGAGAGGTGTCCGGTCTCTCTCGGGCAGATCGCCGTCGCGCAGTCCCGATGATGCGAGGAGCCTGCCGAAGTTCGGCACAGTCGAGAGTCGCTGCCATTCAGCGAACGACAGCACGACGGCTTCAGGTCTGCCGTGGCGCGTGATGACGCTTGGCTCTCCACGAACGGCATCGTCGACGACGGCCGACAGGGCCGCCTTGGCGTCCCGAAGCTGGATCTCGCGCATGACGCTCTCCCATGACTACAATAGTCATATTGTACGCTTGCTTGCCAAACCGGCAAGCCGGTCTCGTCGGTGGAGCGCAAAAGGAAAGGGGCCGCCTCGCGGCGACCCCCTTCCGTCTTCTCAGGACTGGATAGCTCGGACTTAGAAGTCCATGCCGCCCATGCCGCCGCCCGGCATCGCCGGAGCCGGGGAGTCCTTCTTCGGCGCGTCGGCGACCATCGCCTCGGTCGTCACCAGCAGGCCGGCCACCGAGGCGGCGTCCTGCAGGGCGGTGCGCACGACCTTGGCCGGGTCGACGATGCCGGCCTGGATCATGTCGACGTAGTCCTCGGTCTGGGCGTTGAAGCCGTAGGTCTCCGAGTCGCCCTTGTCGGCGATCTTGCCGACCACGATCGAGCCCTCGACGCCGGCATTGCTGGCGATCTGGCGGATCGGGGCCTCAAGGGCCTTCAGGACGATCTTGATGCCGGCCTGGACGTCGGCGTTGTCGCTCGACAGGGCCGCCACGGCCTTCTTGGCGCGCAGGAGCGCGGTGCCGCCGCCGGGAACGATGCCTTCCTCGACCGCCGCGCGGGTGGCGTGGAGGGCGTCGTCGACGCGGTCCTTCTTCTCCTTGACCTCGACCTCGGTCGCGCCGCCGACGCGGATCACCGCGACGCCGCCCGCGAGCTTGGCCAGACGCTCCTGGAGCTTCTCGCGGTCGTAGTCCGAGGTGGTCTCCTCGATCTGCGCCTTGATCTGCTGGACGCGGGCCTCGATGTCGGCCTTCTCGCCGGCGCCGTCGATGATCGTGGTGTTCTCCTTCTCGATGCGGACGCGCTTGGCGCGGCCGAGCATCGGGAGGGTCACGTTCTCGAGCTTGATGCCGAGGTCCTCGGCGATCATCTGACCCTGGGTCAGGATCGCGATATCCTCGAGCATGGCCTTGCGACGGTCACCGAAGCCCGGCGCCTTCACGGCCGCGACCTTCAGGCCGCCGCGCAGCTTGTTGACCACCAGGGTGGCCAGGGCCTCGCCCTCGATGTCCTCGGCGACGATCAGCAGCGGCTTGCCGGTCTGAACGACGGCCTCGAGCACCGGCAGCATCGCCTGGAGCGACGACAGCTTCTTCTCGTGGATGAGGATGTAGGGGTCCTCGAGCTCGGCGATCATCTTCTCCGCATTCGTGATGAAGTACGGGGAGAGATAGCCGCGGTCGAACTGCATGCCCTCGACGACGTCGAGCTCGGTCTCGGCGGTCTTCGCCTCCTCGACCGTGATGACGCCCTCGTTGCCGACCTTCTGCATGGCATGGGCGATCATCTCGCCGATGTCCTTGTCGCCGTTGGCCGAGATCGTGCCGACCTGGGCGATCTCCTCCGAGGCCGACACCTTCTTGGCGCGGCTCTGGATGTCCTTCACGGCGGCCTGGGTGGCGAGGTCGATGCCGCGCTTCAGGTCCATCGGGTTCATGCCGGCGGCGACGTACTTGGCGCCCTCGCGGACGATGGCCTGGGCCAGCACGGTCGCGGTGGTGGTGCCGTCACCCGCGATGTCGTTGGTCTTCGAGGCCACTTCGCGCACCATCTGGGCGCCCATGTTCTCGAACTTGTCGGCGAGCTCGATCTCCTTGGCGACGGTCACGCCGTCCTTGGTGATCCGGGGAGCGCCGAAGCTCTTCTCGATCACGACGTTGCGGCCCTTCGGGCCGAGCGTGACCTTCACGGCATCCGCCAGGATGTCGACGCCGCGCAGCATCTTCTCGCGGGCGTCGGAGGCGAAACGAACGTCTTTCGCTGCCATGGTGAATCCTCACTTCAGATCGGTGTTGCAGGGGAAAGCCGTCCGGCGTCAGCTCCCGGTCGGGGCGCCGCCGTCAGGCTTGCAGGGCGATCAGGGGGTGGCGATTACGCCAGCACGCCCATGATGTCGGACTCCTTCATGATGAGGAGGTCCTTGCCGTCGATCTTGACCTCGGTGCCGGACCACTTGCCGAACAGGACGCGGTCGCCGGCCTTGACGTCGAGGGGGTTCAGCTTGCCGGACTCGTCGCGGGCGCCGGGGCCGACGGCGACGATCTCGCCCTCTTGCGGCTTCTCCTTGGCGGTGTCCGGGATGATGATGCCGCCCTTGGTCTTCTCCTCGCTCTCGATGCGACGGACGACGACACGGTCGTGCAGCGGACGGAATTGCATGTGCTGCCCTCTTGCTTCGCAGAACGCATTGCGGTTGGTGCTGGCGCCGAAGCCACCGGCCCAACCCGGGCATTAGCACTCTCGTGAGGTGAGTGCTAAGGCAGGCGTGGAGATAATCGGGCCGCGCGACCGAGTCAAGGCGCTGGCCTGTGGCGTACGCGGCACAATCGGACGGGGTCCCCGTCGCGCAGGAGCCCATCCGGTCATGAACACGCTGCCATGGTGACCCTGCCATGATGACCCTGCACGGTGCCGAGGGTGTGGTCGCCGAGGGGCACGCCTGCACGGCCCAACCCCTGCCGAGCCACGGCACCTGGCTCGATCTCGAGAATCCGAGCGAGGCCGAGACCGCGCTGGCGGAGGCCGCGACCGGGCTCCGGGTCCCGTCCCGGGCGGCCCTCAGCGAGGTGCAGAACTCGCGCCGGCTCAACCGGCGCAAGGACGCGTTCTATCTCAGCACCCCGATGGTCTCGTTCCGCGACGACGACCTCACCTTGCGCCCCCTCGGCTTCGTGCTGACGCCGGAGCGGCTTCTCACCGTCCGATTCCAGCCGCTCGCCGCCTTCGACACCGTGAAGGCGCGTCAGGCCGAGCGGGACGGGCCGGCCTCCAGCGTCGAGACGTTCCTGGCGCTCAACGAGGAACTGATCGACCGCATGGCCGATACCCTTGAGACGATGAGCGACGAGCTCGATTCGCTCTCGACCCGGATCTTCACCTTCGACACCAGCGCCAACGGCAACGGACGGCGCGAGGGGGCGGCGCCGAAACGGCGCGACCTCGCCCTGCGGCGCCTCCTGCGCGCCATCGGCCGGCGCGGCAAGGCGCTGGCGAAGCTGCGCGCCTCGCTGCTCGGCCTCGGCCGCATCCTCCCTTACGTCGCCGGCGAGGCCGAAGCCTGGCTGAAGCCCGAGGAGAAGGCCCGCTTCGAGAGCCTGCGCCTTGACGTCGCCTCCCTCGACGAGTTCGAGACGCGCCTGTCCGAGACCGTCCAGTTCCTGCTCGACGCCACCCTGGGCCTCATCAACATGGAGCAGAACAACACCTTCCGGGTGCTGACCGTGGTCTCGGTCATCGGCATCCCGCCGACCCTGATGGCCTCGGTCTACGGCATGAACTTCAAGCACATGCCGGAGCTGGATTGGACATTCGGCTATCCGTTCGGGCTCGCGGTGATCGCCGCAAGTGCGCTCGCGCCGGCGGTCTACTTCAAGCTGAAGGGGTGGTTCTGAACGGTGAGATCGTTCGAGCCGGCTGTTCGATGGAACCAGTTCGAAACAGGTTCCAATTCATAAATATTACTATCCATTCACTAATAATATAGCGGGCGCCGTGTCGCGTCCGGCGATCGGCGGCAGGGCAGAGGCCCCTATGCGCGGGCGTCCGGGAGCGGGCCCCAGCGCGCGTCTGACCGCGTCGGCAAGGCGGCGCCGACGGTCCTTCGTGGGGCTGCTATTCCGCCCCTCCCGGAATCGGCTGCCAATGGATTCGCTTCCGGAAAAAGGGCCGTCCGACGCTCGCGCTGCCGGACGCGCGGAGGCGGGGCAAGGGTTCATAGGCGTGGGTTCATGGGGCCGCTATTCCTGGGGCTGCCATTCCCGCTCTCTCCGTCTGTGGGGGGCATTTCCGATCTCCTCGCCTGAGCAACGTGAGCGGACGGTCTGCGTCATGCCCGGTAGCGGACGCGCCAGCGTCCAGGAGCATTCGTGGGGCTCCCGCTCCCAGATAATGTCAATGATAGCAACGGCTTATCCCGAGAGCCGGTCCGGGTGGCAGGTTGTGGGGCCATCATTCCCGCCCGCGGGCCGGTCGCACGCTTCCGAATGTGCCAGCCCCCTCTCGGCGGACAAGAACGGCGGTCGCGCCTGGCAGGGTGCCGGCTGTGCCGCATCCGAAAGCTGCCATGCGGTGCGCTCACAGTCGGGAGGGGCGGTTCGTGGGGCTGTCGTTCCGAACAAAATCATGACCTGACAATGCTTTACGACTATCGGCTCGGGTCCGGCGTCATCTCTCGCGAGACCATTCCGTGCACCGATCGGCATGGTGGCCACGACGTTGCTCGCGGGTGGTGGGGCTGTCATTCCCGATGCACCACGCTGCCTCAGATCGCCGCTCGGGGAGCCGCGGGGCCGTCTCGGTTCGCGTCCGGCGCAGCCGGATCCTTGCCATCGCCTCCTGCGATGATCGTGGGGCTGCTGCTCCCGCGCGCCACCAGCATCATCAATGACTTACGCCGTCACCGCGAGATCGGATGATCCGACGGACCTTCGGTCCGGCCGCGCCTCGCTCGTGGACGCCGCCAGCCCTGGGCTTTCCTCGCAGGGACGACCCCCAATCCCCCGATGCGGCGGGAAGACCACGTCTCCATCGGTCCGCGATCCCTTCGTGGGGGAGCAATTCCCGTCTTCTCGTTCCGCCCTGCCTCCCCGCCGAATCTTGAATTTCCGATTCCCGTCAGCGAGTCCAGCAACCGATCGGACTTGTCCCGGTTCCTGTGCGGCGGATCCATCCACCGGGGAAGTGTGGGGTCACGCGCCGTTCGTGGGGCTGCCGTTCCGCCAATCGCGGCTCGATGCCGTGTCGCTCCCGAGATGCCTGTCCACGCGTCGTGGTCCTAACCGATTGAGTCATCAAGAAGACCGCCTCGTCTCAGCGGGATCGGTGCGCCACCGGCTTGCCGAACTGGTCGTGGGGCTGCGTTTCCCGGCCAACGATCTGACAGACCGCGTCTTTTCAGCTTGAAGCGCCCCCGATATGCGAGGCCGTCGCCACTCCGACTTCGGGTGCGTGGGGCTTTGATTCCGGTCTTAGCCTTTGTGTGAAAAGCGGTTTTCCTCGAAATCCACGGATCCGCCACCCTTCGGCAGCCCAAGTGCCGCCTGTCATGGAGCGCGGCCTTCGACAGGTGGCTGTGGATAAGCCTGTCGACTATTCGTCGATTCTTTGTCGATTTAACAGTCTACGGAGTCACCCTAATGATTCCAATAACTTGCAAGCCGTTCGCGGGGCCGCCATTCCGGTTCGCGGGGCTGCGGTTCCCGGTCCTGGGGTTGCGGTTCCGGATTCCGGGGCCGCGATTCCCGCTAGTCTGGAGATTATCCACAACTCCACAGGCCGCACACAGGTTTTGAACAGGCTCGACTCGCCACATTTCATGGGGCTGCGATTCCTGCCGCTTGAATTCTGTTCGTGACTCGGTGTTCTCTGTCGGCGCCGGAGGGGCCATGCAAAACCAGCTGGACAACGATCGGAAGCTGACCGAGGCGGAAGAGAAGCGGCTCGCGCGCGACAAGCGGACGAGGCTCAACCGGCGTGGTCGCAAGGATCCCTCCGCGGTGCCGGCACGGCTGACGCGCACCTCGGCTTTCGCGCCGCGGCGCTATGGCACCGTGAACGCGAATATCGAGCGCGTCTTTCATGTTCCCGGGCACTCCGTCGTGCTCGTGAAGGGCGGCGAGCTCGGCTCCGTCCACCGCGACATGATCTACGCGCTCTTCCGGCTCAAGAGTAAGCTCGCCAACAGCCGGGTTCGCAACCCCCTCGCTCCCGGCAACGGCACGCTCGACGGCGTATCCACGCATATCGACGTCATCGAGAGCGTCGTGTCCTGGCGCGATCTGCTGCTGACGATGGGCAAGACGCAGCACGTCAACAACGTCATGACGATGGTGCACGTCATGGAGGAACTCCGCAGCATCACGATGACGATCTATGACGGCGATCCCGATGAGGTCATGCGCAGGCTCGCGGCGGGCCGGGTGCCGCACGGCCGTGGCCAGATCACGGGCGTCATCGACGGCGTCGAATGGGACGGCGTGCGGCTCGACAGCAAGGTCAGGGTCCGCTGGGGCCGGACCGTCATGACTGCCTTCCGCACCCGTGCCATGGTCTCGCTCAATGCGGAGGTGCAGTTCGCGCTCAAGAGCGAATACGCGAAGAGCTTCTGGCCGTTCATCGATTCCAACCCGACGCATGTCTACATCGACGAGACGATGCTGGCGTCGCTGATCTCCTACGATCTGTTCGGAGCCGACGACACCAACGCGCGACGCTCGCAGTTTCGCAAGGATTGCCGGCAAGCGTTCGACGACATGGTCAAGTCGGGAGGACTTCGCCACTACACGATCGAGGAACTCGGAAGCGGCCGCATGAAGGTGCGCCGCTACCACTACAAGCACGCCCTCCCGACGGCCGCCGAGAAGGGCGACATCCAGCTCGATCTCCTGGCGTCCCTCCAGGTGGCGGAGGCCGGCACGAGCGGCTGACGGGGGCCGGCCACGAAGGCCTCGACAACCCGATTCACCGATCCAGGCCGATGGTCGACCGCGCGGTCCGACGACGACCTCGTGCCGCGACCAGCCTGCGCCGAGCCGGGCGGGAAGCGCCTCGACCGGTGCCGCCGAGATCCGCGGCCGCGCCGGCGGGGGCCGGCCACAGGAAGCGGCGGCGTGAGCATCGACGGACGGTCGAGCCCACGGGCCCGAGACCTCCTCGAGGAGCGCGCCCGGCCCGTCGCGCGCGGGACCGGACCGGCAAAAGCCGCGACGCTCCCGCTCTCCGGGGCTCGGTGCCGCGGAGACCGGGAGCGTCGCGGGCCGCCGGGGATCGGAGGATGGACCGTACCGCGAGGGATGGCGGGAGGGCCCTGGACGGGCCCTCCATGCCCGGTCGTTTCGGGCCTCAGGCCAGGACGAGGCCGTGGTGGAACGTGTCGCTGTGGTTGTTCTGGTTCTCCGGGCTGAGGGCGAAGCCGATCAGCACTTCCGCCCGGTTGAGCGCGTTGTGATCCAGAGCCTCCGTCCAGTCGGCGAGACCCGGCGCGTCCGGCGCCCGGTGCAGGGCATTCTCGTAGAGGTCGGTCACGAAGGCGACGTTGCTGCTGGTGGTGCCGTAGTTCTGGATGAATTCCTGCGAATTGATGAAATGATCCGCCACGAACTTGAGGCTCGCGCCGGTATCGAGCACGTTCGTCCAGTTGACGAGCCCCCCGATATCGGGCGCCCGGTCGAACGCCGCCCCGTAGAGCAGGGCCGCCGAGCTGGCGTTGCCCTGGGTGTCGATCAGGACGGTTTTGTCGTTGAACTGCACCTGCTCGACGCCGCTGATGACGTCGGTCTTGTCGCCGCGGGACAGGTGCCAGGAATTGTCGGCCTGCTTGAGGAAGCTCCAATCCTTGTAGTTGCCCGCCTCCACGACCCGGTCCTGGCCGCCGCCGCCGGTGACGACGCTGTTGCCGCTGCCGCTCACGAAGACGTCGTTGGCCGCCCCGCCGACGAAGGTGGTGGCGCCGTGGCCGCCGACCAGCGTGTTGCCGTGTTCGTTCGCGATGAGCGTGACGTTGCCGTCGCCGGCATAGGCCGTCGTGACGACGCTGTCGGCGCTGAGCGTCATCGCGTGCCCGGCGATCGTCGAGGTCGCGCCGGCATGCAGGTCGATGACGTCGTTGGTCGTCGTCGCGGCGGCGTTGATCACCGCGTGGCCCGAATTGGCGTGGATCACGTCCCGTCCTGAGCCCAGCGTGCCGTAGGCGTCCGTGAACACGAAGACGTCGTTGGCCAGGGCGGCGTCGGCGCCGTGCAGCGCGAGCGTAGCGCCGGTGAAGGTTCCGGTGGCGGCGCCCGCCCCCTCGCTGATCTGCAGGGTCCACTGCCCCGCGCCGCCCTCGCTCAGGAATGCGTTCGAGTTGAAGGTGAAGGACTGGAAGGCCGTGTTGCCGCCGTCATGGTCGAGCAGCGTGCTGACCGTGCCGTCCGGCGAGACCAGCTGCACCGTGAGGTCGCCGACCTTGGCGTGCGTGCCCTGCAGGGTGATCTCGGCGGTCTCGACGTTGATCGCCTGGCCGACGGTGAAGGTGTAGCTGATGCTCGATCCCGCGCTCAGGGTCTTCGTCTGGGACGCCGTGACGCTGAGGTTGAGTTCGTTCGCCGAGGTGTTCTGGCCGGTCCAGGTCTCGGCCAGGCGCACGGCGGTGCGGGCATCGACGACGCCGAAGCCGGTATCGTTGGAGAATTTCAGGCCGCCGCCGTTCCAGTGGTCCGCGCCGTTCGTGGTCGTGGCGATGGCACCAGGCTGCTCGGCGGCGTAGGCCAGGATGGTCTTCACGTCGCGCCAGCCGAGATTCGGGTTGGCCTGCAGCATCAGGGCGGCCACGCCGCTGATCTGCGGGGCGGCGGCCGAGGTGCCGCCGAACAGGGTCGTGGTGTCGCCTGCCGAGTAGCCGGCGGTGCCGGCGAGGTCGGTGGTGGTGAGGGAGCGTGCGCCGCCGCTCGAGGGGGCCGCGACCAGCACCGAGGCGCCGCCATTCGAGTAGCTCGCGACGGAGCCCTCGGAGGTCACCGCCGCGACGGTGACGACGTGACGGTCGTTGGAGAAGTTCGACAGGTTGGTGTCGCCGCCGGTCGCCCGGCTGTTGCCCGCCGCCACGACCTGCGTGGTGCCCAACCCGCCGCGGCCGTGCTCGGCGGCGTTCGACAGGGCGGCGAAGAACGGCGACCAGGCGGCCTGCGCGCGGTTGACGTAGAGAGCGGCGTCCCAGCCCCAGGAATTGTTGGTGACGTCGAAGTTGACGGCGTTCGCCATGGCGGCGGCGACCTTGCTGCCGGAGACGCCGATCACCTGGAAGCCCGTCAGGCTGGCCTCGTAGGCCACGCCGATCGGCGCGGTGGCCGACGGCCTGGCGCCGAGGAGGCCCGACACCGCCGTCGCGTGCTGCCCGTTGTCGTCGAAGATCCCGATGTTCACGCCGGCGCCGGTCGCCTGCTTCCAGGCGTTCGTCGCGTTGAGGCCGACCGCGCCGTTCTGGAGGTTCCACATCGCCTGATCGGCCGTGGCCGGCGCGATGGTCTTGGCCGACAGGACATTCGCGAGGGTGGACCAGGTGGTGGGGTTCGACATCGTTCTGCTCCGAAGAAGTTGAGAGCAAAATGCCGGTATCGGCTGTCCAACAGGTTGAGATCTAAAGTTAAGCGAATGGCACCAGGCCACATCCTGAATAAAACCCCAACTCAGGATCTGATTAACCTCACCAAATGGCAATATGAATTAGATCTAAATGAGAATGTAAACTTCACATGCCGTAAACTGAACGAATGTTTGCTGCTAACGTCTCGAAAACGATCTTGGAAATTAGGGAATCATGAAGCCTGACCGGTAGGAGGTCGTGAAGCTTGACGAGTGGTGAGCCGAGGCCGGCCGGCCTCTCGCGCGCGATCGCGCGCTGCGTTCCGGCCGGTCGCCCGCCCTCGGGCCGACCGGCCGGTCGGGGTGCCGCTCAGTCCTGTCCCGGCCGGTCCGCCGGCTTGCACCAGGACAAGGCCTCGTGCAGAAGAGTATCCGCCGTGCGAGAGCGGTGACGAGGCGCAATCCTTCGCGGGGCCGGCCGTCGCGGTGGCCACTCTGATCCAGGTCAGGTTTGCGTGATGAATGTCGACTCGCGATCCGCGAACATCGTGATCAACGTGCTGGCCTTGTGCGCGGCGCTGCTCTCGGTCGTCGGCACCGGCTACATCATCAACCACGCCTTCCAGGCCCGGCGCGCCGAGGACGATACGGCTGCCCTGACGATGAACGCCATCGCGGGCGATCTCGACAGCCGTCGCACCCTCGCGTCCTGCTACGTCGATGGGTGCCCGCCGCTGCCGCGCTCCGAGATCATCGCGTGCGCTTGGCGCAAGATCATCGCCGAGGGCCCGGAGAGCGGCGAGGACGACCGGACGCGCCTGCACGCCGTCTGCGACCCGCTGAGCGCGAGCGAGCAGGAGATCTCCGAGAACGCGAAGGCCTCGCTCCAGCGCCGCATCCAGGCCCGGCGGGCGGCGGCGCGGGCCGAGCCGTGACGGCGTGGCGGCGGGCTCCGATCGGGCGGCCTCGTTTCATCGGACAACGCTCCGAACCGCCATGCACGTCCTGACCGTGGCCGCACATAAGGGCGGCGCCGGCAAGAGCACCGTCAGCATCCTGCTCGCGTCGCTGTTCGCCCATGCGCGGCTGCGGGTCGTCCTCATCGACACCGACGAGGGCCAGAACACCGCCTTCGCCTGGGCCTCGCGGCGGGCGCTGGCTCAGCCCGCCGTGGTGACGATCGATTCGACCGCGCGCCTGACCGACCTGGTCGGCGCCGCCCGCCGCCACGGCATCGATTTCTGCCTCATCGACACCCCGGCGGGGTACAGCGCGATGGGACGGGCCGCGGTCGAGGCGGCCGACCTCGTCATCATCCCGACGAAGTGCGACGCCGCCGACCGCTGGGCCTTGCGCACGACCGTCGAGGCGGTGCGGGAGGCGGAGAAGCCCTTCCTGATCGTTCCGACCGACGTCCCGCCGCGCCGCCTCGGGCGCGAGGCGCCCGAGCTGCGCCTCCTGCGCGCGGACCTGCCGGACCTCGCCTCCGCTCTCTGGAACGGTCAGCTCACCGGGCGGCGCAGCATCGGCCAGAGTATCGCCGAGGGGCGGGCCCCGAGCGAGGTCGACTGGCGGGGCGTGACCAGCGCGGAGTGCCGTGACCTGTGGCGGCGCGTCATGGACGCCGTGCCGACCGGCCGCGCGGGAGCCTATGCGTCGTGAGGATCGCCCTCTCTCACCCGCCCCGAACCCGCGGCCCGACGAAGCGGGTCTCGCTTCGCCGCGGGCGATGTCGCATGACCGGAAGCCCGGTGCCGCCTCCGCGCCTAGCGGCGGTGGCGTCGGCCGGCCCCCCCGAGGAAGCGTGTCCGTGACGCCCCATCTCCCGCCGTACCGTCCCTTGCCCGTCCTGTGTGCCCTGGTCGCCGGCGACGTGCCGTGGCGCGAGGCCGAGGTGCCGGCCGGCGTGGTGCGGATCGAGGTCGTCGGCCTCGTCCAGGACCGGCTGGTCTACCGGGGCGGGGACGGGCGCGAACTGACGACGTCGCTCCCGCCCTCCGCCTGTCTCGGGCTGTTCGCGACCGCGGCGAGCCTCGCGCTCATGCAGCAGGTTCGGGATTGGCTCGTGCGGCAGGGCGCGGCCGACCTGCCGGCGGTGATGCAGGTCGATGGGGAGGCGGCGGCGCTGATGCGCGTCCTCCTCGCGCGCCTCGCCGCCGAGGCGGAGGCCCTGGCCGAGGTCGCGAGCAGCTATGCCCGCCAGGTCGCGGTCCTGCGGGGCGAGGTCGAGACCCTGGCGACGATCCGCGCGGACCTCGACCGCTTCATCGGCGATGTCGGGCTCGCGCGCCTCGTCTGCGTCTTCGCCACGGGCGACCCGGATTTCGAGACCCAGATCGAGCTCACGCCGGGGGCGGCTCTGCGCCAGCTGCTGCCCGTCGCGAGCACGGGCGTGGCGGGGGTCGCGCTCGCCGTGGCGGCGAGCGAGCGGCCCCTCGCCCCGCTCCGGGTCCGGCTCGTCGCCCTCGAGGACGGTGCTACGCTCGCCCAGTGGCGGGTGGCGAGCCCGCGGGAGGACGGCTGGGTCCGCCTGGGGCTGCCGCGCGCGCTCGACGGGATGACGCGCACGCTCGCGCTGGTGGTCGATTCGGCCTCGGCGGATATCGGCTGCGCCAACCTCGCCCTCGGCGGCCACCAGGCGCTCGTCCCGGCGCAGCTCAGCGACGAGGCGACCGGCGAGAGCGTCGCTCCCCATTCCCTGGCGCTCAGAATCTTCTCGGCTCTGCCCGGCACCACGCCGCCGCACCCGCCCGGGACCGTCACGCCGGACCCGGCCGAGCTGGTGCCGGCGCCCTTCGCGCTTCGCGCCGTCCCGCGCGAGGTCCTGGCCGGAATCGTCTCCGAGCCGCCGCCGCCGGAAGGGACGGTCCCGGACGCCATCTTCATGAGCAGGCACGACGCCGCCCTCTGCCGCGCCGGCCGGCAGGGACGCATTCCCGGCGGCTGCCCGGCCGGCGCGCGCGGCGTCCTGCTGCGGGCCCGGGTGCAGGCGGGCGTGCCGCGCACCCACGCGGCCTGGTTCGGGGTCGACGAGCCCGGGCTTGCCCCGGAGGCCGAGCCCGACCCGGCGCTCTGGCGGCAGGTGACGCTCGACGGCGAGACCCTCCAGGAGGTCTCGATCCTGTTCGCCGAGCCGCTCGCCGAGCCGCGCGACCTGCTGATCGCCTCGGAGCCGCCGGCCCAGGACACCGACGACGCGGTCTGGATCGTGATCGCTCAGCTGCAGGCCTACTTGTGAGGACGCCTCGCCCGGCCCGTAGCGGCGCGCCGACGACCGGTCCTCGCATCGCCGTCGTCATCCCGGTCTTCCGCCAGCCGCAATTCCTGGTCGAGGCGGTCGCCTCGGCGCTCGACCAGGACGGCGAGGTCGCCTGCCGCGTCGTCATCGTCAACGACGGCTGCCCCCTGCCGGACACCCATGCCCTCGGCCTCGCCTCCGCCCTGTCCGATCCGCGCGTGATCTACCTGCGCACCGAGAATCGCGGCCTCAGCGCCGCCCGCAATGCCGGGATCGACGCCGCCCTGGCACAATGGCCCGACCTCACGGCGATCGCCATGCTCGATGCCGATAACCGCCTGGCCGCAGGCGCGCTGGCGCGGGGCTACGACGTGCTCGCGCGGGACGCGACGGTGAGCTGGGTCTTTCCCCAGATCAACAAGTTCGGCATCACCCTCTCGGGACATGCCGCGGTGCCGGTCTCTCCGCTCCACGTCGTGTTCCAGGGCAGCTTCATGGATGCGAGCTCCCTGGTCCACCGCCGGGTGTTCGATGCCGGCCTGCGCTACGACGAGACGTTGCGCGACGGCTTCGAAGATTGGGACTTCTGGCTCGGAGCCTGGTCGCGCGGCTTTCGCGGCCGCTGCGTGCCCGGCATGGGCCTCGATTACCGCTACCGGCCCGAGAGCATGGTGCGCAACGCGGCCCGGCAGCGGCCCCTGCTCCTCGAAAGCCTGCGGCGACGCCACCCGGACCTGTTCGCCGCGCGGGTGCTGCTCGCCGCCGAGCAGCAGCATCATCCCCGCTACGGGCTGGTGGACGAGGTGATCACGCGGTTCACCGATGCCATGGCACCGGCCGAGCCGGTGCCCGGGACGGAACTCGCCGCCTTGCTGTGGCGCACCCTCGCCGAGCCCGAGCACGCATCGCTTCCTCCCTATCTCCTGTGGGGCGAGCGTGCCGTCGTCGCCGCGCTCACTCGGGCCAAGGTGCTGCAGACCGCCCTGCGCCACCTCGAGGCCGCCGCGGATGCGGCGGGAGGAGCGGCCGTCCTGCGTCTCGAGGCGGGCGATTCCATCGCGGTCCGGCCCGCGGAAGGGGAGGGGGAAGCCCACCTTGTCCTCCTCGCCACCGGGATCGCGGCGGCCGCCGTAGCCGGCCACCGGCTGCCGGCCTCCGACGCCGCGGATCCGCCGGGCGATCCCGCGGCCGGCGCGGCGATCGTGGCGCTCGCCCGGCCCGACGGCGCTCCGGCGCCGGGCCGCGCGCTCGAGGCCCTGCGCGCCACGCTCGCCACGTGCCGCCAGGAGGTCTCGCGCTGGGAGCCGCCGCAGCGCTGGCACTGGCAGCTGCGGACCCTGCCCGATGCCCGCGGGATCGTCGAGGCGCTGCGCCGGGAGATCGGCGGCGCCCCGCTCTCGAACCTGGCGCGCCGTCCCGACCGGCCCTGCCTGGCCGTCGCCACGGCGGACGATCCGGGAGAAGCGGTCAGGACCGCCGCGCGCTTCCTGCGCGCGACCGGGAGCGCACCGGCCGACATCCACCTCGTCCTCGGGGGACGCGGTCCCGGCCTGGTCGCCGTGCCGTCCGGTGCGACGCATCTCGAGCTTCTGGACTGGCCGGAGAGCGGGGCGGGGGCCTTCCGCTATTTCGGCCAGAGCTTCGACCTGCCGCCCCCGGACGATCCCGAATGGCGGAGCGTCCGCGGCGCGCTGGCGGGCTTCGACACCCTCCTCGTGACGACCGAGCGCCTGTTGCCGTTCCTGGCCGAGTGGCGGGCCAAGGGGACGCGAATCGCGGTGTACCAGGACCCCGCCGGCTGGCCCGCCCGCGCCGATCGCCTGATCCTGGCCTTCGAGCACGCGATCGACATCGTGCTGGTCGATACCGGGGAGGCGGCGACGAGGCTCTCGGCCCTGGGCATTCCGGCCGCGAAGATCACCGTCCTCCCGGCGTGACGGGCGGCTTGCGGCCCGGGACGCCCGCGTGCAGAGGGAGCGCATGACCGACAACGAGCATTTCCGCCTGCGCGTCCTGCACCAGGGCTGGAACACCTTCGGGATCGCGACGATCCGGACCGCGCACGGGGATACCGTCGATCGCGCCTTCGAGCACCACGGCGCCGCGGCCGGGGTGCTGCCCTACGACCCGGAGCGGCGCTGCGCGCTGCTGGTGCGCCAGGACCGGGTCGGCGTGCTGTACTGGGGCGAGACCGAGCCGATCGCCGAGGTGCCCGCCGGCGGACTCGACCGGAAGTCGCCCGAAGCCACGGCCGTGGAGGAGGCGCTGGAGGAGGCCGGCGTGCGCCTGTCCTCGCTCGAACTGGTGGTCGAGGCCTACGCGATGCCGAGCGTCTCCTCGGAGCGGATCTGGCTCTACCTGGCGCCCTACAGCGAGGGCGACCGGATCGCCGAGGGCGGTGGCCTCGCGGCCGAGGGCGAGCGGCTGATCGTCGAGGAGATCGGCCTCGACGCGCTCGCCCGGCTCGCGGCGGCGGGCGAGCTGCGCGACATGAAGACCCTGGTCCTGCTCCAGGCCCTGCAGCTGCGCCGGCCCGAACTCTTCGCAGCATAGAACGCCGCGCCTTCGCAGCGACGTGCCGCTGCGAAGGCGTCCGGCGCATCGGCGCCGACCTGTTCGGGCTCAGCCAGCGCCGTCGAACGAGTCCGTTCGAGGGCGCCGCGGTCTCAGACGGCGACGCGCAGGCGCGCCAGATCCGCGTCGACCATCTCCCGGATCATCGTCTCGAGCGGGATCTCGGCGCTCCAGCCGAGCACGCGCTTGGCCTTCCCGGGATTGCCGAGCAGCACCTCGACCTCGGCCGGCCGGAACAGGGCCGGGTCGATGACGATGTGATCGTCCGGGTTGAGGCCGACATGGTCGAAGGCGATCGCGCACATGTCGCGCACCGTCGTCGTCCGGCCGGTCGCGATCACGTAATCGTCCGGCGTCTCCTGTTGCAGCATCAGCCACATTGCGCGGACATAGTCCTTGGCGTGGCCCCAGTCGCGCTTCACGTCGATGTTGCCGAGGCGCAGCTCCTTGGCCAGGCCGAGCTTGATCCGGGCGACGCCGTCCGTGACCTTGCGGGTCACGAACTCGGTGCCGCGCAGCGGGCTCTCGTGGTTGAACAGGATGCCGCTCGACGCGTGCAGGCCGAAGCTCTCGCGGTAGTTCACCGTCATCCAGTGCGCGTAGAGCTTCGCGATGCCGTAGGGCGAGCGGGGATAGAACGGCGTCGTCTCGCTCTGCATCGGCTCCTGGATCAGGCCGAACATCTCGGAGGTCGAGGCCTGGTAGAAGCGGGCCTGCGGCTGCCGGGTCCGGATGCTCTCGAGCACGGCGGCGGCACCGAGGCCCGTGACCTGGCCGGTCAGCAGCGGCTGCTGCCAGGACGCCGCCACGAAGGACTGGGCGGCGAGGTTGTAGACCTCGTCCGGCGTCGTCTCCTCGACGATGCGCAGCAGGCTCGACAGGTCCGTGAGGTTGCCGTCGAAGATCTGCACGTCGGATGCGATGCCGAGCCACTTGAGGCGATGATCGAAGACGCCCGCGTGGCTGGAGCGCCGTACGACACCGAAGACGTCGTAACCCTTCTCGAGCAGCAGCTGGGCCAGATAGGCGCCGTCCTGGCCCGTGATGCCGGTGATGAGAGCACGCTTCTTTGCCATAACCTTCACTTTCCTGCCGATCTCAGCAGGGGCGCCGATCGCTCGCGCCCCCCATACGGTCGAGTGTTCCGATGCCCTCAGGCCGGACCGGCCGCGAACGGGGCGACCGCGCCGCAGCGCACCATCCAGATACCATCTCTTCGCGCTCCCCGAGCCCGGATTCTCCGGAGAGGAGAACCGACCGCCCGGCCCTGGAGCGACGTCAGGCGAGACGGATACCGGTTCGTCGCAGACAATGCACCGAAATCAAGCACCAAGAGTGTGGCCCGACCGCACCACGATCGGGCGATGGTCTAGACGGCCCGCTGCAGGGTGGCCGACCCGGCTCCCCGGGCGCGGATCTCCTGCAGGCGCCGGCCGTAGCGCCGGGCGATCGCCGGGACGCTGAAATGCGCCGCGACGAACCGGGCCGCCTCCTGCCCCTTGGCCCGCGCGGCCGCCTTGTCGGTCGCGACCTGACGCATGGCCGCCGCCGCCTGCGCGACGCTCGGATCCGCCCATTGGCTGCCGCGCTCGACGAAGATGTATTCCTCGGTCCGCACGCCCACGAGCTCGTAGTCGACGAGGTAGGCCGTCGCGGGGGTGCAGAAATCCATGTTGCCGCCATAGGCCGTGGCGATGACGGGGCAGCCGAGCTGCATCGCCTCGATCATGCCGAATCCCCAGCCCTCCGACCGGTGCAGCGAGACGTAGCAGTCGCAGGCCTTCTTGAGGGCGAGCAGATCGCCGTAGCGCAGCGTCTCGTTCATCAGGATGATCCGCGGATCCTGCTTGATCAGCTGATCGATGCGCTTCCAGAGCTCGACCTGGTAGGGGTCGGGCACGCGGGTCCTGTTCTGCGTCTTGACGATGAGGGTCGCGTTCTCGCGCTTGTCCGGGAACGCGGCGAGGAACGCCTCGATGGTGGCGATCGGGTTCTTGCGCTCGATGAAAGAGAACGAATCGAACGTGGTCAGGAACACCGTCCCGCCGTCCGGGATCCCGTACTGGCTCAAGGAGGCCGGCTTCACGTCCGGCAGCGACTCCACCGCCATGCCGACGTTGATCACCGGCTTCGACGTGTTGCGGGCGTAGATCTCGCGATTGTACTCGGACGAGACCCAGATCTCGTCGACCAGCTCGAGGCCGAGCCGCTGGCACTTCGGCAGCTTGTCGAGCTCCCAGAAGAAGTAGCCGATATTGTAGGCGTCCGACAGGATCTCGCCCTGCTCGAAGGCGAAGACGAGCGGGATCGACTCGGCATTGAGGTGGATGAGATTGATCTCGCGCGGCCGGTCGAACGGCACCATGGCGAGGTCGGTGGCGAAGCCGACCGGCGCCGGGTTGTCGAGGCCGAAGGGCAGGGCGGTCGGCTTCACCGCCTCGGCCGTGGTGAGGATCTCGTAGGATAGCCGGGTCGCCTGGCCCAGGCCCGAGGTCTGGTGCAGCGGGCCGATCAGCGCCAGGCCGGCCTCGCGCGGTCCCGACAGGTCACGCCGCTGGATCAGGTACTCGCCGCATCCCCGCGAGGGCGCGCTGCGATCCGGTCCGTGCCGCGGCGCGATCTCGGCCTGGCGCAGCAACGCCTCGCCGCGCTCGCGCAGGGCCTTGCCGTCGGAGATTCCCGATCCGGGCGGCAGCGCGAGCTGTGCCAGCACGCGGTCGAAGGTCGTGGCGCCGCCCTGGTCGAGCCGCATCACCCGGCGGATGGTGTCCTGCGGCAGCAGGCGCTGAATGTGAGGCTGCGTGTAGCTCTTGAGCAGCAGGTAATAGAAATAGGCCGCCCGGTCGGCCGTGCGGCCGCCATCGAGGCCGAGCAGCTCCTTGTCGTTCTCGAAGCTGCGCGCCATGAAGTAGTTGAAGGCGTATTCCTGGCCTTGCCACTTCTCTTCGAGGCGCAGCAGAGCCGTCTGCTCGTCGGTGACGAGGAAGCGGTCGAGCTTCGAGATCGGCGCCTTCTGCGTGCACCACCAGAACAGCGCTTCCTTGAGGATGTCGGGCTGGTCGAGGCGGATGTGGCTCGGCAGTTCGCGCGCGACGAAGTTGTAGAGGGCGACGGTCACGGCCGGGGACGCGCCCGCGATCGGCATCGGCTGGTTGAGGAACCGGATCTGCTCGGCCGAGAGGGGCATCTCGTACTTGGCGCTGCGATGCGCCACGTAGTCGATGAGGTACCACATCAGGACCTTGAGCCGATCCTGCAGGGTGCCCGACATGTCGTGGAGGTGGCGCTCGCGCAGGAGCCGGAAGCTCTCGAACTGCACGTACTTGGTGATGAGGCCCTCGGGATCGTTCTTCCGATCGGCCACCTCGACAAGCATGTCGGCCGTTAGGCCTTGCCGGATTGTCATGAAGTTCGCTCGCCTGACTGGTATCTCGGATGCGCGTCGCCGCGGCGTCTCATGCCCCGGGTCGTGACCCGTTCAAATCCTTGGAGCGCGCGTCGATCTCGAACGCGGCTCGCTCCATCGCCCGCCGGAGGGCGGACGGCACCCGCCCGGTCAGCAGCGCCGCCTCGGGATTCACGTCGATCGGGTGTTCGGTGAGGGAGGCGCCGGAGGATGCGAAGTTCACGGTGATGCGGCTGCGCTGACCGAGCCGCGGCAGCTCGATGTGGAAGCCGTGCCGGCCGTTGCCGTGGCCCAGGCGCTCGACATCCTCCCGGTAGATGTCGGCGAGGCCGGTCGTGCGCAAGCCGGTCTCCGTGCAGACCTCGATCGCGACGGGAAGGTTGGGCAATTCGCGGTCGATCGCCCATCCGACGACCGCGTTCTCGTCGACGTAGTCGACGTAGCCGATCCATCGCGACGAAGCGGCTCCGTCCTGGGCCGTGGGCCGCAGCACCGGCAACGGGGTTCGCCCGAGGACTTCGCCCGTATCGACGCGCCGGACCGAGATGGCCGAGAGGTCGCCCTCCCATCCCGCGACGCTGATCTGGAAGCCGTGATAGCCGTCGCCGATCCCGGACTCGAGCAGGTCCTTCCGGAAATTATCCGCCAGCGCCCGTGCGGTCTCGCCCGCCGGCGACACCGCCTCGATCATGATCTTGTTGCGGGGATCGCGCGTATCGAGGGCCCAGCCGACGACGTTTGTCCCGATGATCCCATCGACGGACGCTCGTGAAGAAGGCCGCGACGAGCGGTTTCTGGCTTTGATGCGACTGATGATGTTAGTCATTGACTAGACCCTTACCGATTTGTCCGATGGTCGCGGCCCGCACACCTCTCGTCGTTCTGCGAAACACGCTGAAACACGCCGAAACACGCTCGCGCACTGGCGCGTCCTGATACAGGTTTTGTGTCGACGATACAGTAGAATTCGTCAGCGCCGGCGGGCGCGCAGCGTCGCGTGGAATGTGCGTCACGGCCTTTCGCTTGCCGCCCCAACGCGCCGCCCAAGCGCGGTTCGAGGCGATGTGTCGCGCGATCACACGCGAGGCCATCGTCCTGTCGGCGGAGCCTGAATCGAGAGAAGGGCGTCCGCGACGGGGACGCCCTCCCTCGAAAGTGGGTGCGTGGCGTCAGAACGCGATCTTCTCGCCGGTGTCGAGCCAGTCGAGGTCGGCGGGGAGAGCGGTCGGGACGTAGAGCGGTGCCACGGCGGCCTGACGTAGGGTCGCCTCCGTCGGCGCATGCGCCGTGTCGAGGGTCACGGGTGATTCGGCGGTCGCCGGGAGGAAGGCGGTCGAGAAGGATGCCGCGATCGCCAGCTCGACGGCCCGGGGATCGCGTGCGTACCATCCCGCCATGTCGCTCGACAGCACCTCGGCCGGCCGTGCGGCCGGGACGAAGGCAAGGCCGGCCCGGGGACCCCCGGCTGCTGCCTGGGCGACCTCCGTCTCCAGGAGGAGGGCCACCGCCGCCGAGAGGGCGGCGGCCCCGCGCTGGACGCGGTCGAGCTGGCGGGCGACGTCCTCCGCCTCGGCGCTGAAGGCGCTTCCATCCTCCGTGAACGCGTAGGTGCCGGCGACGCCGACGAGAGCGGGGTCGAGCAGGACGCTCGCGCCGGATGCCCCGAGCATGAAGGGCCGCACGCGCAGCCAGAACGGGACGTAGCCGCCCGTCCAACGCCCTTGCGCGTCGACGAAGCGATTCGCCCGTCCGTCCGCGTCCCCGAGATAGGCGACCACCTCGCAGCCTTGTTCCGTGCGGTGGAAGCCGATCGGGTACTCGCGGGCGACGCGGAGGACTTCCGTCGGGATCAGGGGAACGAAGAGCAGGTCGCGGGCGAACCCGTACTGCGACGGGAAGCTCCAGCGCAGGTTCTGCAGGCGATCAGGCTGGAAGGGAACGAGGGGCAGGCTCATGCGTCGCGCGCTCCGGACGCGGCGGCGCCGGCGCGTTCGGGACGTGTCCGTCGGTGGCGGTCGACGAGCCGCTGCATGTTGAACAACGAGAGATCGTGCAGCGTCACCAGCTCGGCGAACGGGAACCCGTGCTCGGCCACCAGGGCCTGCAAGGCTTCGCCGCGGGCGAGAGGATGGGCGAGGACGCAAAGCCCCTCGATCTCGACCCCCTCGTCCCCGATCTGAAGGCGGAGCGGCCAGTCGACCAGCAATTCCCGCTCAGCGAGCACGCGGGAATAAACTGCCGTGCGGGCGTAGTCACTGGCGAAGACTTCGAGCGCGCGCAGGCGATGAGCTGCCTCGGCGGATGGTGCACCGTTGTCCAAGAACACCGGCATTCCGGGTCGAGAGGACGCGGCGACAGTCTCCTCGATCAGCACGACACCTCGCGAATCCGGAAAAACCCCGGGTGCTACAGACAAGGGATAAGCTCCCATTAGCAACGGCAGAGGGATCCCCCGCGTCATGTCTTCGTCCAGGCTCGTTTTGTGCGGTGCAGAAAGACTGACGAGGGCGGCCAATTCACACACATCACCGGTGCGGCGCCAAACGAGGGGGTAATGCTGGGCCAGAGCCCTCGCTTCGACGGCTACGATCGGCATGATCAACTTGTCGCCGATCCCAGGATATTCAATTAAAGGATGAATAAGTGCGGGATCTTTGTGCTGCAGGGCGCGCACTGTGCCGGACATCGCAGTTCACCAGGAGAGGGCCGAGTCAGGAGGCGAGTGATCGTGATCCACTGGTCTTAGCACAACCAGTGTGGCGCCGTCGCCTCTCCTGGCAGGAAACAGTCCGGACACCGCCCGTTTTAACCATCCTCGGTAGTGCGCCTCGGACACGACCGAAAAAACCTTCGATTCGACGCCGGGCGACGCTTGACGCGGGACCGCTTCCGATGGATTAGATCTTCAAGATTAACAGCCGAGTAACCAAGACCGGCAACCAAGGGGTCTTCCAGTGAAGAGCGCCGTCTCAGCGCGCGGGCAGGTCTCCGTGCGAACGATGAGTGTTGCGCGCGGCATGTTCGCGCTGCGCTACGTTGCGACGGCGATCTCTTACTCTGCGCCGCGCGTCATCGTGTCGGTCGACCCGGACAACGCACAGGTCGTGAAGACGCTCTTCAGTCCGAATGCTGTCGCCGGAGTGCTGCGTCAGCCCGGAGATCTGTGCGTCATCACGGCGGAGAGCGACGCGCTCGTGCTGATCACCATCCTGGGTGAGGGCTGCGACCAGCCGGACGCCGTGACCCTGGAACTGGACCGGCTGGATCGCGAAGTGCCGGCGCTCGCCGCGCCGGCGCGGCGGCCGGCCCTCGCGGTGGCGCCCGATGTTGCGGCGCAAAACGACGAGGATGACGGCGGTCGTGCCGTTTCCCTGCGGCTGGCCGGTCACGTCGAGCGGCGCGGCGACCTGTTCGTCGGCGGCGGCGAGTGGCTCGGCGACCCGAACGGTACGGCTCGCATCGAGGGCTTCTCGCTGCAATGGCCGAAGCGTCCGGCCAATGTCGACATCGCCTATGGCTGCGCGCTTCTCGGCCTCGGCCGCATGCCCGACGTCATCGTCGGCGAGTATGTCGGCACCCGCATGAAGGCGCGGGCCATCAACGGCGTGACATTCAGCCTGATCGGCGCGGATGCCGAGAAATACTCCCTCGTCGTCGAGGCGCGCTTCAGCGACGGCACGCATTTCGGCCCGACGCTGGCCCCGGTGGACCTGCGCGGGCCGACGGGCCGCGAGCATCTGGTCGCCCTGCGGCTGCAGCTCACCGAGGTCAAGGCGCGCAAGCCGGCGCCCGAAGCGCCGCGCGTTGCGGTGGCCGCTCCTCAGCCGGCCGCTCAGATCCACCAACGCAAGCCGGCCCGCATCTTCCGCGCGCCGCGCATTGCGGCGGCGATGTAATCATTAGTTCAACATAATATAATCAAGGGGCGATACCGTGGCTGACGCATATAACGCACCTGTGGCCCAGGTGTTGACTACAATCTTGCAGGAGACACCAAGCGCATCAGCCAGCGCGACCGCGTCCGCTGCGGTTCAGGCCGCGCTCAACAAGGTGATCTCGAAGTTTCAGACTGGTGCGAACCCGGGCGATGCGCCGGCGACGCAGCGCGAGGTGCTGGCCGGAAACGAGATCTCGACCGCTCCGGTGGCGAGCTTCGTCTCGAGCGCGCCGACGAACATCGCCAACTCGTCGCAATCGTCGATCGTGACGTATTCCGGCGGTTCGACCGTGTTCGGCACGTCGAATAGCGACCAGGAGCGGTTCATCGCCGTCACCGACGATACGTCGATGAACGTCGAGTTGGGCGGCTCCGGTCCGACGACGGTCGCGACGGGCGGTGGCAATGCGACGATCACGGCGGCGAGCACGGGCGGCACCACCGTTGTCGGTGGCTCCGGCACGCTCGCGGTGAACGCGAAGGCCGGCGACGCCAACGTCGTGCTCGGCTCGGGTGCCGGGACGATCCTCGCCGAGACCCCGGGTACGGTGAAGGTCGAGGCGAGCACGGGCGACCTCAAGTTCGCCTCCACCGGATCCGGCAACACCGAGGTCTCCCTCGGCTCCGGTAGCGCCCAGGTCCTGACGACCGGTTCCGGCACGACCGTGGTCAACGGCGGCACCGGCGCGATGGCCGTCAACGCGGTCGGCGGCGGCGCGGCGATCATCAATGCCTCACAGTCCAGCAATGCCACCGTCTCGACCGGACGCGGCGACGACACCCTCATCGTCGGTCAGGGAACGGTCAATGCCGACCTCGGGTCCGGCAACAACGTCGTCCTGACCTCGGCCCCGACGCCGTCGACCGGCAGGTCCGGGTTCGTCGCGTCGAACTCGCATGACGGCTACGCCGTCAGCGTCGACGGCAACAACCGCATCGTCCTCGACGACGGCCAAGGCCACGTCTCGACCCTCGCCAACGTCAACGTCGTCCAGTTCAGCAACGGGTCGACCTTCGTCAAGGCCTCGACGGCGGACGAGGCCATCATCGCCCGCATGTACGAGGCGGTGCTCGACCGCACGGCCGATTCCAACGGCATCTACAGCTGGTGGGACGCGTATAACAGCGGGCAGCTGTCGCTGCAGCAGGTCGGATCCTCGTTCCTCAATTCGACCGAAGCCCAGACGAAGGGCTTCGGGCCGGGCGTCGACAACACGACCTTCGTCACCAACTTGTATCATAACCTCCTGGAGCGCGATCCTGACGGTCCGGGCCTGCAGGACTGGACGAGCGCTCTGAACAACGGCTCGTTGTCACGGGCCGACGTCTTGATCAGCTTCACGGCCTCGATCGAAGGCGCTGCGACGAACGCCGGCAGCGTGCTGCTCTCCACCGTCTCAGGAGCCGGGCAGGACTACACGCCCCACACCTTCAACGTCATTCCGGACGGCTCGCAGACCGTTTCGGGCGGCGCAGGCTTCGACGTCGTCAACTTCGCCGGCAGCAAGTCCAATTTCACCACGCAGATCGATCTCGACAAGGTCACGGTGTTCAACGCCGCGTCCAACTCGACGACGACGATCAACCACGCCGAGTACATCAAGTTCGGTGACGGCAGCGTGATGATCAACGCCGCCAGCACGGACCAAGCGGTGATCGCGCGGATGTACGACGCGGTGCTGAACCGCGACGCCGATGCCGACGGCCTCCACAACTGGTGGGCCGCGCACGACAACGGCATGAGCCTGCAGGACATCGCCCACAGCTTCCTCACCAGCCCCGAGTTCCAGGCACAGTCGGGCAACCTCTCCGACTCGGCCTTCGTCTCGCTCATGTACAACAACATGCTGGGACGGGCGCCGGACCAGGGCGGTCTCGAGAACTGGACCAAGGAGCTCTCGCACGGGATGTCGCGCGAGGACCTGGTGATCAACATCGCCAAGTCGCTCGAGGGTGCCAACCACTCGGCCGAGACGATCAAGATCATCGACCACACGCACAGCTTCTGAGTGCATTCCCGCGACGGGAAAGAAGGCCGGGCCTCGTGCCCGGCCTTCCTTCGTTTACGGCCGTCATTTGGCCCGGCATGTTCCACGCCGTCGTCGAGGCGGCCTGATTTGGGACATCTTGCTGGGCCACAGACTTGCTTATCGCTGTGGCGGCCGGTGTGGCCCGCCCGGGAGGAACATGGTTTGAGTGCGCAGCGAGATCCGGATTCATCGCGAACGCGCCGCACCGTCCTGCATGTCGGCTGCGGAACTTACGCGCCCGAGAAGCTGCACCCGGCGTTCCGGGACGGGAGCTGGCAGGAGATCCGGATGGACCTCGATCCCAGGACCAAGCCGGATCTCGTCGGCTCGATGACGGACCTCTCGGCCTTCGGCGACGGGACGGTCGGCGCGGTATGGTCGGCGCACAACATCGAGCACCTCCACGATCACGAGGTGCCCGTGGCGTTTCGCGAATTCCGTCGGGTTCTGGATCGGGACGGCTACGCGTTGATCACGACACCCGACCTCGCTGCGGTGGCGGGGCTCGTGGTCAATGGGCAGCTCGAAGCTCCCGCCTATCATTCGCCGGCAGGGCCGATCACCGCGCTCGACATGCTCTTCGGTCATCGCGCATCGATCCGCTCCGGCTTCGACTTGATGGCGCATCGGACCGCATTCACCGCCGAGCGGCTGGTCCGGCTGCTGCTCGAGGCGGGATTTCCGAAAGTGCTCGTCCGGCGCGGGCTTCGCTACGACCTCTGGGCGGTCGCGCTGGCGTCGGAGACGAGCCAGGACGATGCCTTCGCCGATCTCATCCGTGAGTCTTGAGGACGCGGGACCGATGGCGTTGCGTGTTCTCCTCGTCCATCAGACGTTCCCGTCCCAGCTCGTCGCCGTGCTCGAAGCGCTCGAGGAGCGGGGCGATGTGGAGCTCGCCGGGATCGGCATGAACCCCTACCGTCGTCGGGGGTTGCGGTACCGCCAGTACACGCCGGCCCTGATCGAGCATACCGGCGACATGGTGCTCGACGACCTGACCACGCGCGCCGCGATGGCGGCCGGGGCGGCGGCGGCGGCCCGCGCGCTCAGCTACGACGGGTTCGTGCCCGACGTCATCGTGGCCCATCCGGGCTGGGGCGAGGCTCTCTACCTCAAGGACCTGTTCCCGCGGGCAAAGCTGGTCTGCTACTGCGAATACTACTACCTCCGCGAGGGCGGAGAGGTGAACTTCGACCCAGAATTCCCGCCCGCGACGCCCGAGATCCTGCACCGGATGCGGGCCCGCAATGCCATCACCCTCGCGAGCCTGGAGGATGCGGAAATCGGTGTCGCGCCGACGATCTGGCAGCGCTTCACGTTTCCGGCCTTCCTGCACCAGCGCATCCGGATCATCCACGAGGGCATCGTGCCCCCGACATCCGAGGCGGGCGGCATCGGTCGCCCCGTTCCAGCGCGTGAGGAGAACGTCGTGACCTTCGCGGCGCGGCATCTCGAGCCCCATCGCGGCTTCCACACCTTCATGAGGGCCGTGCCCCGAATCCTGCGACAGAACCCGGCGGCGGATATCCGCATCATCGGCTCCGAGCAGGGCGGATACGGCCCGCCGCCCGGTGACGGCCGGACCTGGAAGGAGACCTTGCTGGCGGAGGTCGGGCACGGCCTCGATTCGAGGCGCGTCCACTTCCTCGGGTTGCTGGACCGTCCGCGCTACGTCGAGCTCCTGCGCCGGACGAGCGTTCACACCTACCTGACCTACCCGTTCGTCCTGTCGTGGTCGGCCCTCGAGGCGATGGCGCTGGGATGTCCGATGGCGATCTCGGACACGACCCCGACGCGGGAACTGATCCGGACCGGCGACGAGGCCGAGGTCGTCGACTTCTTCGACGCGGACGCCCTGGCCGACGCGATCTGCCGGTTGCTGGGCGACCGACGTCGCCGCGACGCGCTGAGCCGGTATGGTCCGGCGATCATCGCCGAACGACGTCTCGCCCGCGCGGAAGGGCGGGAATCGTGGCGGCAGCTGATCCTCTCCCTCTGATGGCGGCGCGATGCGGTGACCGTCCAGCGGGAGGGAGCTTCCGTCGTGCCGGACCGGTGTGGCCGGATCACCTCAAGTCGAGCCGTTGGCTCCTTGGTCATGTCATAAAATGATGTATGATAGGAGGCCGCGCCGAAGACCGCCGGACCTGCACCACAAGATAGAAACAATGCGCCGAGTGGGCCGCGACTTGCATCGCACCGGATGCTTGCCGTTGGCACGAGGTTACGGATCGCTGAGAAGAGCCACCCTGGGGGTGGAGCGTGAGGCGTACCGGTGAGGAGAGCGGATTTGACACGGGGCAAAGCGAAACGGCGCGGGCCACACAAGGGCGACACGCCCCTGGACCGCGGGATTCAGGCCGTGAGGCCGGCCCTGGTGCATCTGTGCCTGTTCAGCCTCCTCCTCAACCTCCTGAGCTTCGCCACCGTCATCTATACGATGCAGGTCTTCGACCGCGTGCTGTCGACGCGCAGCATCAACACGCTGATCTCTCTGACGGTCCTGCTCCTGCTCGCCTGTGCCGCAACGGCGCTGCTGAGCGCCTGCCGGGACTCGGCCCTGCGTCGCATGGGCATCGCGCTCGACCGCGAGGTGGCCGGCGACCTCTACGACCTGGTCTATGCCGAGACCCTGGAGACGCGCCGCCTCGACACCATGCACGCCTTCCGCGACCTGGAGACGGTCCGGCAGTTCACGGCGAGCCAGGCCATCGCCCCGCTCTTCGACCTGCCCTGGATCCCGATCTACGTGGTCGTCGCCTTCTCGCTGCACGTGTGGCTCGGCCTCGCCATGATGGCGGCGATCGTCGTCGTGCTGGTGCTCGCGCTGCTCAACGAGTTCCTCAACCGCGCGAATCTCGACCGGGCCTCGCAGCACGCGGCGCAGAGCCAGCGGCTGCTGGACACCGCCTCGCGCGAGGCCGAGGTCCTGCACGTCATGGCGATGGTTCCAGGCTTTCGGGTGCAATGGCTCGCGGCCCATGGCCAGGCCCTCGGCTGGCAGCTCGCGGCCGCCCATTTGTCGAAGGCGATCGCCACCGTCCTGAAGTTCTGGCAGCAATTCACGTCGTTCGGCCTCGTCGCGCTGTCGGCCTACCTCGCCATCCAGGGGCAGGTCTCCGGCGGGGTCATGTTCGCCGTGATGTTCATCGGCGGCGCCTGCATCGGCGTCGTCCAGTCGGCCTCCAGCCAGTGGCCGGTCTTCCTTCGGGCGCGCCAATCCTATGGTCGGCTGCAGGCGCTGTTCCGTGCGGCGGAGAGCGTCGGTCCTCGGATGGCGCTGCCGCGTCCGGAGGGGCGGGTGGATGTCGAGGGGCTGGCGGTGACGGCACCGGGGACGCCGCACTTCATCCTGAGCCAGGTCAGCTTCTCGCTACCGGCCGGGACGGTGACGGCGGTGGTGGGTCCGAGCGGGGCGGGCAAGTCGACGCTGGTGCGCTGCCTGATCGGGATCTGGGCGCCGTCGCTGGGGGCGGTGCGGCTGGACGGGTCGGAGCTGCAGCACTGGGAGGCGGATGCGCTGGGTCAGCATCTCGGCTACCTGCCACAGAGCGTGGAGCTGTTGTCGGGGACGATCGCGCAGAACATCGCGCGGTTCGGTCCGGTGGACGATGCGGCGGTGCTGGCGGCGGCGCAGCTGGCGGGGGTGCACGAGGTGATCCAGCAGCTGCCGCGGGGCTACGACACGGATGTGGGGGAGGGCGGGAGCGCGCTGTCGGGCGGACAGCGGCAGCGGATCGGTCTGGCGCGGGCGATCTACGGGGACCCGGCGCTGGTGGTTCTGGACGAGCCGAACTCGAACCTGGACGCGGTGGGTGAGGCGGCTCTGGCGCAGGCGCTGGAGGTCCTGAAGGGTCGTGGGACGACCTGCGTGCTGATCACCCACAAGGCGAACGTGCTGACGCTGGCGGACTACATCCTGGTGCTGAAGGACGGAACGGTGTCGCGCTTCGGTACACGCGACGAGGTTCTCACGCCGCAACCCACCCCGAGCGAGCCCAAGGCGGACCGACCGGCGCCGATGCTACGTCCCAGCCTGGCACAAACCTCCTGACGAGATTGGGCGATGACTTCCCTGGTACACGTCTCTGCTCCCCCGATCGCGACGGACTGGCGCAAACCTGTCCTGGCCGCCTACGGGCTGATTCTCGTCGCCTTCGGGGGCGGCGCCGGCTGGGCGACGATCGCCAAGCTTGAGAGCGCGGCGATCGCCCCCGGCGTGATCGTCGCGCAAACCAACAAGAAGACCGTTCAGCACCTCGAAGGCGGCATCGTCCGGGATATCCTCGTCCGGGATGGGGATTCCGTCCAGGAGGGGCAGCTCCTGATGCGGATGGACGACACGCAGGCGAAGGCGTCGCTGGACACCCTACGCGGTCAGCTGATCGCCGCCCGCATCCAGGAGGCGCGTCTTCTCGCCGAGCGCGATCAGACCTTCGCGATCACCTTGCCGGACGAGCTTGCTGCGCAGCGCAGCGACCCCGCCGTTGTGCGGGCACTCGAGGACCAGACCCGCAACATGCGCGAGCGGCAGGTCTATCTGCGCTCGCAGATCGACGTGCTCAATGCCAAGATCGCCCAGACGGAGCAGGAGTTGCGGGCGCTCGCCAACGATGGCGAGGTCGCCAAGCAGCAATTAGTGACGATCGATCGGGAACTCCGCGGACTGAACGAGCTGCTGGCCAAGCAACTCGTTCCGGTGTCGCGCGTCACGCCCCTCGAGCGTGAGCGGTACCGCCTGCTGGGCGTCATTGACCGCGCCGCCTCCGACTCGAAAAAGGGTGCGCAGGCGGTCCAGGAAACCAAGCTCACGATCATCCAAGCGCAGAAGCAGTTCTTGCAGCAGGTCTCGACCGACATCATCGATGTGCGCAAGACACTGTCGGACCTCAACGAGAAGGAGCGGGTGGCGCAAGACGTCCTCACGCGGGTGGAGGTGCGGGCGCCGCGCACCGGTATCGTCCAGGCGCTCAAGGTCTTCACTCTCGGCGCAGTCGTGCGGCCGGGTGACCCCTTGCTCGAGATCGCCCCAACGGGCGACCAACTGACCGTGACGGTGCAGATCTCGCCTGCCGACATCGACTCCGTCTCGGAGGGGCTGCAGGCGGAAGTTCGTTTTCCGAGCTATCACTCGCGCCGCGTGCCTTACATGCACGGGCAGTTGAGATCCGTTTCCTACGACCGGCTGACGGACCCGCAAAATCCACAGAATATCTATTTCCAAGGTGAGGTGACCGTTCGCTCCGCCGCTATTCCGACCGAGATTAAGGACAAACTAAAGCCCGGCATGCCGGCCGAGGTCGTGATAACGACTGGCGAGCAAACACCAATCGACTATTTTCTAGGACCCTTATTCGACCGCGTAGGACACGGCCTTCGTGAGAAATAGTCCATGGTGTGATTGTAACACGATTTTTAGCGTGGAGTTGTCAATTAGGGGGAGGCATTTCCGACTGACACTAAGGACATCAGAAGCTCGTGATGAAATATCTTGAAGCACATCGACGAACACAACGGCTAATCATCCGAGGCCTGCTGGGCCAACGTCCTTGCCGAAGCCGGCGTCCGCGGGGTGTTCGTGCAGGACAATCAGCTTTTCCCATTCGACCAGAGCACTTCCAGACCGAGCAGTAGTTGATCCTGGAGTAAGCTCTTGTATCCGTCCGGCCTTCCCGTTACTCACATCTTCGGCACGCGGTTTGCCCCGTCTCATCTGGCCGTGATTTCGTCTGTGACGCCAGCCCACTGTCCACTAACATTCCACTCGGGCCACCCCGTGGGGGCTGATCGCCACAAAGGCACTGCTTGCACTCCGGCAAGGAACTGTTCTATCATTCAACTACCGCCAGACAGTAGTCTCTGCGGCAAGCGCGAGAAATCGAATGAATAACTTAGAAATTAGGCAATGGGTATTCAGTTTTGATGAAAGATCGGCGGAATGGTTTCGCGACATGATAAAAGTTGCGGTTATTTCAGCGCGAGAAAAAACTAAGTTAGAGCCTATTTGTCTATTTGATGGAAATGGAGAAAGGCCGATTTTAAGCTGGCTTAGATCGAATGGCGTTAAAATTATAAGAACCTGTGTTCCATTTCGACAAGAACTGTTCTCTGCCGAAACCACGAATGCAAATGCTGGTACACCGTTCACTCCGGAGCATGCGGCCGGCGCCTATCTGCGCATGTACTCACCTGAACACGTTGACGATGAATTTTTCTTGTACACGGATTGCGACGTTATGTTTACTGGCGATGTTGAGAATATGAATCCAAAGCCGCCGATCGTCGCCGCATGTGGGGAGACAGTCGCAGAGGGAATAGTTGTAAAACCTGGGTCTACGTTTAACAGCGGGGTAATGATCATTAATAAAACCGGCTTTAAAGCTGCTCGTGATATGATTATTGACATAGCTCGAAAGCATAATTTCTATCATAAAAAGAATTTTTCATACGATCAAACAATTATTAATATGGCGTTAGAAGGTAAGTGGGACGTATTGCCAGCAACTATGAATTGGCGCCCCTTCCAGGGTATTAATAAGGACGCGCGTATCGTTCATTTTCACGGTCCGAAGCCTCACCGAATTTCTGATATACTCTCCGGTAAAGCCTCGACTGAAGAAGCAGAGGCGATGCGCGACTTGCTAACCGCGCATAGAGAAGGCTATGAGTATTATGTTGGTGAATACAACAGATATCTGGCGCAATCTTAGGGTCAAGTTATGCCTGGGTCACGACGCACATTTATTTCCGGTCTTGTGGGAGGATCTATAAGCGTTCCAATTTCCGTTAAAGCACGTGACTCTCGATCGCAGAGTGCTGAACGCGCGCCGTTCTGGTCTGATGTTGATGGTAAAATACCAACAACTACAAGATTTCCCGGTCGGGTCTTCGTTGGGGCGGCAGCAGAAATGCCAACCAGTCGTGCTGGTGGCAACTCTACTTGGCTTCCGAATGGATCATTTGGAGCTTCTTGGGCGCCCAGAGATGCACAATTTGCTGTCATGCAGGATCGTGGCGGTTTAGCCGTGGTTGGTATGTCCCGGGTTTCGGATAGCGATGATTTAAGCAACGCTGCTTCGGTGGGAGTAGGTGGGTTCGTTGTGGTAGATGGCAGTCGCAGGCGTCCTGGATGGGCTCTTTATGCTGACGTACAACACGAGGCCACGTCCCCTACTCAGTCATATGGACTTGAAGTAGCTGCCAAAAACAAAGGTAACGATTACACTTCTAATCCTTATCGATTGACGTACGGTGTCTATGGTGTCTGGCTTGCAGCCGGTGGAGATGATGCCTACGGTGGAAAGCCAGCAAATCCAAGCAACGCTGCCCTTGTCGTATTAAAAAATAAGCACACCTGGAACGCGGGCATAATAATCGGTTCTGACGCAATTACAGGAACGGATGGCCGGGTAGGTACCGCGAACGCGTTGAGAATGGCTAAGGGGCATGCTGTTGCATGGTACGTTCCAGATGGTCGACTTGGCGCTGCGATCAGATCGGATGTCACCGATGCTGCTGGGTCCGTTCTGCAGATATTTAGTAACGATAGGATAGATTATCTTGGATCGAATGGAAGGCCTATCATGGCGTTCCGAGGTGACGCCCAATCTTCTAAATGGTTGCTGATTAGTAGCAGTTCAGAAGGAGCATCGCCCGCAATCGAAGCCGTCGGCGAGAATGCTGGCCTGATGCTGAGAACTACGGGATCTGGCTTAGTACAGTTTGGTACGTTCCAGGCGTCGCCTTCAGTTGAGGTGGCTGGTTATATATTAGTCAAAGATAGTAGCGGAGCAGAAAGAAAGCTGGCTGTCATCCACTAAATAGGGTAAAATAATGATTATCGACAAAGAAGATCATCGTGCAATTCTGCTCGAATTGATCGAGAAAGCCCATTTCACCGGAGCTGTGGCGCGAAAAGTTGTTGAGCTAATTGACGCGATCGAGAACGCTACTTGCGTTGGAGACGAAGAAGAGTACAAGTCTGACCTCGATCTTTCGAAGCCGGCTTAGCAACTTCGACTCCGGAAATAGTACTAATGTTGTGCTTCGGATTTTGGGGTGCGACCGCTCGATCTCTGGCGTCTGCCTCAGGTATATAGCCGTTGAAACGTACCATTCGGGCGCAGACGAGGATGATAGCCAATGTCTTTGTGTCTCAACCGCGCGCCTCTGTTCTGGACTGGGCCGACGCTTTGCCGTTACACAGGGAAGGTGGGAACCAAGCGCTCGGACGGAGCTCGCCAGGAGTTGTGGGGGCGAATGCTTAGAACTCCTAACACAACCGGTTTTCGCGCCCGCTAAGTGATTGAAACTGCTGGCGCAGAGGCGGTTTAGATAGGTGCTCTTAATGAGGAACGTTGATGCTGCGAACTGGCGTTTGACCCTCCTGTTTTGCATCTCGACCAAGCGGTAAATGGTAGACAGGCCTACTCCAAACTTAGTGACAGGTGACAGATGAGCAAACGCAGGTTGCTTGATGTTGATAAATTGCAAGAGCGGCAATCATGCGTCGAAGTCCAACTTCAACTCAGCCCGCAACAAATATATGTGAAGGTTTTGAGCTTAATCTCGCAAGGTTCGTTGACATGAACTCGGGCGCAGTCTTAAGCATGCTGTCGGATGTGCTGCCGGCTGATATTGCTGCTCTCATTCCCCCCTTCCAGCCTGATCTGAGCGCGCCTGTATTCAAGTCGATCAAAGTGCATCGTGTACATGCTTGTTCACGCCTAGATTGCGGGATAGAAGTGTTAGGTGATTGCGGGTCCGGAAATATTATTGTTTACGATGAGCAGCAGTCTGGCTTGGATCTTAAAATTAATTTCTGCGGGTCGTTAGGGTCGGTAATAATAATTGGCAAGAGCAGTCCTGTATCGGGTACAATAACTGTTAAAGGCAATTATTCACTCTGTTGCTGTTCTGGTATTGGCGGTGCGCAAGGTTATAATCGGTTGAACTTGAATCTCGAGGCTAACGGTGGATTAATACCGCCGCGCTTAGGTTTT
>NZ_LABZ01000144.1 GCF_001043955.1 Methylobacterium tarhaniae | reverse complement strand
TCGGCTCGGCCGCGGCGCCGGGCGAGGCCGCGGATGGGGCGGGCGGCGGAGCGGCAGGCACAGGCCGCGCTCGCCCGGATGCGCGTGACGCGGCGGCGGTAAGGTCGCCTGACCCGATCGGCTCGACCGTGCCGTCGTTGCCCTCCGCGTCTGCGAGGGCTGCAAGCCGCACATATCGGAGGCTGCGAACGACGCTCACCCTCGCGCGTTCAGTTTCGACCGGTGCGACAGACTTGCCGAGGCACGTCGGGATCCCGGTCGGATGGATGTGCTTGGGTTGCGATGCAGAGTCACGGCGGAGACGGGCGAACGGGTTGGAGGGCAGGATCAAGGCCTGCCCGGCCGGTGTCGAATGGCTGATCCTGCGCCCGCGGCCGGCGCGCCTCGGCTGCCGGTCCAGCCGCTGCGGGTCACGCAACGGGCCCGGTGGTTCGCGCGGGCGAGCGGCGCCTTCGGCATCGCCGCCGCCCTGAGCGCCCTGGCCGGGTGGTGGCTCGACGTCCCGATCCTCAGGCAGTTCATCCCCGGACAGCCGCCGATGGTCGTCCTGACGGCCATCGGCGCGCTCCTGCTCGGGTCGTCGCTTCTGATCGCGACGGTGCCCGGAGCCTCCCGGACCACCCGCCGGGTCGGCCGTGGGCTCGCTGCCGCCGCGGCGGTGATCGGCCTCACGGGGCTCCTGCGCTACGTTCCCCCGGGCGGGATCCGCGTCGACGACTGGGCCCAGCGCCTGGTGTTCGGACCGCTCGGGCCCCAGAGCGGCGTCGCCCTGGCCACGGCCTTGAGCCTCCTGGGCATCGCTGCGGGTCTGCTGCTCCAGGACGCCGGCAATCGGCGCCTGCGTCTGTCCGGCACGTTCGCCAACGTGAGCGGTCTCGTCACCGCCTCCGCCGGCGGCCTCGGCTATGCCTACAGCCTCGGTGCCTTCCAGGAAGGGCCGTTCTCCCGCATGGCGCTCGTGACCGCCGTCACGATGAGCGTCCTGTCGCTCGGCGTCCTGTTCAGCCGGCCCAACCGGCCCTGGGTGGCCACCATCCTCGGCACGGGCGAGGCGGGGGCCCTGACGCGCCACCTCCTGCCGACCGTCGTGGTCGCGCCGCTGGCGCTGGGCTGGCTGCAGCTCACCGCGGCGCGCACCGGCCTGATCGCGGCGGAGACCGGGACGGCCCTCCTGATCATCCTCCTCACGCTCTGGCTCGCCGCGCTGGCCATCCGGATGGCGCGCAGCATCGACCGGCGCGCGGTCGCGGAACGGACGCTGCGCGAGGCCCTGCAGGGCATGAACGAGGCCCTGGAGCGGCGGGTGGCGGAGCGGACCCTCGCGCTCGCGCAGGCGCAGGACGCCCTGCTGCAGTCGCAGAAGATGGAGGCGATCGGCCAGCTCACCGGCGGCGTGGCCCACGACTTCAACAACCTGCTGACGATCATCCGATCCTCGGTGGACCTGCTGCACCGGCAGGACCTGCCGGAGGAGCGTCGCCGCCGCTACCTGGACACGGTCTCCGACACCGTCACCCGGGCCGCGAAGCTGACCGCGCAGCTGCTCGCCTTCGCCCGGCGCCAGGCGCTCCAGCCCGAGGTGTTCGATGCCGCCGACCGCATTCGGGGCATCGCCCAGATGCTGGACGCTCTCACGGGAGCCCGCATCAGGATCGTGACCGAGCTGCCCGAGACGCGCTGCCTGGTGCGTTCCGACCCCACCCAATTCGAGACGGCGCTCGTGAACCTCGCCGTGAACGCGCGTGACGCCATGGAGGGAGCAGGCACGCTGACGATCGGCTTGACGTGCGGGCGCGCCAAGCCGGCGATCCGCGGCCATAGTGGCTCGTCGGTGCCCTTCGTGGCGGTCTCGGTCGCGGATACCGGCTCGGGGATCGCCGAGGCGCATCTCGCCCGGATCTTCGAGCCGTTCTTCACGACGAAGGAGGTCGGCAAAGGCACCGGCCTGGGGCTGTCGCAGGTCATCGGCTTCGCCAAGCAGTCGGGCGGCGACATCGACGTCGCCAGTGTCGTCGGGCGAGGCAGCACCTTCACGCTGTACCTGCCGCAAGCCGAGGACGATGCGGACGTGACGGGCTCCGCGCCCGAGCCCGAGGGCCCGGCAGCGGAGCCCGACCATCGATGCATCCTGGTGGTCGAGGACAATGCCGAGATCGGGCGCTTCTGCGCGCAGATCCTGGACGACCTCGGCTACGGCACGACCCTGGCCCCGACGGCGGAGGCTGCGCTCGCCGAGATCGAGGCTGCGCCGAGCCGGTTCGACGCCGTGTTCTCGGACGTGGTGATGCCGGGCATGGGCGGGATAGCGCTGGCCAGGCGGCTGCGGGCGATCCACCCGGACCTGCCGGTGGTGCTGACCTCCGGCTACAGCCACGTGCTGGCGCAGGAGGAGCACGGCTTCACGCTCGTTCGCAAGCCCTACTCCGTCGAGGAGGTCGGCCAGGCCCTCCGTGCGGCCATCGCACGGTCACGCAGGCTGCGTCCCGCGCCCGTCGAGGCGTGAACGGCAGCCGTCAGGGGTTCGGGCCGATCCGCCGCGGCCCTGGTGCGGATGGATGGGCGCGTGGGGCCGGTTGAGGCCCGGCGCCGACGGCTCGCCAAGCCGCGATAGCGCACATTCAAGAGTATCGGTTTGTGGCGTTGCGCCACCATTCTGATATCCGACAAAACTCAATTATATCAGAGGCTTGATGGCGTCGGCCGGCTGCGTGCGCGCACCAAGGCCGCGGCCGCGGCGCAGGCCGAGACCAGCATACGGGCGGTAACCTACGCCCGGGTCTCGACCGAGGAGCAGGCGACCAGCGGCCACGGCCTCGAGGGGCAGGACAAGGCTTTGCGCGCCTTCGCCCTGTCGCAGGGCGACGAGCTGGGCGCGGTCATCGCCGATCCGGGCGTCTCGGGCGCCACGCGGCCCCCCGCGGCGGGCGCTGGCACCAGGCGCGGGTCGGCTACCTGCTCGACAACCCGAAGTATCGCGGCCTGTCGGAATACCTGTCTCGCTGGTCGGGGCAGGAGCAGCACGTGCTCTGCCCCGGCATCCATGCGGCGATCATCACCGAGCGCTTGGACGAAGGGCCTGCCGATCCATGACGTCGGCTGTGCGGGCGCGCCGACGATCCTGCCGCCGTCCGGCATCGGCGCGCCCTGCCCTGCCTGTGCCCGCGCCAGCACGACGCCCTCGACGCGCATGGCCGCCCGATCCCCGGCAGCGGCCAGATGACCTCCCAGGGGGTGGTTTCCAGGGGCATGGCTCACTCGTCCCGTGCGAGCTGCTTGGCGCTGCGCGTCCTGCTCAAGGCCTCCGCCGCCGACACCACCCCCGACTTCGTGGCGATGATCACCACCGAGGAGATCGAGTGGGTCAACGAGCTCGACGACGCCACCGTGCCGGAGGCCGACGCCCCCGACCAGGTGCCCAGCCGCTGCTCCTTCCTCAAGGCCCAGGATGGAACGCCTCGTTCTCCGGCATCGCCGACGCCAAGGGCTTCCGCATCCTCCAGGCCGCAGCGGCGGCCGACATGCCCATCTCCGTGCAGGTCCTGGTCGCCAAGGCCGCGGCGGCCGGCGGCCGGCGCTGGGGCGGCGCGGTGTGGTGCGAGGTCGTCAGGCTCAAGCGTATGGAGGGCCGCTGATGGTAGGTAGCGGTCGTTGATCGATTGCAAGGCGAATGTCTGTTCCGCGACCCGAAGCATCCGATCTACTAATCAGCGTTGAGTTTCGATCGCGATAAGTATGAAACGATCGTTACTGTTCGGCCGCGCTCAATATGATGCCGTCAAGTAGCTCTTCGGCTTCGCCCCCGGAGGTGTGAATTCATATCGTTCAACATATGGCGTAGTTTCCCCAGTTTCCTTAGAAATGGTCTTTCCACGAATACTTCAGCAGTATAAGCAAGAAAGATCATCGCCGCGAAAACAAATGTAAAAACAAGAAATTGATAGATTTTGCTATCGAATGTAAGGAGATACAGGTAGGAAAAAATTGTGTATATTATGGGTACATGAATTAAGTACAGCGGGAACGAAATCGACCCTAGGAACGAGCCCAGTTTCCCAGAGAGCGCGTAGGCCGCAGTAGTGGAGACTATACATCCATATACAACCAATCCGGCAGCCATCGGATAGAGCATGCTGTTCTTAGTGCCTACTGCTAGAAACTCTGGGAGCCAGTCAAGTCCCAATTTATCAGCAGAGTCCCCGCTCTGCGATCCGATGATGAGGCCGATCATCATAGCCAGTGTCGCAAATTTTGATGTCAATTGCCTCGCAATCCAAGCTTCTCGCAGATATATACCTATTATAAAACTTTCATATTCGTACTTCTTCGATATAAAGATGATTATGAAAAAAATAGAAGATATAATTATCCTATTTCTTGCGTTCTTGCACAGACAGACTATAAAACACAGAATGGAGCCAAATAATTCAGGGCGCATCGTCCACAACACGTTATTGAAATATGAGCCTCCTCTTGAAAAGATCTCGATAGCCCCGCTGTAAATAGCAATCAAGAAATTTGGGATGTCGCCCTGATAAGTCCAGAGGAGCCAGCGGCTATGCGTGATTTCGTGGAGCGCGCTCGCTTGTGTAGGGAGAATATTCAATAGTATCCAGCCAAAAATAGTACTTAACAAAGCCGGAACCGCCAAGCGCAAGTATCGAATGACAACATTGACCCATAGAGGGTCTGACTTGCGCTGACTGGCATTAGTCAAAACAAATCCGCTCAGGACAAAAAATACAGAGACGGCAAAAGTTCCATTCCAGAGCACAGCTATGGGGCTGTAAGAGATCCATGCCGCATTCCCTTGCTGCTCCGGCACCAAAAATGGGACTAAGGCTGACATGAAGTGAAATAAGACAACACTTAGGGCGGCGAATCCTCGGAGACCGTCAAGGTGGCTTAAGCGATCCGGTTGCAATATCTTCTATCCTCTAAAAACTAGTAGTCCCAGTCAACACAGCATCCGCCGACAGCGGCAGCCATGACAGCCCATTCCTATTAAGGAGCGGTCATTTACAAAAAGCAAAGGCTTCAGGAAAAGCTGAAATGGCGGATCGGTCTAGCCCTTAGATCATCCATAAGTCTCAACTGAAAGTCGCTGCTGAGGGCCGCTTCCTTATCAACTCCGGGCGTTGCGAGATGCGGGCTCGAACGTCCGGGAGGGGTCGCGAGCGATCCCTCGCAGTGCCAAGCTGATCAGGTTTTTACCCCTGGCGCTCATCCACGAGGCATCGAGCAGCGAACATCAGCCATTTTGCGGTCTCAAGACTTAAGCATAAGCACGACTTTCTAAATCCATTGCCGTACGACAGTTGTACTTGCCTTTCGCATTTTCGATAATCATTGCGGTCGCTTCATGGGACGCCGTGAGGCGCTGCTTTCCGTTGATGGCACAATCAGTTCTCGTAAGCGTAATTTGTTTCCAGAAAACAAAATATAATAACTACTTGAACGACACGCTAAAAAGACGATCTTGGGTAGCTTGATTGTATGCCCAGCAGCAGTAATGCCGACCCTCATTTGAGTAATCAACTGTTAAATAAACCGTAGCAGCATGATTACAATCACTTGTATCACCTTTGCTGCGACAACTATCAGCAGGAATGTTTCAGCCTTCAACCATGCACGTAACTTTTTGAATTCTCAAACTGGCAGGAACAGGTCTTGTGCATATCAGTCTACTAGTGCCTTGAGCGATTGTTCTCTGCCCTTTGTATTTGTCGTTCTCTGGAACGTGAGTGGTGCCATCGCATGGCGCTTCGCCTCCTGGAACGACAACGTGCTTTATATCGTTCATTCTACGAGTGGCATCTGGAGCTATTGCAAAACCGCCGTCACTGGTTCCAAAGAAATCGTTCACCGCTTTGGCGTAACTGTTGCAATATTTCTTATTTTCTTCTGGTATCGAGCTTGGGTCTTTGATGTTTCTTGGTGTGCATCTCATCATAAAATCGGTCCACCAACTTACAAACGCACCTCCAGGCGTGAGTGGAGGTTGGTTCTGAGCATAAATTGGCGCGCTCGCGCTGACGAGGTCCGGGCCGGTGCCGGATCGTCCAGCGCTCTAACGCGAAGAGCCCGGCCTTGCGGCCGGGCTCCCCGAAGATCGAACCGTCGGTTCGGCTTAGTAGGTGCCGAACTTGTAGTTCAGGCCGGCGCGGACCACCGCGAACTCGGTGTCGCGACGGGTCTGGCCAGCGTTGACCACGACCACGCCCGGCGAGGTCGTGGTGATGATGGCGCCGGCGTTGTTCACCGCGAAGGCGCCGTTCAGGCCGTTGCCGCGATCCAGGTTCACGTACAGGCCTTCGACCTTCAGGGTGACCGCGTTCGACTTGAAGAAGTTCAGGAACGAGTCGGTGGGCAGGGCGTACTCGACGCCGCCGCCGACGGTCCAGCCGGTCTGGAAGTCGTCGGTGGAGCGGTTCGGCAGGCCGAAGTCGCGACCGCCGCCCGAGCCGTAGGCGAAACCGCCGGTGGCGTACACGAGGGTGCGGTCCCAGGCGTAGCCGAGGCGGCCACGGACGGTGCCGAAGAAGTCGAGGCCCGACAGGCCGTTCGGGTTGAACACCTGCTGCGCGGCGAGCGGGCTGGTGGACACGAAGCGGTTCCGGTCACGACCGAAATCGACGTACTGGGCGTCGGCCTCGATGCCGACGACGATGCCCGAGCCCGGGGTGAACTGGTAGTTGTAGCCGATCTGGCCACCGCCGACGAAGCCGTCGGTGCTGTTGCGGCCGCCGAAGGCGATCACGGCGCTGGTGCCGGGGGCGACGAGGCCGGTGGCCGGGCCGACGGCGACGACGGGGCCGGCGCGACGGTCATCGGTGCCGAAGCCGTAGCCGGCATTGAAACCGGCGTAGAAGCCCGTCCAGGTGAAGACCGGAACCGGCGTGAACACCGGCGGCGGAGCAACGCGACGCGGCAGATCGGCAGCCGAAGCGGCGGCGGTCAGCGCGGTGAAGGCAGCGAAAGCACTCAGGAGTTTCTTCATGATGGTCCCCAGCAGGTTCCCCGATCGAGAGCAAGCTAGACCATTTCCGTGGCGTACGATGTAGCGCTTCGGCCACATCGGTGTAGCAATGACACGGCCTGTGGGAGGCGGATGCGGGGGAATGTCAAGCCTGCCGGCAAACCATCCAGCGCATCCACCGGGCGGGCCCGGCGCGGTTTCGGGCAGGGTGCGGCGCCGTCAGGTCGGCGGGGTGCCGTTGGCGGCGAGCACGGCGCCGGCGAGATAGAGCGAGCCGCAGATCAGCACCCGGGGCGGGCGCTCCCAGGCCCGGTCGCGCAACGAGACCAGGGCCGCCTCGAGGCTCGGCGCCGTCGCGGCGCTCAGGCCCACCCGCCCGGCGATCTCCGCGACCTCCTCGGCCGGCCGCGCCGCCATCTGGCCCGGCAGCGGCACCGCCACCAGGAAGCGGGCGAGGCCGGCGAAGTTGGCCAGGAATCCTTCCGCGTCCTTGGTGCCGAGGAGGCCCGAGACGAGCACGAGCGGCGCGTCGCCGCGCTCCTGCAGGTCCGCCATCGCGGCGGCGAGGATGCGCCCGCCATCGATGTTGTGGCCGCCGTCGAGCCAGAGTTCCGCGCCCGGCGGGACGAGGCCGGCGAGGCGGCCCTGGCGCAGGCGCTGCAGCCGGCCCGGCCACTCGATGGAGGTGAGCCCCGCCTCGAACGCCTCGATCCCGATATCGCCGAAACCCGCGGCGCGCAGCGCCGCGATCGCCGTGCCGGCATTGACGATCTGGTGGCGCCCGGCGAGCTTCGGCCGCGGCAGGTCGAGGAGCCCGTCCTCGTCCTGGTAGACCAGCCGGCCGCGCTCCTCGTGGGCGGAGAAATCCTGGTTGCCGACCAGGATCGGCCCGGCGCCCACGGCCTCGGCCCGGGCGCAGAGCACCGCGTCGGCCTGGGCGTAGTCCTGCGGGGCGATCACCGCGGGGCAGCCGCGCTTGAAGATGCCGGCCTTCTCCCCCGCCACCGCCTCGACCGTGTCGCCGAGATACTCGGCGTGGTCGCGGCCGATCGGCGTCACCACGGCGCAGGCCGGCTTGTCGATGACGTTGGTGGCGTCGACGCGGCCGCCCAGGCCCACCTCCAGCAGCAGCACGTCGGCGGGCGCCTCGGCGAAGAGCAGCAGGGCCGCGGCGGTGGTGATCTCGAACACCGTGATGGGTGCGCCGGCATTCACCGCCTCGCACCGGGCGAAGGCCTCCGCCAGCCGGTCCTCGGGCACGAAGCGGCCGCCGCCGACCGCACCGAGGCGGATGCGCTCGTGGAAGCGCACGAGATGAGGCGAGGTGTAGACATGGGCCGAGAGTCCGCCGGCCTCCAGGATCGCCCGCATGGTGGCGATGGTCGAGCCCTTGCCGTTCGTGCCCGCCACGTGGATCACCGGCGGCAGGCGCCGCTCGGGATGGCCGAGGGCCGCGAGCAGGCGCTCGATCCGGCCCAGCGACAGGTCGATGGTGCGCGGGTGCAGGGCCAGGAAGCGCGCCATCAGGGCGTCGGAGGATTCCATCGGCGTTCTCGCGGGGGGATCTCGACCTCCCTCGCCGCCGGTCGGGCGGCGGGGCGCATGAGAGGATCAGAGGCGGGGCAGGCCCGCAAGCTGGGCAGATGGCGCAAAGGCGGCCGCCGGTCTCGCGACGGAACTCTGCGATACGACGAGAACCGCGGCGGACGAGGCGTGGCTCGCCGAGGCAAGCCTGCTCGGGCCCGGGCACCGTTCCGCCGGCCACGGATGGCCGGTGCCGAGGCGGTCGCCGGTTCGGCGTCGAGAACGATGCAGGGACGACGAGCCCGGCAGAGTCGCGCCATGCGGCTCTGCCGAGGCTCACGCCGTCGGCCGGCACGGGCCCCGCGCGTCGCTTCAGGCCGGGACGGCCTTGGTCTCCGGCTTCGCGTCGGCCCTCGCCTCCGGCCTGGCTTCGGCCTGCACCGCGCCTTCGACCGGCACCTGCATCAGCAGGCCGCACAGGCGCGCGATCGTTCCCTTCAGGTCGCGCCGGTGCACCACCTGGTCGACCATGCCGTGTTCCTTCAGGTACTCGGCGCGCTGGAAGCCGTCGGGCAGCTTCTCGCGGATGGTCTGCTCGATCACCCGCGGGCCGGCGAAGCCGATGAGCGCCCCGGGCTCGGCGAGGTGCACGTCGCCCAGCATCGCATAGGAAGCGGTGACGCCGCCGGTGGTCGGGTTCGTCAGCACCACGATGTAGGGCAGGCGGGCGTTGTTGAGCCGGCGCACCGCCACGGTGGTGCGGGGCATCTGCATCAGGGACAGGATGCCCTCCTGCATCCGCGCGCCCCCGGAGGCCGCGAACAGCACGTAGGGCGTGCGCTTCTCGAGCGCCGTCTCGGCGCCGCGCACGAAGGCCTCGCCGGCCGCCATGCCGAGGGAGCCGCCCATGAAGCCGAAATCCTGCACCGCCAGCGTCATCGGCAGGCCCGAGACCCGCCCGAACCCGACCTTGAACGCGTCGGTCATGCCGGTCTTGGCGCGGGCGTCCTTGAGCCGGTCGGCGTAGCGCTTCTCGTCGCGGAACTTCAGCGGGTCGGGCGCCACCTCGGGCAGCGGCACGTCGAGCCAGGTGCCCTGGTCGAACATCAGCTTGAGGCGCTGCTGCGCGGTGATGCGCAGGTGGTGCTCGGAGCCGGGAATCACCCAGCCATTGGCCTCCACCTCCTTGTGGAACACCATCTGGCCGGTCTCCGGGCACTTCACCCAGAGGTTCTCCGGCGTCTCGCGCTTGAACAGCGTCTTGATCTTCGGGCGCACGACCTCGGAGATCCAGTTCATCGCCTCGACCATGATCGCTCCTCGGCCGTCGGTTTCGTCAGGCTTGATATGGGGATGCGGCTCAGCCCGCGCGCCCGGCGCGCATGCCGGCGGCGAGGTCGCGCACGAGCGTCGTCACCGCCTCGACCGAGCCCGTGCCGGCCCGGCCCTCGCCGTCGAGGGAGCGGGCGAGCGCGTCGACGATCGCCGAGCCCACCACCACGCCGTCGGCGGAGCGGGCGATGGCCGCGGCATGCTCCCCGGTCTTCACCCCGAAGCCGACCACCACCGGCAGGTCGGTGTGGCGGCGGATGCGCTCGACCGCCCCGGCCACCACGCCGAAATCCGGGGTCGCCGTGCCGGTGATGCCGGTGATCGAGACGTAGTAGACGAAGCCCGCGGTGTTCGCGAGCACGGCCGGCAGGCGCGCCTCGTCGGTGGTCGGGGTGGCGAGACGGATGAAGGCGAGCCCGGCCTGGATCGTCGGCAGGCAGAGCTCGTCGTCCTCCTCCGGCGGCAGGTCGACCACGATCAGCCCGTCGACCCCGGCCGCCTTGGCGTCGTCGAGGAAGCGCGCGACGCCGTAAGTGTAGATCGGGTTGTAGTAGCCCATCAGGATCACCGGCGTGCCGGCATTCTCGTCCCGGAAGCGGCGCACCAGCTCCAGGGTGCGGGCGAGGGTCTGGCCGCCCTTGAGCGCCCGCAGGCCCGCCGCCTGGATCGCCGGCCCGTCCGCCATCGGATCGGTGAAGGGCAGGCCGAACTCGACGATGTCCGCCCCGGCCTCCGGCAGGGCGCGCAGCACCCGGAGCGAGGTCTCGGGGTCGGGATCGCCCGCCATCACGTAGGTGACGAGGGCGGCGCGGTTCTCCGCGCGGCAGCGGGCGAAGGTGTCGGCGAGGCGGGTGGACATCGGGGGCGACCTCGGGGGCGGCGTCGCACCCGTGACGGGCGCGCGCCGCGGACGGGCGGAACGGATCGCCGCGCCTACACCATCGGGGGCCGCAGATAAAGTTTCACGCCGGCCGACCATCTTCCGCCGCTTCGCGCAAGGCCGACAGCGTCACCGAGCCGTCGCCGAGCCCGACCCGCTCCCGCCCGCTCGCCAGCATCAGGGCCAGGGCATCCTTGAGCGAAGCGTCGGGGTCGAGGCGCGGCGCGTCCCCGGCGGCCTCGCGCCCGGCATGGTCGCGGGCCGGTAGCAGGGAGAGGCGGCGCAGCAGCCGGTCGCCGCCGACGAACTCCGCCGCGAAGGCGTCGGCGGGGGCGGCGAGCAGGGTCGCGGGCGGCGCGACCTGGACGAGATGCCCCTCGCGCATCAGCGCCACCGTGTCGCCCATCCGCACTGCCTCGTCGATGTCGTGGGTGACCATCAGCACGGTCTTGTTGAGCCGGCCCAGAATCCCCCGGACCTCGTCCTGGAGGCGGGCGCGGGCCACCGGGTCGACGGCGCCGAACGGCTCGTCCATCAGCAGCACCGGCGGGTCGGCGGCGAGCGCCCGGGCGACGCCGACGCGCTGGCGCTGTCCCCCCGAGAGCGCGTCCGGCCGCCGGTCGCGGTACTCGCCGGGATCGAGGCCGACGAGGTCGAGCATCGCGTCGACCCGCTCCAGGATCCGCGCCCGCGTCCAGCCGAGGAGGCCCGGCACCGTCGCGACGTTCTGGGCCACCGTGCGGTGCGGAAAAAGCCCGACGCCCTGGAGCACGTAGCCGATGCGGCGGCGCAGGGCGATCGGGTCGAGCCCGGCGACGTCGCGCCCCTCGACCAGGACCCGCCCGGCGCTCGGCGCCACCAGCCGGTTGACCATCTGCAGGGCGGTCGACTTGCCGCAGCCCGAGGGGCCGATCAGCACGCAGGTGGTGCCGGCCTCGACCGCGAGGTCGAAGGCGTCGAGCGCCGGCCGGGCCTGCCCGGCATAGGTCTTGGCTGCGCCCTCGAAGCGGATCATCGGCGCGCCTCCCGCGTCGGGCCTCCCGCCCGGGCTCAGCAGCCGTGGCAGATCGACCCGAGGGTGCGCTTCATCCGCACGTCCCAGGCCTTGTCGCGGGCGGCGGTGGCGGCCTGGGCCTTGCGCAGGGAGTCCCCGGATTCGGGCTTGGCCACCGCGGGTTTGGCGACGGCCGGGCCGGCCGCGGCCTGGTTGGTGCCGTCGACCCGGCGGGGCTGGCGCCGGCCGGTCGCGGGGGCGGCCGGCGCCGCCTCGGGCGCGGTGACGCCTGCGGGCGCGGATCCGGGCGGCGCGGGGATCTCGGTCTGCGCCGCGGCGGTGCCGGCGGCGAGGGCCAGGAGAGTGCCGGCGAGGAGCGTGGTGGCGAGGAGGAGGCGCATGGCGAGGTCTCGGGGCCGCCCGCGGGACGCGGGTGGCCGGAAAGGGACAATTCCCCACCTTATGCATTTTTCCGCCGGAAGGGACACCGGCGCCGATCGGCGCATCCGCGCCGGCGATGGACGTCCCTTGTCGTCGCGTCCGTGCGCCCCGGGGGTGACAGGGCCACCTCGCTCCGGCAGGGTCGCCCGCCCGCCCGCGCCTGCGAGGACGCCGATGAGCCGCCGCCCCGATCCCTCGCCCCGCGCGCTCCCGACCCGCCGCGAGGCGGTGGAGGCGGCGCTCGCCCGCCTCGCACCCCGGGTGCCGGATTTCGAGGCGGAGGCGATCGTCGACCGGGCCCTGGCGAGCACCGGCCTGCGCGGCGCCGCGCCCGAGACCGCGGCCTGGCTCGGGATGGTCGCCTACGCCCGCCACGTCTTCACGGAGTACGATTCCCTCCTGGAGGAGGGCTACGACCAGGACAGCGCCCGTCACTTCGTCCTCGACGACCTCAACGCCGTGCTGGCCGAATGGGGCGTGCGGCGGCGGATCGGCGAGGACGAGGAGGCGTCCGGCGGCGAGCCGGCGTGACCGTTCCTATATGACCGGGCAACGCCGCCCGCTCCGAAGCCTCGATGACCGCCCCGATCGCCGACGTCCTGATCCCGCTCGCCCTCGACCAGGCCTACAGCTACGCCGTGCCGCCCGAGCTCAGCCTCCAGGAGGGGGACGTGGTGCAGGTGCCGCTCGGGCCGCGGGAGATCGTGGGCGTGGTGTGGTCCTTGCGCGACGGCGCCGGCTCCAACCTGCGCCGCGTCAGCGGGCGGGTCGGCGTCGAGCCCTTGAGTCCGGCGCTCCGCCGCCTCGTCGACTGGATCGCCCGCTACACCCTGGCGCCGAAGGGCTCGGCCCTGGCCATGGCCTTGCGCCTGCCGGAGGAGAGCCGCACCGAGACGGCCAAGGTCGGCGTGCGGGCGACCGGGATGCCGCCGAGCCGGATGACCCCGGCCCGGGGCAAGGTGGTGGTGGTGGCGGCCGACGGCGTGGTCCGGGGCAAGCGGGCGCTGGCGCTCGAGGCCGGGGTCAGCGCCGGCGTGGTGGACGGGCTCATCGACGACGGCGTGCTGGAGACCGTGGCGCTGGCGCCCGACCGGGTCGCCGAACCGCCCGATCCCGACCATCCGCACGACGCCCTCTCGGAGCCCCAGGCCGAGGCGGCCAGGGCTCTGATCGCCACGCTCACCGCGCCGCCCCCCGGCGGGGGGCCTTCGGGCGAGGGCGGCGTGACGCTGCTCGAAGGCGTGACGGGGTCGGGCAAGACGGAAGTGTATTTCGAGGTGGTGGCCGAGGCGCTGCGCCGGGGCGTGCAATCCCTGGTGCTGATGCCGGAGATCGCCCTGACGGCGCAGTTCCTCGACCGCTTCGCCAAGCGCTTCGGCGTGCGACCCGCCGCCTGGCATTCAGGGGTCGGCGGGCGGCGGCGCGAGCGCATCCGGGCCGGCGTGGCCTCCGGCGAGGTGCAGGTGGTGGTGGGGGCCCGCTCGGCCCTGTTCCTGCCCTTCCGCAAGCTCGGCCTGATCGTCGTCGACGAGGAGCACGAGGGCGCCTACAAGCAGGATGACGGCGTCTGCTACCATGCCCGCGACATGGCGGTGGTGCGCGGCAAGCTCGAACACGCCGCCGTGGTGCTGGCCTCGGCCACGCCCGCGATCGAGACCCGGGTCAATGCCGAGCGCGGCCGCTACCGCCGGGTGGTGATGCCGGAGCGCTTCGGCGGCCGGCGCCTGCCGGAGATCCGCGCCATCGACATGCGCGCCGAGAAGGTGCCGCGCGGGCGCTACCTGTCGCCGAGCCTGGTCTCCGCCATCGCCGAGACCAATGCGCGGGGCGAGCAGGCCCTGCTCTTCCTCAATCGCCGCGGCTACGCGCCCCTCACCCTGTGCCGGGCCTGCGGCCACCGCTACCAATGCCCCAACTGCTCGACCTGGCTCGTCGAGCACCGCTTCCGCCGGGCTTTGGTCTGCCACCATTGCGGCCATGCCGAGCGGCGGCCCGAGGCCTGCACCGAATGCGGCACCTTCGACAACCTGACCGCCTGCGGGCCGGGGGTCGAGCGCATCGCCGAGGAGGTCTCCGCCACCTTCCCGGACAAGCGGGTGATCGTGCTGTCGAGCGACTTTCCCGGCGGGGCCGAACGCTTGCGGGCCGAACTCCAGACCGTGGCCGAGGGCGGCTGCGACATCGTCGTCGGCACCCAGCTCGTCGCCAAGGGCCACAACTTCCCGCACCTGACCCTCGTCGGCGTGCTCGACGCCGATATCGGCCTCACCTCCGGCGATCCCCGCGCCGCCGAGCGCACCTTCCAGCTGCTCCAGCAGGTCACCGGCCGCGCCGGCCGCGGCGAGAAGCCCGGCCGGGCCCTCGTCCAGACCTACCAGCCCGAGCACCCGGTGATCGCGGCGCTGATCTCCGGCGATGCCGAGCGCTTCTATGCCGAGGAGACGGCCGCCCGCGAGGTCGCCGGCCTGCCGCCCTTCGGGCGCCTCGCGGCCCTGGTGATCTCCTGCACCGACCGCGAGGCCGCCGAGGCCCATGGCCGGGCGCTCGCCCGCGTCGCCGAGCCGCCGCCGGGCGTGATGGTGCTCGGGCCGGCCGAGGCGCCGCTCGCGCTGGTGCGCGGGCGCTACCGCTTCCGCCTCCTGGTCAAGACCGAGCGCGAGATCGACCTGCAGGGCTACCTGCGCGACTGGCTCGCCCGCGGGCCGAAGGTCCGGGGGAATCTCAGGGTCGGGATCGACGTCGATCCGCAGAGCTTCCTGTAGGCCGGATGGTTGCGGCCACCGATTGGCGAAGTCATGCCTGCGCACGGTCCGTTTACTATCGCGCACTCTTCTGCGTGGTCGCGACGTCACACAGTGATTTCGGCGGGTCGGATTAAATCTTTGGCAGGATGATCCCGTCAGAAAGGTCTTGCTGAACAGGGGATCCCTCGATGTCGCGCGGACCGAAGCTCACTCGGCGCTATGAACTGACCGGTTCGGACACGCCCGATGATTGTCTGCGCCGCATCGGCGAGATGGCCGCGGATCCGATACGGCGTGAGCGGATCAAGATCTGCGTCGAGACGATCTATCGTCTGGCGTCGGCCTGCCTGACGGAGGCCGAGGCGACCGGGAAGGGGACGGCCACGAATTCCGTGTCGATGAAGATCCGGCACTTCCACAACGAGCTCGAGCTTCACGTCCATCGGCATTGCCTGGGCGCTCTCTACCGGAGCGGGGGCATCGTCGCGCTGGCGGAGTCGGGAGGGCTGCAAAGCCACCTTCTGCGCCAGGAGCATACGATCCCGACGAACGTCCTGGCCGGCATGATCTACAACGGCATCAAGTCCCGGGAGATCTGCTGCCCCGAGAACCTGTGCCGCTTCCTCCTGACCCAGTCGATCGTGACGGCCGTCACCCGGGAGGAGGACAAGGAACTGCTGGGCATCCCGCGATCCTACGCCGACGGCCAGGCGCCCTCGACGTGGCGGCACACCCATCCCGACTTCTGCAGGACCGACCGGCCGAACCGCTTCGAGGCGCGGCCCTTCCTGCGCTACCACAAGACCGACTTGCACAAGACCGACTTGCACAAGACCGGCCTGACCGTGACCTACTGGCCGACCGGCGAGACGATCAACCTCGAGACGGAGACGCTGGCCGCCCATATCCGCAGGGTTGAGCAATTGCCGTTCTACGATTGGCGCGCGTATTTCGGCAGCCTCTCCCTCGCGGCGTGAGCCTGCCGCCCTCGCCCCGGCGCCGTGCCCCGGCGCCGATCGCGCCTACGCCACCCGCCGCGACGCCGCCGTCGCGGTGCGGCCATGCGCGACGTCGAACAGCGCGTTGAGTTCGATCCCGACGGTCCGGGCGATGCGGGTCGAGGCGGCTCCCTCGCTCCGGTCGGCGACGATCGTCCGGAGCGCGTCCGCCGTGCGCTGCTCGATGGCGTGGAACAGGCTCTCGGCCGCCCGGGCATTGGCGCTCAGCAGCACCGCCGCGAGGTCGTGATAGGCCTCCCGCAGGAGATGATGGGCCAGGCGCTCGGCGGCCTGCTCTTCCGTCATCACCTCTTCGCCCATGGCTGAATACCTCCTGCCAGTAATGGACGACCCTGCATCGGCTGGGTTGCGCGAGGCTTGCGCGCCCCTCGGCCGGGCCGCCGGAGGTCCGGGCAATCGCCTGCGCTTGACGCCGAGCGGCCCGCCCCGCAATTTATCGCTTGATCATTCGTCGGCGGATCGTCGCGGGTTCTCGCGCCGCCCGGTTCCCGGAGAGGGCCGTGATGACAAGCGAGGCGGGATCCGCCGGTCGGCGGGCGATCATCGTCGGAGGCTCGCTCGCGGGGCTGTTCGCGGCCCTGCTGCTGCGCCGGGCCGGCTGGCAGGCCGAGATCCACGAGCGGGCGGCCGGCGATCTGTCCGGGCGCGGCGCCGGAATCGTCACGCACCCGGAGCTGTTCGACATCCTCGCCCGCGCCGGGATCGACCGCGACCGGGCCGAGGTCGGCGTGGCGGTGGCCGGGCGCCGGGTCTTCGGCGCCGACGGGACGCTCGTTGCCGAGCGCGCCCTGCCGCAGGTTCTCACCGCCTGGGGCCATCTCCACGGCCTGCTCAAGCAGGCTCTGCCCGCGGGTGCCTACCATCCCGGCCGCAGCCTCGTGCGGGTCGAGGAGGCGGAGGAGGCGGTGACGGCGCATTTCGCCGACGGATCCCGCGTCCGGGGCGACCTGCTGATCGGCGCGGACGGGATCGGGTCGACGGTGCGGGCGCTCTTCGCGCCGCAGGCCGCCCCGCTCTATGCCGGCTACGTCGCCTGGCGCGGCCTCGTCGACGAGGCCG
>NZ_LABZ01000143.1 GCF_001043955.1 Methylobacterium tarhaniae | reverse complement strand
CGAGAGCATGAACCCTCCCCCTCTGCGGGGGAGGGTGGCCTGCGGAGCGGGCCGGGAGAGGGGACGCCGCTTCCGGATCGGACTGAACCGTTCTGACGGGCGCCCTCTGGTTCAGCGTCGCGCTGCCCCTCTCCCGGCCCTGCGTCAGCAGGGCCCCCCCCCCGTTCCCAGTCGGGCTTGCCCGACTTGGGCACAGGGATGCGGAACTCGGGCAAGCCCGAGTTCCGTCGGGGGAGGGTTGGGCGTCAGAGCTTGATGACAGAGTGTTCGAACGCACGCACTGACCGCGAACCCAGGGCGATGCCCTCACGTTGTCCTTGGCGAAACTTGGAGACCGTCTCCGGGTGCTTCGGACCATCGAAGGAGGCTCACGTGCGTCATGCGCATCTCATCGCCGCCCTCCTGGCGGTTGCCCTCGCTCCAGGCCCGCTCCTCGCGCAGACCGAGCCACCGGCGCGCGATCCGGGCGTCACCGGCTCCATCACCCCGCGCGAGACCACCGGCGTCGGCCAGACCAAGCCGCCGGGCGCGGCACTCGGCCCCGATGCCGGCCTGACCCCGGAATTGCGCGAGCGCGACCGCGCGATACAGCGGAAGATCGATACCGGCATCTGCACCGGCTGCATCGAGTAGCCGGGCCGCCGTAGCCGTTACGTCGGCGCGAGCGCATTCATCCGCTCTGCATTAGACGGAATGAGCGGTTGCGGGCGCGGCGAGCCGATGACTAAACCGGCTGAAACTAGCCCGTCCGGACCGGGCAAGGCACAGAGGGAGGAGCGCCATGAACCAGCGGGTCGTCGAGGTCAGCCAGGATGCGCGCGCACGGGCGCATATCGACGAGGCCAAGTATCAGGCCTGGTACGAGGCCTCGATCCGCGATCCCGAGGCGTTCTGGCGCGAGCACGGCAAGCGGATCGACTGGTTCACGCCCTACGCCAAGGTGAAGGAGACGACGTTCGGCCCCGGCGACGTCTCGATCAAGTGGTTCTCCGACGGCGTCACCAACGCGGCCTACAATTGCATCGACCGTCACCTCGGCACCCGTGGCGACCAGGTGGCGATCATCTGGGAGGGCGACGACCCGTCGGAATCGCGCCACATCACCTACCGCGAGCTGCACGCGGAGGTGTGCCGGATGGCCAACGTCCTGCGCAACCGGGGCGTCTCCAAGGGGGACCGCGTCACCATCTACCTGCCGATGATCCCCGAGGCCGCCTTCGCCATGCTGGCCTGCGCCCGGCTCGGCGCGATCCACTCGGTGGTGTTCGGCGGCTTCTCGCCGGATTCGCTCGCCGGCCGCATCCAGGGCTGCGACTCGAAGCTGATCATCACCGCCGACGAGGGCCTGCGCGGCGGCCGCAAGGTGCCGCTGAAGGCCAATGTCGACGCGGCGATCCAGCGCCTGCCCGCCGACAGCGTCGACCACGTGATCGTGGTGCGCCGCACCGGCGGCGCGGTCGAGATGGATCCGGTCCGCGACGTCTATTACGATGCCGCCGCCGCCCAGGTCACCGACGAGTGCCCGGTCACCCATGTCGAAGCCGAGCACCCGCTGTTCCTGCTCTACACCTCGGGCTCGACCGGGCAGCCGAAGGGCGTGGTCCACACCACCGGCGGCTACCTCGTCTACGCGTCGATGACGCACCAATACGTCTTCGACTACCACGAGGGCGACATCTACTGGTGCACCGCCGATGTCGGCTGGGTCACCGGGCATTCCTACATCCTGTACGGGCCGCTGGCGAACGGCGCCACGACCCTGATGTTCGAGGGCATCCCGACCTATCCGTCGATCTCCCGGTTCTGGGAGGTGGTCGACAAGCACAAGGTCAACATCTTCTACACCGCGCCGACGGCGATCCGCTCGCTGATGGGCGCCGGCGAGGAGCCGGTGAGGAAGACCTCGCGCGCCTCCTTGCGGGTGCTCGGCTCGGTCGGAGAGCCGATCAACCCCGAGGCCTGGGAATGGTACTACCGGGTCGTCGGCGACGAGCGCTGCCCGATCGTCGATACCTGGTGGCAGACCGAGACCGGCGGCATCCTGATCACCCCGCTTCCCGGCGCCACCCCGCTCAAGCCCGGCTCGGCGACCCGGCCGTTCTTCGGCGTCAAGCCGGTGATCGTGGACGGCGACAACCAGGTCCTGGAGGGTCCTTGCGAGGGCAATCTCTGCATCGACGAATCCTGGCCCGGCCAGATGCGCACGGTGTGGGGCGACCACGAGCGCTTCGTCCAGACCTACTTCTCGACCTTCCCGGGCCGCTACTTCTCGGGCGACGGCTGCCGGCGCGACGCCGACGGGTATTACTGGATCACCGGCCGGGTCGACGACGTCATCAACGTCTCGGGCCACCGGATGGGCACGGCGGAAGTCGAGTCCTCGCTCGTCGCGCATCCGAAGGTCTCCGAGGCCGCGGTGGTGGGCTATCCCCACGACATCAAGGGCCAGGGCATCTACGCCTACGTCACCCTGATGCAGGGCGAGGAGCCCTCCGATGCGCTTCGCAAGGAGCTGGTCGCCTGGGTGCGCAAGGATATCGGGCCGATCGCCTCGCCCGACCTGATCCAGTTCGCCCCCGGGCTGCCCAAGACCCGCTCGGGGAAGATCATGCGCCGCATCCTGCGCAAGATCGCCGAGGACGAGTTCTCCGCGCTCGGCGACACCTCGACGCTGGCCGAGCCGGCGGTGGTCGACGACCTGATCGAGAACCGGCAGAACCGCACCAAATGATCGTGACGGCCTGATCGCGACGCCGGGGCCCACGCACGGGCCCCGGCCTTTCATCCCGATTTTTATTGCCGCGCTTCTCAGACCTTCGTCGCATTGAGAGCCTTGCCAGTCTCTTTGCGCTGGCAATTGCCGTCATTTCAGGTCATCCGGATTATTGCGCCGCAGCAAGCGCAGTCGGCGCAAGCTCAGCCTGCCGCAAGCAGGTACATCGACAGATCGGAGCACCGGCCTCATCGTCCCGCGCGGAACCCTGCGCGCGGCGGAGCCGTGCCCGGTCACAGAAGCGTAACATAGGGAGGCCCGCCGATGGCAGAGGCAGACACCGCACGGGTTCTGGCGAGCCCGAAATTTCGCGAATTGGTGCATGAGCGCACCCGCTTCGCCTGGATCCTGTCCGGCCTGATGCTGGCGATCTACCTCGTCTTCATCCTGCTCATCGCCTTCGCACACGGCCTGATGTCGACGAAGGTCTTCGGCGGCACCGCTTCCCTCGGCCTGGTGCTCGGCGTCGGAGTGATCCTGTCCGCCTTCCTGCTCACCGGGATCTACGTCCTGCGCGCCAACGGCCGCTTCGACGACCTCACCCGCGACCTGAACCGGGACCTCGCCCGATGAACCGCCTCATCCTCGGAGCCCTCGCGCTTCTGTCTCCGGCGGCCGCCCTCGCCGCGGGCCCCGATCTCGGCGCCGTGCAGCAGCAGGCCACGAACTGGCCGGCCATCGGCATGTTCCTGTTCTTCGTGATCTTCACCCTGGGCATCACCTACCGGGCGGCCAAGGGCTCGAAGTCGGCCGCCGACTTCTACGCCGCCGGCGGCGGCATCTCGGCCGGGACCAACGCGCTTGCCATCGCCGGCGACTACATGTCGGCGGCGTCGTTCCTCGGCATTTCCGGCATGGTCTACAGCTTCGGCTTCGACGGGCTGATCTACTCGACAGGCTTCCTGGTCGGCTGGCCGATCGTGCTGTTCCTGATCGCCGAGCGCCTGCGCAACCTCGGCAAGTTCACCTTCGCCGACGTGGCGAGCTTCCGCCTCGACCAGACCCGGATCCGCATCCTGTCGGCGACCGGCACCCTGGTGGTGGTCGCGTTCTACCTGATCGCCCAGATGGTCGGTGCCGGCAAGCTGATCCAGCTCCTGTTCGGCCTGCCCTACCTCTACGCCGTGATCATCGTCGGCCTCCTGATGATCGTCTACGTCGCCTTCGGCGGCATGAAGGCGACGACCTGGGTCCAGGTGATCAAGGCCTGCCTGCTGCTGTTCGGCGCGACCTTCATGGCCGGCGCCGTCCTCTACAAGTACGGCTTCAGCCCCGAGAAGCTGTTCGCGGCCGCCACCAGCGTCCACCCCAACGGCGACGCCATCATGGGCCCGAGCGGCAACCCCAGGAGCCCGGTGTCGAACCCGATCGACACCATCTCCCTCGGCATCGGCCTGATGTTCGGCACTGCCGGCCTGCCGCATATCCTGATGCGCTTCTTCACCGTGTCGGACGCGCAAGCCGCCCGCAAGTCCGTGTTCTACGCCACCGGCCTGATCGGTTATTTCTACATCCTGACCTTCATCATCGGCTTCGGCGGCATCGCCCTGCTGATGTCGGATCCGAGCTACTTCACGGTCGCGGCTGACGGCACCTACAACAAGATCACGGGCATGAACGGCTCGACCAACATGGTGGCGGTGAACCTCGCCAACGCCGTGGCCGGCCCGTACTTCCTCGGCTTCATCTCGGCGGTCGCCTTCGCGACGATCCTGGCGGTGGTGGCCGGCCTGACGCTGGCGGGCGCCTCGGCGGTGAGCCACGACCTCTACGCCCAGGTCTTCGCCCGCGGGCGCACCACGGAGCGCACCGAGGTCAACCTGTCCAAGGCTTCCGCCGTGGTGATCGGCCTCGTGGCGATCTATCTCGGCTACGTGTTCGAGAACCAGAACGTCGCCTTCATGGTCGGCCTCGCCTTCTCGGTCGCGGCGAGCTGCAACTTCCCGGTCCTCGCGATGTCGATCCTGTGGAAGGGCACCACCACCCTCGGCGCCCTCGTCGGCGGCCTGATCGGCCTCGTCACCGCGGTCGTCATGGTGGTGCTGTCGAAGGCGGTCTGGGTCACCACCTTCGGCCACCCGGCGGCGCTCTTTCCCTACGACAACCCGGCCCTGTTCTCGATGCCGATCGCCTTCCTGGGGATCTGGCTCGTCTCGAGGATGGACAGCAGCGCCCGGGCCAAGCGCGAACGGGCCGCCTTCGAGGCGCAGTACGTGCGCTCCGAGACCGGCATCGGGGCGTCCGGCGCGCACGCGCATTGATGATGGAAGGGCGGCGGCCGATAGGGCCACCGCCTTTTTCCTGCGGTGAGGTGAGTGCCTTTGGCTCCCTCACCGCATCTGACGACCACCGCGTCATACCGGGCTCCGATGCGCGGCCCCGGAACAACCAGGAGGACGTCAGACAAGCTGGGATTGGCGAACCGATCCGTCCCCTCAATGCCCGCCCGGCTCGGCATGCATCCGCCGGATCCGCCGCACCGTCCACCACACGCCGACCAGCACCAGGGGCACCGCCACGGCCGTCCCGACCGTCGGATCGACCGGGACGCCGGCATGGTGGACGCCCTCCAGCACGTGGTGGACGAGGCTGGCGACGTAGTAGGTGATCGCTGCGACCGAGAGGCCCTCGACCGTCTGCTGCAAACGGAGTTGCAGCCGCACCCGGTCGTTCATCGCCTGGAGCTGGGCCTGGTTCTGGCGCTCCAGCTCGATATCGACCCGGGTGCGCAGCATCTGCGCGGCGCGGGCGAGGCGGCGGGAGAGCAGGTCCTGGCGGTCGGCGGTCACCAGGCAGGTCCGGATCGCCGGGTTGTAGCGCCGGGCGAGGAACATCGACCAGCTGGTCTGGCCGGGCAGCGCGTGCTCGGCCGCCGCCGCGAGGCGCAGGCGCACCAATTCGTCATAGGCCCGGGTCGCGCCGAAGCGGAACATCGTGCGCGACGACCCGGCCTCCAGCTCGGCCGCGAGCGCGATCAGCTGGTCGAGGAGGGCGTGGTTCTCGGCAAAGCCCTCGCTGGTGCGCATCGCTTCCATCAGGGCCGGCAACTCGGTCTCGATCCGCCGGATCGTGGGACCGAGACTCTGCGCCTCCGGCAAGCCGAGGAGCGCGAGCGTGCGGTAGGTCTCGATCTCCAGGAGGCGCTGCACCAGGGCGCCGGCGCCGAGGCGGCTGAGCCGCCGGTCGGCGACGACGATGCGGACATAGCCGTGCGGATCGGGCTGGAAGTCCGTGGCGATCACCGCCGCCCCGCCCTCGGCCTCCGCCATGGCCAGCGAGGCGGCGTTGAAGGTCGAGACGATCTCGGGCGGCATCCCACCCTCCACCGCCGGCAGGAGGTGCAGGTCGACCGCGACGAGGAGCGGGCCGGGCTGCGCCACCTCCCCCATCGCGCCCTCCAGCGCGTCGGGCTGGGGCTGGAACGCCTGGGCCAGCGAGTCGCCGTATTCCCAGGTATAGGTGGTGAACTCGCTGTGGCTCTCCCAGCGCAGGATGGCGCCGGAGAACACCACCCGGTGCTGCTTGGCCCCCGGTGCCGGCCCCGCATGGCCGAGGCCGGTGCAATAGGCCTCCAGCGCGTCCCGGTCCGCCGCGGCGGCATCGCCGTCGGTCAGGAAGGCGTAGTGCAGGAAGCGGCGGGGCGTCTTGACCGGGGTGAAGGGCCGGGCATGGACTTCCGCCAGCACCCGCGCCCGCAGGGGGTGTTCGTCCAGCCGCATCTTTCGAAGCCCCGCCTGTCGTCGCGCCAGGGCGAGGCTTGGCCGAGGCCGGCCCGTCGGTCAACGGGCCGGTTGGCCGAGGCCGGCCCGTCGGTCAATGGGCCGGCTACGTTTCCTCAGTGCCGGAAGTGGCGGTGGCCGGTGAGGACCATGGCGAGGCCGGCCTCGTCGGCGGCGCGGATCACATCGTCGTCGCGCATCGAGCCGCCGGGCTGGATCACCGCCGTGGCGCCCGCCTCGGCAGCCGCCAGGAGGCCGTCGGCGAAGGGGAAGAACGCGTCGGAGGCCACCACCGCGCCGCGGGCGAGGCTCTCCGGCAGGCCGGCGGCCTTGGCGGCTTCCGCCGCCTTCCAGGCGGCGATGCGCGAGGAATCGACCCGCGACATCTGCCCGGCGCCGATGCCGACCGTGGCGCCGTCCTTGGCGTACACGATGGCGTTCGACTTCACGTGCTTGGCGACCCGGAAGGCGAAGCGCAGGTCCGACAGCTCGGCCTCGGTCGGCGCCCGCTTGGTCACGACCTTGAGCGGCATGTCGTCGACGACGGCGTTGTCGCGGTCCTGCACCAGGAAGCCGCCGGCGACCGTGCGCCAGACCTGGCCCGGCTTGCGGGGATCGGCGACGCCGCCGGTGGTAAGGAGGCGCAGGTTCTTCTTGGCGGCGACGATCGCGGCCGCCTCCTCGGTGGCGTCGGGCGCGATGATCACTTCGGTGAAGATCTCGACGATCTTCCGCGCCGCCTCGGCGTCGAGGGTGCGGTTGAGCGCGACGATGCCGCCGAAGGCCGAGACGGGGTCGCAGAGCAGGGCCCGCTCGTAGGCCTCGACGAGGCTCGCGCCCTCGGCGACGCCGCACGGATTGGCGTGCTTGACGATGACCACCGCGGCTGTCCGGGCCGGGTCGAACTCGCTCACCGCCTCGTAGGCGGCGTCGGTGTCGTTGATGTTGTTGTAGGACAGCTCCTTGCCCTGGAGCTGGCGCGCGGTGGCGACGCCCGGGCGCGGGGCGCCGGCGGTGCGGTAGAACGCGGCCTTCATGTGCGGGTTCTCGCCGTAGCGCAGGCCCTGGGCGAGGGTCCCGCCGAGCGCGCGGAAGGTCTGGCCTTCCGGCGCCGCGCCGATCTCGCCGGCGAGCCAGGTCGAGATGGCGGCGTCGTAGGAGGCGGTGCGGGCATAGGCCTTCTGGGCGAGGCGCCGGCGGGTCGTGGAGGTGACCGCGCCGTCATGGGCGTCGAGATCGGCGAGCACCGCGCCGTAATCCGCCACGTCGACCACGACCGCGACGTCCTTGTGGTTCTTGGCCGCGGCGCGAATCATCGCCGGGCCGCCGATGTCGATGTTCTCGATGCACTCGGAAGCGGGCTTGCCCGCCGCCAGCGTCGCCTCGAAGGGATAGAGGTTGACGACGAGGAGATCGATCGCCGCGATGCCGTGGGCCAGCATGGCGGCTTGGTGCTCCGGGTTGTCGCGGATGGCGAGCAACCCGCCATGCACGCCCGGATGCAGGGTCTTGACCCGCCCGTCCATCATCTCCGGGAAGCCGGTGAGGTCGGAGACTTCCGTGACGGTCAGCCCCGCCTCGGTCAGGGCCCGGTGCGTGCCGCCGGTCGAGACCAGGGTCACGCCGCGGGCGGCCAGAGCGCGAGCGAACTCCACCAGCCCGGTCTTGTCCGAGACGGAGAGGAGCGCGCGGGAGATGCGGGACAGGTCGCTCGCCATGATGACACCGGGTCTTTCGAACATGGGCACGGCACAGGACAGATTCCGAGCCGGCACAGGAATTTCGGGCGCGCCTAGCAGAAACCGCTGGTCGAGGCCAGATGTTGCGCCGCGAAACGGTGTGAAGCGTCCGTCATCCGAGGACCGGATGACAATTCCGATGGCCGTCATCGCTCGCCGCGGCGGCGTCGGCATGGCGGGACGTACGCGGGATGCGCTGACGTGGCGGCATCGGCCGTGGACGAGCGCGGCCTGTCGCGTTCTGACGGATAGGCTCCGGGGGGCAGACTTGCTATGAGGGGGCCGGCCGCTTCCCACCCCGGGAGCGGCCGGTCGCGCCACGGGAGGCGGTGATTTTCTCCGACAGTCCCTGGGGAACGGGCCTCGGCCTGTTCGCCATCGTGTTCCTGGTCTTCGCGAACGGGTTCTTCGTCGCGGCCGAGTTCGCCCTCGTGGCGGTCCGGCGCAGCCGGGTTCAGGAGCTCGTGGCCGAGAAGCGAGCCAATGCGGGCGCCCTGCAACGGGCGGTCGACAGCCTGGATTCGCACCTCGCGGCGACGCAGCTCGGCATCACCATCTCGTCCCTGGCCCTCGGCTGGGTCGGCGAGCCGGCCCTCGCCCATCTGATCGAGCCGCTGCTGGCCTTCCTGCCGCAGGGCGTCAGCACGTTCGGCGCCCACGCCGTCGCGGTGATCCTCTCCTTCGTGGTCATCACCTCGCTGCACATCGTGCTGGGCGAGCTGGCGCCGAAGAGCCTGGCCTTGCAGCGCAGCGAGCGCACGGCGCTCGCCATCGTGCGGCCCCTGCGGCTGTTCCTGCTGGTCTTCCGCCCGGCGATCTCGTTCCTCAACGGGCTCGGCAACGGCGTGCTGCGCCTGTGCGGCCTCCAGCCGGGCTCGGGCGAGGGCTCGCTGCACTCCACCGCCGAGCTGTCGCTCCTCGTGGCGGCCAGCCAGGAGGCCGGCCTGATCCAGGAGGCGCAGCAGGAGGCGGTGCAGCGCATCTTCGGCATCGGCGAACGGCGGGTGCGGGACATCATGACGCCGCGCCACGAGGTCGACTGGATCGACGTCGACGATCCGCGCGAGGCGGTGCTGGAGACGATCCGGGCCTGCCGCCACGAGCAGCTGGTGGCGAGCCGGGGCGAGATCCACGAGATCATCGGCGTGCTCCGCAAGCAGGACGTGCTCAACCAGCTCCTCGACGGGGCGCCGATCAACCTCGACGCGATCATCCGCGAGCCGATCGTCGTGCACGAGGGCATGCCGATCCTGCGGGTGCTCGAAACCTTCAAGGCCAAGCCCGTCCGGATGGCGATCGTCGTCGACGAGTACGGCAGCCTGGAGGGCATCGTCACCCAGACCGACCTCCTCGAGGCGATCGCCGGCGACATCCCGGAGACCGACGACGAGGAGCCGATGGTGGTCGAGCGTCAGGACGGCTCGCTGCTCATCGACGGCATGATGCCGGCCGTCGACGCCTTCGAGCGTCTCGGCTTCACCGAGCGGCCCGACACCGACGACTTCTCGACGCTGGCCGGCTTCGTGATCTTCCAGCTCGGGCGCATCCCCGCCGCCGGCGACGGGTTCGAGCGCGGCGGCTGGCGCTTCGAGGTCGTCGACATGGACGGGCGTCGGGTCGACAAGGTCCTGGCCGAAAAGGTGGAGGCCTGAACCTTCCCCAGCGTGAATCGGGGTTGCAAACCTTCGCCGTACGGTTAGGTATCCGATTGCCAGATTATCCCGGGCCGCCCCCAGAACGAACGGGCGGCCGATCTCTGCAATGGAGCATCCCCCATGAGCCAGTCCCGGATCCTTCTCCTCGCCGCCCTCCTGGCCGCGCCCCTTGCCCTGCCCGTCACGGCCGAGGCCAAGCCGGCGGGTGACCGCACCATCGCCGCCGTCGACACCGATTCGGATGGCACCATCGACCTCGCCGAGACCAAGGCCGTGGCCGGCGCCGTGTTCGACAAGCTCGAGAAGGACGCCGACGGCACCCTCGACGCCAAGGAGCTGAAGGGCCGCGTCAGCCGCAACGAGCTGAAGCAGGCCGACCCCGACAACGACGGGACCATCGACAAGAACGAATATCTCGCCCTGGTCGAGGCCCGCTTCAAGGCCGCCGATCCGGACAATGACGGCACCATCGACGCCAAGGAGCTGCGGACCCCGGCCGGCAAGGCCCTGGCCCGTCTGCTGAAGTAACGCGCAGAACCGGGGCAGCCCGGCGGGCCGCCCCGTGCCTTGGAATTCCCTGCGTCAGCTCATGCCATTGCGCCTTCGCATCGACGTGTCGATGCGAAGGCGTTCTGCGCTTCAGCGCCTGGCGCCTGCGGCGCAGACCCGTTCGGGCTTAGCCGGCACCTTGGAACGAATCCGTTCGAAGGCGCCGCGGTATCAGTCGCAGCGCTCGCTGCGCACCGTCTTGCTGTCGCCGAACTCGTTGGTCTTCTTGACGGTCTTGGTCTCGCAGCCGCCGACCGAGCCGGTCGACTCGACCGAGCGCTTCTCGATCACGGTGTTGCGCTCGACCGGGGCCGAGTCGCGCCGGATCACCGTCACGTCCTCGGCGAGGGCCGGAACCGTGACGAGGGCGGCGAGGGTCGCGAGAGTGGCGAGGCGGAAGGACATGCCGGTCTCCAGGCTTGAGCGTTGAATCGTGCTGCAAACGCCATAGTCAAGCCGACGGTTCCGCAGCTTTCCGCAAGTCACGCGCAGCGTTTCGACTCCCCGGGCATCTCGGGCGCGCCGATGCCCTCAAAACGGCGTGAATCGCGGTTGAACTGCTGCTATGCCGCGGGCCGGGCCAGGCCACGCCGGCTTCAGGAGATCGCCACCGTGCCCGCAGCCGGCCCCGTCGACCGCAGCTCATCGAGAGAGGCGGCGCAAGCCGGCTTTCCGGCGCGCCTCGCCGAATTCTGGCGCAAGGCCGGGCTGCCGATCCCGCAGCACGCCTGGTTCTGGATCGGCATCCTGCTGCTCAGCGCCGGGGCGGGCCTGCTCTACGACGCGCTGTTCCAGAACGGCATTCCGCTGGTGGCGGCGATCCACGGCTTCTTCATCGGCGCCTGCGCGCTGCTGATGGAGCGCGGCACCTTGCTGCCGCGGCTGCAGGCTCGCCTGCGCCGCCTGCCGACCTTCCTCTACGTGCCGATCGCCGAACTCGCCTATGTGGGCATGATCACGCTCGGCCACGCCGTCGGCGGGGTCGTGGTGTGGGGCACGGGCATGAGCCCCGATCCCTTCGCCGAGGCGGTGGTGCCCTCCCTGCGGGTGCTGGTCTACGCGCTGGCGGTCTCGGCGCTCCTCGTCTTCGTGGTGCGGATGCGCGACCTCATCGGTGCCGAGGTCTTCGTCAACCTGATGGTCGGGCGCTATCACCGGCCGGTGGAGGAGGAGCGCATCTTCCTGTTCGTCGACGTCGTCGGCTCCACCGCCTATGCGGAGACGCACGGCGCCCTGAAGACCCAGGCCTTTCTCGGCGCGGTCTTCGCGACCCTCGCCGAGCCGGTGCGGCGCTGCCAGGGCTCGACCGACGACTTCATCGGCGACATGGCGATGATCACCTGGCCGATGGCCCGCGGCCTCCAGGGCGCGCGCTGCGTCGCCTGCGTGCTGGCGATCCAGGAGAGCCTGACGCGGGACGCCGCGGCCTGGAAGGAGCGTTTCGGTGCGGTGCCGCGCATCCGCGCCGCCCTGCACGGGGGGCCGGTGGTCACCGCCGAGGTCGGGGTCGACCGGCACAAGATCGCGTATTTCGGCGATGCGGTGAACGTCACCGCCCGGCTCGAAGCCCTGTGCCGGACCCTGGACGCGCCGGTGCTGATCTCCGGCGACCTCCTGGCCAAGCTGCCCCGCCTCCCCGACGGCGTGCGGGCGCGGCCCTTGGGCGAGCACGCGGTGCGCGGACGCGACCAGGTTCTGGCGGTCGCAGCCCTGGAATACGCCCCGCGCGCCGGCCGCGCCGCCGCCTGAGCGCGGCCCGGGACCCGATACCGTGCGGCACCGAGCGCGACTGCTTTAGAACAGGGGCCTCATCCCATCCTGGTCATCGGCGGCATTCCCGCCGATCGACGCCGTCGTCTTGTCGATGGTCCCCACACGACGGCTCCCTGTGCTGATCGTAGCCTGATCCACGGGCCATGTACCGCGGCGGTGGCCGGACGAAGATGGCGAGATGCCTTCCATCATTTGGTGCGTGATGGAATTGCGAAGAATTTTATGCGCTGCTAACCAGTAGCGGTCCCCGTACCATCTCACGGTTGCTGCCGCCCGGCCGCGACCTGCTGCCGATGGTCGCCTATGGACGATATATGTTCTTTCTCTCGTCCGAAAGGTGCTGTGTCCGTCCAGCGACCATGAGCCAAAGAGGATAACGCCGGTGCCCTGCGGCCGGTTGAGTTGGAGCGCCACCCGCCAACGGTGAAGTCAGGACAACCACTTTCACAACCATCTTCAACAAGAATTTCGGCCGGCGATTGACCGAGCGCCAACGATGGTTATTTTTCCCTCTTGCAGTTCCGGCGCTGCCATCATAGTTGCAGTTGGAAGCAAAGACAGACCGGCCCTGCGGCATCGGAGTCCTGAGGGTGGAACGTCTAAGCGCCTTGCGGATCTACCCTGAGCAGAGGGCCGACGTGATGAGTGAGAGTGAGGCCTCGACGGACCATATCGGGCTCGCCGCGGATATCGTGGCGGCTTTCGTGAGCAACAATTCGGTGCCGGTCGGTGAATTGCCGGGCCTGATCGCGGCGGTCCATTCCGCCCTGAACGGCCTCGGCCACGGCGCGACGGCCGAGGCGGTGGAGCCGCTCACCCCGGCGGTGCCGATCAAGAAGTCGATCATGCCGGATTACCTCGTCTGCCTCGAGGACGGCAAGAAGTTCAAGTCGCTCAAGCGCCACCTGCGCACGCGCTATGGCCTGTCTCCCGAAGATTATCGGGCGCGTTGGAACCTGTCTCCCGATTATCCGATGGTGGCGCCAAACTATGCGGCGGCGCGGTCTGAACTGGCGAAGACGATGGGACTCGGGCAGCAGCGGCGCAAATCACAGCGCGGCGACGAGGGGAACGGGCGCGGCCGGTCGGTCGAGGGGTGATCCGGCACGGCGCCAGACAATACAGCCTGAAGTAGAAAGAGCGGAGCGCCCTAATCCCAGTCCGGATTGGGGCGTTCGCCGATGAGGCAGTTGGCCCGGGGCTCGCCTTGCGCCCGCTGCAGCAGCGGGCCGGTCTCGCGGCCCGCCACCTCGCGGATGATCTTGGTGCGGATCGCCGCGGCGAACTGGTCGCGCTCGCGCACCGGCACCATGAAGCTGCCGCTGCCGCCGATGACGCAGTCGCGGTAATAGAGATCCAGGTCCTTGATGTCCCAGGGACCGCTGGGCTCGCGGATCATCAGCGGCAGGCCGTTGATGACGATGCCCTGGCGGACGGCGTCGTCCCGCGCCCGGGTCACGGCGCGGCCCTGGTTGTTCGGGCCGTCGCCCGAGACGTCGATCACCCGGCGCGTCGCCTCGAAGCCGCTGCCCGCGAGGAGGCCGGCGGAGAAGTCGATGGCGCTGGCGATCGAGGTCCAGGTGGAGCGCCGGGGCGGGCTCTGGCCCAGCTTGTCGGCGAAGCCGGTCGCTTCCTCGGGCCCGGCGATCACCGTCCAGGGGACCACGACCCGCTGGTTGCCCACGCCCGCCCACTCGACATAGGTCACGGCGATGCGCCCGACCATGCCCTGGCGGATCGCCTGATGGACCGCCGGGTTGCGGAACGCTTCGACGTAGCCCTCCCGCTGCACGGCCTGCTCGTCGCCGGTCATCGACAGGGAGACGTCGACGGCGAGCACCAGGGCGACATCGACCTCGACCGGTTCGCCCCCGGCCCTGACGGGAGGCCCGGACGTCCCGGCGACGAGCAGGCAGGCGAGAAGCGCGACGAAGCGTGATCTCATCCGGGGACTCCCCTGGGCCGGCCCGAGCAGGTCCCGGCGAAGGGCCAGGATCGGATGCCCGGCGGCCCGAACGCAAGCGCCACGAAGGCGTTGCCTCGACACGCTCGCGTGAGGCCGAGCCTCCCCGGCCGGCGCCGGTCGCGGGAACGCGCGACGCGTTCTGCTGTGGATAACGGGGACGCCTTAGGTGAGGGGCAAGGCGGGGCCGCGAGAGTCCGGACCGTCCGACCGCCCCGCGCGGCGCGAGAATCGTCCTCGAGAATCTTGCTCGAGTGTCTTGCCCGAGAGTGTTGCCGATGCCCCGTACCTCCAGTCTCGCCGACCGCCTGTTCTGGCCCATCGTGGCCGGGGGTGCGGCGAGCCTGTGGTTCGGGCCCAAGGCGCTCGTGGCCGCGGGCCTGGTGGCGCTGGCGCTGGTGGTGCATCGGCTCGGGCGCGGCGGCCGTTTCCGCCGGCGGGTCAGGTCGCTCGCCCGCCGGCATCGCGAGACCCTGGCCCTGCGCCGCCGGCAGGAAAGCTACATCGATCCCTACGGCAACGAGATCCTCGACGGATGGCTGCGCGAGCGCAGCTACTTCGCCGAGCGCACGGTGCTGCCGCGGCTGGAGGCGGAGGGCTACGGCGACCTGATCGAGGCGCACTGGGACGAGATCCTGGACATCGTCGAGGCGGCATCCTTGAGCGTCGCGGCGCCGGACGAGGCCGAGGACCTGCCGGAGGACGGGCTCGCCTACGAGCGCTACTGTGCCGCCCTTCTCGAGCGGGCCGGCTGGGAGGCGCGCACCACGAAGGCCGCGGGCGACCAGGGCGCCGACGTGGTGGCCGAGCGGGACGGGATGCGGCTGGTCCTGCAGTGCAAGCGCTACGCGAAGCCGGTGGGCAACGGCGCGGTGCAGGAGGTGGTGGCGGCCCGCAGCTACTGGAGCGCGGATTGCGCCGCGGTGGTCTCGAATGCCGGCTTCACGCCGGCGGCCCGCAAGCTGGCGGCGGCGACCGACGTGCTGCTGCTGCACCACGACGCGCTCGCCGCCCTCGGGACGCGGCCGGCGGGACGGCCGCGCTGAGCCGGCGCGTCCCGTGAGCGTCGACGGCCCGGTGCCGTGTGCGATCGGCTAATGCCGCAAGGCGCAGATGTTCCAGATCTGCTTGAATTCCCGCTGGGCGCGTTCGCGCTGTGCTTCGATCGACTCTGCCGCAGGCCTGGAGTCGCGACGCTCCACCGTGACGTCTCGCTCATCGAGGCCTGCCGTACCGTGTATCGCGCGAGAGCGCGTCCCGGTTTGAAACGGCGTTAGGAGCGTCGCCATGGGTGTCTCCTCCACTTTAGTCTTGTTATGCTTGATCCTGCTTTGTTTGCCGCCTCAATGCAATGCCTCCGCCCGGAGAATGGGCAGGCATGGCGCTTCCCGCGGCAGACCTTCGTGCAGGCGGTCCGCGCCCATGACCCATCGCCGTTCGATGCCGCTTGAAGCGGCAATCCTGGGGGCCGGCGCGGACGGCGCGCGGCGGCCGTGACGGGTTGGCACCGCCTTGCCGCCCTGCCCGGCCTCGCGCTGCGCGGCGTCGTCGGGCTGGTCTATCCGCCGAGCTGCATCGCCTGCGGGGTCGCGACGGCCGTGCCGCACGCCCTCTGCGCCGGCTGCTGGAGCGAGATGCGCTTCATCGAGCGGCCCTATTGCGAGCGGCTCGGAACCCCGTTCTCGGTCGATCTCGGGGCGCCGGGCCTGCTCTCGCCGGCCGCGCTCGCCGACCCGCCGGTCTATGGCCGCGCCCGGGCGGTGGCGCGCTACGACGCCACGGCGCGGCGGCTGGTGCAGCGGCTGAAATACGAGGACCGCCTCGACCTCGCCGGGGCGCTCGGGGCGATGATGGCCCGGGCGGGCGCCGAGCTTCTGGCGGAGGCCGACGTGGCGGTGCCGGTGCCGCTCTGGCGCTGGCGGCTGTGGTGGCGGCGCTTCAACCAGGCCGCCCTGCTGGCCCGGATGGCCGCGCGGGGCAGCGGCGTCCCGGTGGCGCCCGAGCTGCTGGCGCGGGTGCGGCGGACCCGCCAGCAGGTCGGCCTGAGCCGCGCCGCCCGGGCCGAGAACCTGCAGGGCGCCTTCCGGGTGCCGGAGGCGGTGCGGCCGCGGCTCCAGGGCAAGCGGGTGCTCCTCGTCGACGACGTGCTGACCACGGGCGCCACGGCGAACGCCGCCGCCCGGGCGCTCTTGCGCGGCGGGGCGGCGGCCGTCGACGTGCTGGTCTTCGCCCGCGTGGTGAGCGACGGGCGCGACAGCCTGTAGGTCAGGCGCGCTGCACGCCGCCGAGGCCGCCCTCCTGCCGGGCGCCCTCCGGCTGGGCGGCCGGTGCCGCGACCTCGGCCAGGACCTTGCCGCGGGGCCCGACCCAGGCGCCGACCCATTTGCGCGACCACAGGGCGAGGCAGCCGAGCACGATTGCCGTGAAGGCGGCGTAGAACAGGAAGCCCGCCGCGAAGCCGCCGGTATACTGCTTCGACAGGCCCATGGCGTTGGGCAGGATGGCGCCGCCGAGCGCCCCGACCTCGCCGATCATCGAGCCCGCCACCGCGGTGTTGGTCGGCCAGCGCAGGGGCACGAGCTGGAACAGGGCGCCGTTCCCAGCGCCGAGCGCCGCGAAGCAGAACATGAACAGCAGGGTGGTGACGAACAGCGTCGGCGCCGCGGTGAGCATCAGGAACGAGCCGACGGCGGCGAGCAGCACGACGGTCAGCACCAGGATGCCGCCGATCCGGTCGGCGAAGTAGCCGCCGAGGATGCGGATGCCGGAGCCCATCAGCGCGGCGAGCATGGTCAGGCGCCCGGCCTCGATCTTGGTGACGGCGAACTGCTCGTAGAAGAACGTCGGCAGGAAGTTCGACAGGCCGATGAAGCCCCCGAAGGTAATGACGTAGATCAGGTTGAAAGCCCAACCGTCCTTCTCGAACAGGCAGGAGACGTGCTGCTTGAAGCTCTGGTGCTCACGGTCCGGCGGCTCCTTGGCGAAGACGATCATCACCGCGAGCGGGATGAGCATGAACACCCCGGCGAAGCCGTAGACCGCCTGCCAGCCATAGGCCTGGGCGAGCGGCGGCGCGAACAGCACGGCGAGCACGGTGCCCGAATTGCCGGCGCCGGCGATGCCCATCGCCAAGCCCTTGTGCTCCGGCGGGAACCAGCCCGAGCCGAGGGAGAGCGCCACGCCGAAGGAGGCGCCGGCGATGCCGAGCAGCACGCCCATGGCGAGCACGTCGCCGAAGGAATGAACCAGGAAGAAGCCGTAGGCCATCGCCAGGATGATCAGCGACATCTCGGTGACCGCGGCGTTCTTGCGCCCGATATACTGGGCGAGCACGCCGAGGGGGAAGCGCATGATCGCGCCGGCGAGGATCGGCAGCGAGATCATGAAGCCGGTCTGGGCCGGCGTCAGCTTGTAGGTCTCGGTGATGAACGGACCCATGGCGCCGTTGAGCACCCAGATCGCGAAGCAGAAATCGAAGTACAGGAACGCAGCGAACAGGGTCGGGGGATGACCCGACTTCATGACGGTCTTGAAATTGGCCATGTCGGAGCCTCACGCACAGCCCCCGCGGGGGGTCTTCAACGCGCTTCAGGGTGAGGATCGCGGCGCCGGGCCATCCCGGTCCCAATCCCCCGTCTGTCGGACATCCGTGTCCAAGGCTCGGGCGTCTTTGCCCCGCGGGCCATGAGGCCAGCCCGCGGGGGGAGTAGCAGGTCTCGTGCCAACCGCGCCTGAGGACGGCCGGGCTTGTACGTCCCGCCGCCTGCCTCAAAGGCAGGCAAGTCTTGACGCGGCGGCGGGCAGGAGGGCGCCGGTGATGCCCGGTCCTAGACCGTCACGTCGAGACGCTGCCCCTGTCCGGGCGGCGCCGGGGCGTTCGCGGCCGGGGCGTTGGCCGTTTCGGCCACGAGGCCGGCGACCGAGCGCTCGGCGTCGATCTGGCGCCGGGCCGCGAGGGTCGCGACCTGCTGGCTGAAGGCGGCGCTCTGCTGGGTCAGGGCGCTGGCGGCGAGGGAGGCGGTGTCGATGCTCATGTCGGGAGCATGCCCGCGAACCCTGACCTGGCCGTGAAGGCATCAGCTCAAAAGCTGTGACATCCGGGCGAGGGCGGCGGCGAATCCGGCGAGCGGCACCGTGATGGTCTCGGTCTCGCCGTTGGGCTTGGTGCCGGTGACGCGCAGGTTCACGGCGGTCTTCATCGCGTCGGTGGCGACGGTCGGGAAGCTGATCGGCACCACGCAGCCGGCCTGGACGCACGAGGTATAGGGCGCCCCCTTGCCGAGGGTCGCGTCGTCGAGCTTGAAGGTCACGCCGGGCTCGATCGACAGGCCGAGCGGCATCAGCATGAGGCCGTTGCTGCGGCCGTCCTGGGGGGCGTTCATCTCGATGCTGAAGCGGCGCTGCCCGGTCTGGGCCACGCCTTGTGCCTGCGACAGCTGGCACTGGCGCGTGTCGTTCTCCCGGGTGCAGCTGACGGTCCAGTCGCCGTAGACCTCGCTCACCGCGCTCGCGCCGTTGGGCCAGGCGCCCGTCGGGGCGACCACCGCGGCGGGCGCCGCCTCGGCCTTCGGAGCGGGCGCGGGCTTCGGCGCCGGGCGACGGGGCTTCGGCGCGGGCTTATGGGCCGGAGCAGCCTCGGCCGCCGGGGCTTCACCGGCGGGCTCATCCTGGGCGCGCGCCGGTGAAGCGGCGAGCAGCGCGAGGACCAGGAGGCTGGCAAGGGACGGGCGGCAGGGCGACATGATGCAATCCTCGGCGCCCGCGCGCGCCGGGGCGCCGCGCGGGCCTTCACTCTCGCGGCCCCCTCTAGAGCGAGGCGCGCCGGAAGGGAAGCCGCGGCGGGTTCGATCCCGCCGTCATGCCCTTGAAAGAGCTTGGATTTATTCCAATCAAACGCCCTCGCGTCAGTCGGTCTCCCCCAAGCCCCGATCGGTGCCGGCCGATATCCTCGTGCCGCATCGGCGTCAGCCGAGGTCTTCATGCCATGTGCGCCCGTCGCGCTCGATCAGCGCGATGGCGGCGGTCGGGCCCCAGGTGCCGGACGGATAGGGGCGCGGCGGCTCCGGGCGGTCGGCCCAGGCGTTGAGCAGGGTGTCGGCCCAGGCCCAGGCGGCCTCCACCTCGTCGCGGCGCATGAACAGGGTGGCGTTGCCGCGCACCACGTCCATCAGCAGGCGCTCGTAGGCGTCCGGGTAGCGCTGGTTGAAGGTCTCCTCGAACGAGATGTCGAGGCCGGTGGCGCGCAGGCGCATGCCGCCGGGGCCCGGCTCCTTGGTCATCACCTCGAGCTTGATGCCCTCCTGCGGCTGCAGCCGGATCACCAGGCGGTTCGGCTCGCGGGCGAACTCGTCCGAGAAGATGCTGAACGGCGAGGAGCGGAACTGCACCACGATCTCGGAGACCTTCTGCGGCAGCCGCTTGCCGGTGCGCAGGTAGAACGGCACCCCGGCCCAGCGCGGGGTCATCAGCTCGAGCTTCAGGGCCACGAAGGTCTCGGTGAGGCTCGTGCGGTCCTCGGCGAGGTCGGCGACGTAACCCGGCACCGGCTGGCCGTTGATCGCGCCGGCGACATACTGGCCGCGCACGGTGCGCAGTGGCACCTCGTGGGCCGGGATCGGCTTCAGGGCCCGCAGCACCTTCAGCTTCTCGTCGCGGACCGCGTCGGCATCGAGGGAGAGCGGGCTCTCCATGCCGAGTAGGCAGAGGAGCTGCAGCATGTGGTTCTGCAGCATGTCGCGCAGCGCCCCCGACGTGTCGTAATAACCGCCGCGTCCCTCGACCCCCACCGTTTCCGCCACGGTGATCTGCACGTGGTCGATCACGTCGGCGTTCCACAGCCGCTCGAAGATCGTGTTGGCGAAGCGCAGGGCCAGCAGGTTCTGCACCGTCTCCTTGCCGAGATAGTGGTCGATGCGGAAGATCTGGCTCTCGGGAAAGACCTTGCCGACCTGATCGTTGATGGCCCGGGCCGAGGCGAGATCGTGGCCGATCGGCTTCTCCAGCACGACGCGGGAGCGCTCGCCGATCAGCCCGTGGGCGCTGAGGTTGCGGCAGATCGCGCCGTAGAGGCTCGGCGAGGTGGCGAGGTAGTAGGGCCGCACGTGGTCCGGATGCTCGGCGAGCAGGTTCGCCAGGTCGTCCCAGCCTGCGTCGCCCGCCCCGTCCACCGCCACGTAGCGGAGATGGTCGAGGAAGCGCGTCACCGTGTCGGGATCGCGGTCGGCGGCCGGCACGTGGCGCTCCAGCGCCGCGGCGGCGAGATCCCGGTACTCGCCGGTGCCGATATGGGTGCGCGCGGCCGCGACGATGCGGCTCTCCTCCGGGATCTGCCGGTCGCGGAAGCGGTAGTAGAGCGCCGGCAGCAGTTTGCGCATCGTCAGGTCGCCGGTGGCGCCGAACACGACGGCATCGAAGGGGGCGACGGGGATGATCTTATGCATCGGGTGACAGGTCTCCCGCTGGTTCCAGCCGCCCCTGCAAGGGTTCGGCCAGGCTGTGCGTTTCGCGGATTGTCCGACCCGCGACCTCATCCTGAGGTGCGACCGTAAGGGAACCTCGAAGGAGGACGCCAGAATCTCAGGGCTATCTGGAGCCCTCTGTCGAGGCTCGGCGATCTTCGATCGCCCGCACCTCAGGACGAGGTTGCGAGCGGGAAGACAAGTACACCTGTGGCGCCTGCCTCCGAGAGAGACAAGCGCTCAGAACGAGGCCGGCGTAGCCGAAGCCTCCTTGACGCCCTCATCCGCCCCTCGGCCCCCGCCCTCCGGCGGCGCCTCCATGTGGGCCGCGAAGGCAGCCTTGTGGTCGGGGTGCCAGCGCGACAGGGCCGGGCGGTTGCGGATCACGTCGTCGGCGGACCAGCGCATCCGCTTCTCGTCCATCTCCCGGGTGGTCTCGTTGTCCGGGCAGAGGATGTAGAAGTCGCCGGAGGCCATTTTCTCGAGCAGGAAGTCCACCGTCTCCTCCGGCGTCCAGGCGCCGGCCGGCTTCTCGGTGGCGCCGCGGGCCCGGGTGAGGCCGGTATAGACGAAGCCCGGGATCAGCAGGTGGGCGGTGACGGGCGACCGTGCCTCGCGCAGCTCGTGCGCCAGGGCCTCGGTGGTCACCTTCACGCCCGCCTTGCTGACGTTGTAGGGCGTGTTGCCGGGCGGCGTGGTGATGCCCTGCTTCGAGCCGGTGACGATCACCGCGCCGGGCTGCCTGGCCTCGATCATCCCCGGCACGAAGGCCTGGACGGCGTTGACGACGCCCCACAGGTTGGTGTCGATGATGCGGTGCCAGGTCGCGGCGTCGGAGAAGAAGCGGCCGCCGGCCTCGATCCCGGCATTGGCCATCAGCAGCGAGACGGGCCCCAGAGCCTCGGCCTCCCGGCGCAGGGCCTCCAGCGCCTCCGGCTTCGCCACGTCGGTCGGCACGGCGCGCACCTCCGCCGCGCCGCCGGCAGCTGCCGCCGCGACCGTGCGGCCGGCCTGTTCGAGGGCTTCGCCGGGCAGGTCGGCCAGCACCACCCGCATCCCGGCCCGCGCGAAGGCGGTGGCGGCCGCGAGGCCGATGCCGCTCGCCGCGCCGGTGACGACCGCGACGCGGCCCTTCGCGAGTGCGGGGTGGTGAGTCATGGTGAGCTCCGCCTGAGACTGGGCTGGGTGTCAGGCCGGCAGGTAGGCCCTCGCGCGGGAAACGCCACACGCGGCGGCGCAAAAAATCGTCAGGCGCCCTGCATCTCCGTCAGCCGCCCGATCCGGTGCAGCCCGATCCCGAACCGCGTCTCCCCGTCGGTCGCCAGGTCGGCCAGGATCTCGCCGATCACGCTGCAGAACTTGTAGCCGTGGCCCGAGCAGGGCGATGCGACCACGACCTGTGGCAGGCCGGGCAGGGTGTCCAGGACGAAGTGCTCGTCGGGCGTGTTGGTGAACAGGCAGGAGCGCAGGGCCATGGTCGGCCCGTCCGCCTTCGGGAAGTAACGGGAGAGGGCGATGCGCAGGGCGGCCTCGTCGCGGGCATGGACCTCGCGGTCGATGGTCTCGGCAGGACCGGTCTCGTTGAGGTGATGGTAGCGCCCGAGCTTGAAGCCGGGCTGTCCCCAGGCCGGGAAGCCGTAGAAGTGCCCTTCCTCGAACAGGGCGTTGAAGACCGGGAACGTCGCGGGCGTGTAGGCGGCCGGATCGCGGGGCTGGAACCAGCCGAGCACCTGACGCTCCGGCACGGCGCGGCCGGCCAGCGCCGGGACGAGATCCTGCATCCAGGCCCCGGCCGCGAGGACGAGGCGGCCGGCCTCGTAGGTGCTGCGCTCGGTGCGGACGCGCACGCCGTCGCCGGCCGGCTCCCAGGACAGGACGCGCTCGCGGGCCCGGATGTCGGCGCCCTCGGCCTGGGCCAGGGCGACATGGGCGACGATCGCGCGCTCGGAGGCGACGAAGCCGCCCTCCCGCTGCAGCACGGCCGCGTGCCCGGCGGGCAGGAGGTAGCCGGGGAAACGGGCGTTCAGCGCCGCCGCGTCGAGCAGCTCGTGCGGCAGGTCGTGGAGCTCGCAGGCGGTGAGCGCTCCCTGCACCACCCGGCTGTCGTCCGGGCCGGCATCGATCGAGCCGGTGACGTGGAGCAGCTGCTCGCCGAAGCGCGTCTCCGCCTCGCGCCAGTTCTCGTAGGCCCGCCGCAGCAGCGGCACGTAGGACGGGTCCTCGAAATAGGCGAGGCGGATGACGCG
>NZ_LABZ01000142.1 GCF_001043955.1 Methylobacterium tarhaniae | reverse complement strand
GCGCGTCGCCTCGACCGCGCCGGTCTCGGTCAGGCGCAGGAGCGGGCGGGGCTGCGCCTGCTCCCAGGATTCAGTCCCCCACGACCAGGTGTTGCGGGCCCAGAGATGCGGCAGGACGTGAAGCTCGGCCGCCTCCGGGCCGCGATTGACGACCGTGACCCGCATCAGGACGTCGTCGGGTGCGGCCTTGGCGTATTCCACCGTCACGTCGTGGTAGCGACCGTCGGCGAACACGCCCGTATCGGCGATCTCGTATTCGGGGAGGTTTCGTCCCTTGCGCCGTCCGTTCTCGGCGACGAGGTCGGCATAGGGGAAGGGGGCTTGCGGGTACTTGTAGAGCATCCGCATGTAGGAGTGGGTCGGGGTGGCATCGAGGTACCACCACAGCTCCTTCACGTCCTCGCCGTGGTTGCCCTCGCCGTTGGTGAGCCCGAACATCCGCTCCTTCAGGATCGGGTCGCGGCCGTTCCACAGGGCGAGGCCCAGGCACCAGAGCTGGCGGTCGTCGCTGAAGCCGGCAATGCCGTCCTCGCCCCAGCGATAGGCGCGGGAGCGGGCGTGGTCATGGGGCAGGTAGTCCCAGGCGGTGCCGCCCGCGCTGTAATCCTCCCGCACCGTGCCCCATTGGCGCTCGCTCAGGTAGGGTCCCCAGCGGTGCCAGCCCTCCGCTTCGACGGCGGCGAGGCGGCGGCCCTCCTCGGTCTCGGTGAGGCAGGGGGCGGGATCGGGCATCGCTGAGGTCTCCGCTCACACGGACGGGAGTCACACGGGATCCAGGTCGAGCATCCGCCGCACGCGGATCAGCTCGCCGAGGGACCAGGCCTGGAACGGGCAGCCGCCGGGACGGTGCGGAGCGTCGCCGTCAGCGACCTCCGAGACGTGGCCGAGTCCGGCCTGTTCCAGATGGGCGTCGAGGGGCGGCAGGAAGCGGGCGCGCGCCTCGGCCTTGGCCTCGGGCGAGCGGCCGCGCACGGAGAGCCAGGCATCGACGAAGGGGCCGATCAGCCAGGGCCAGACCGTTCCCTGATGGTAGGCGCCGTCCCGCTCCCTCGGACCGCCCGCATAGGCGCCGCGATAATCCGCGTCGGCGGGATCGAGGGAGCGCAGTCCCAGAGGCGTGAGGAGCCGCGTCTCCACGGCATCGACCACGGCCCGGGCCGGGGCGCCGGTGAGGAGCGGGGAGGGCAGGCCACCGACCGCCAGGATCTGGTTCGGCCGCAACCGCGCGTCCACCGCGCCCGGCACGTGGTCGGCATCGATCACGTCGTAGAGGGCGCCCGAGGGGGAGACGAAGCGCGCGACGCTGGCGGAGGCGCGCTGCTCCAGCTCGCGCCAGTGCGGCGACCAACGGGCCGCCCCGATCCGAAGGGCATTGATCCACAGGGCCTGGACCTCGACCGGCTTGCCGATGCGCGGCGTGACCACCCAATCGCCGACCTTGGCGTCCATCCAGGTGAGTTGCATGCCCGGCACGCCGGCGCGCAGCAGCCCGTCGGCATCGGCCGCGATCCCGTAGCGGGTGCCGGCGGCGTAGCCGTCGAGGATCGCCGTGCAGGCCTCGGCGAGGCGCGCGGCCTCGGATGCGCGAACCGGCCGGTCCGCGGCGGCATGGGCGGCGAGCACGTCGTGGACCGCCACCACGTACCAGAGCGAGGCATCGACGGCGTTGTAGTCCGGCGCCTCGCCCCGGTCGGGGAAGCGGTTCGGCATCATGCCCTCGCTCACCGCGCCGGCCCAGGCGAGCAGGATCGCGCGGGCCTGCGCGAGGGCGCCGGTGGCGACCAGCAAGCCACGGAGGGCGATGAAGGTGTCGCGCCCCCAATCGGTGAACCACGGGAAGCCCGCCACCAGGGTGCGCCCGCCCGGCCGGTCGACCAGGTAGGCGCCCGCGGCGAGCGCGAGCGGCGACAAGGCTTCCCGCCGCGCCCGCTCACCCGCCAGCAGGTGCTCGGCATGGGCCGCCGCCCGCACGCCGAGGCCGTCGCCGCTGCGCAGGACCATCGCGGCGGGGCCGGCGGCGAGATCGAAGGTGAAGCGGCCGGGGCTGCCCAAATCCTCGACGGCGTCGAGGCCGCGGTCGCGCTCCGCCGTGTAGAGGAAATTCCGGTACCATTCCGGCTCGTGCGCATAGGCCCCGTTGGTGAGCGCCGCGACGGCCGGCAGGTCGGGATAGGGCCGCCAGCAGACGTTGCCGCCCTGCACGGTCGCCGCGAAGGCGAAGGCCGGGTTCTCGTGGTGCAGGGCGTGGTAGTCGCGGCCCGAGAGGAGCGGGCGCAGGGTGAGGATGCAGGGGCCGCTGCCGGCCAGGCGCTGCCAGCGCAGCAGCGTCTCGCAGGATTCGGGCTCGACCAGCACCTCGTGCAGGATCGTGCTGCCGTCCGGCAGGCGGTAAGTCCAGCGCGGCCAGGGCCGCAGCGAGACATCCGCGATGTGGCGCCACCCGTCCGGGTGGATCACGTCCGGCGCGTAGTGTTGGGTCGAGAGCGCCACGGTGCCGCCCGCGGTCGCGACCTCCGCCTCGATCCCGTTGACCAGGACGACGCGGCCCGTCGGCGGGGTCGTCGCGGTCAGGAGGAGGGCGTGGTAGCGCCGCCGGCGCGGGCCCGCGACCGGGCCGGAGGCGAAGCCCCCGAGCCCGTCGGCCTCGAGCCATTCGCGCGCGTCGTCCACGGCCTCGTCGCCCGGTCAGTCGCCGTCCAGGGGCAGCCAGCGCCGGCCGTCGCGGGCGAGCAACGCGCCCGCGGCGTCAGGCCCGGCGCTGCCGGATTCGTAGAAGTCCGGCTCGCCGCCGGCGCCCCATGCCTTGACCAGCGGGTCGACGACGGCCCACGAGGCCTCGATGTTGTCGGCGCGCTGGAACAGGGTCGCGTCGCCGCAGAGGCAATCGTAGATCAGGGTCTCGTAGCCGACATTCGGCTCCTGCGCGAAGAAGTCGCCCTCCCGGAAGGTGGAGCGCACGGCGCCGAGCCGCATCGACGGCCCCGGCACCTTGGCGTTGAACTCGGTGGTCATCCCCTGCACCGGATCGACCATGATCCGCAGGATGTTGGGGGCGATCTGGTCGACCGGGGTGTCGCGAAACAGCCGGTAGGGCGCCGGCTTGAAATGCACCGCGATCTCGGTGCGCCGCCCGGTCATCCGCTTGCCGGTGCGCAGGTAGAACGGCACCCCGCCCCAGCGCCAATTGTCGATGGTGAGCTTGAGCGCCGTATAGGTCTCGGTACGGCTGTCCTCGGCCACGTGCGGCTCGTCGCGGTAGGCCGGCACGGCATGGCCCTGGACGGTGCCCGCCCGGTACTGGCCGCGCACCGCATCCTCCGGCTGGACCGGGCGCACGGCCTGGACGAGCTTCGCCTTCTCGGTGCGCACCGCCTCGGCCTCGAAGGAGACCGGCGGCTCCATCGCGGTCATGCACAGGAGCTGGAAGAGGTGGTTGGGCACCATGTCCCGCAAGGCGCCCGTCGGCTCGTAGAAGGCGCCGCGCTCCTCGACGCCGATGGTCTCGGCGGCGGTGATCTGCACGTGGTCGACGAAGTCGCGCCGCCAGATCGGCTCGAACATCCCGTTGGCGAAGCGGATCGCCATGATGCTCTGAACGGTCTCCTTCCCGAGGAAGTGGTCGATCCGGTAGAGCTGCGCTTCGTCGGCGACGGCGAGCAGCCGCTTGTTCAGTTCCTGCGCCGAGGCGAGGTCACTGCCGAACGGCTTCTCGATCACCACCCGGCGGAAGGCCCCGTCAGACTGCGTCAGCAGCCCGGCCTGGCCCAGGTGCTCGACGATCGGCGCGAAGAAGCGCGCCGCCACCGCGAGGTAGAACACCGCATTGCCGGGAATCTTTTCCGCGATGGTCCGGTAGGTCTCGGGCGCCAGGAAGTCGCCCTCGAGGTAGTGCAGCCGGTCGCGCACGAAGCCCCAGGCTTTCGGGTCGATGTGCTTGGCGTGGAACTCCGCCGTCTCGTCCTTGGTGAAGGACTCCATCGTGTCGGAGAGGGTCCTGCGCCACGTCTCGTCGGAGCCCGCGCTGTGGTCGACGCCCCAGATCGTGGTCGTCCCGTCGAGGAGGTGACTGCCCGCGAGGTTGTAGAGCGCCGGCATCAGCAGGCGCTTGGTCAGGTCGCCACCGGCGCCGAAGATCACGATGGTGCAGGGCGGAGCCGGCTTGCTGCCGGAGGCGGCATGCCCCTCCACCGGGACGTGCGACGTCATGGGGGTCTCCTTGCCAACGGGGCACGACGGCCGGGAAGCTAGATCTCGCGCCGCGGCGGGCAAGGGGCGCCCCAAGGTCAGGCCGCGGCGGGTGCAGGGCCCACCCGCATCCTCGCCGCCTTCCCGGGAGGAGGGGGCGGCCCTAAGGTCCCGCGGGACATTCTCTTCGAGAGCGAGCGGAACGATGGCGGACGGCACCAGGCAGGCGGGCAGCGTCGCGGTGATCGGGAGCGGCGGGATCGGCGGCTACCTGGCGGGGGCGCTGCAGCGGGCGGGGCGCGACGTGACGCTCTGCGTGCGCACGCCGTTCGACCGCCTCGTCGTCACCGACGCGTCCGGGGAGCGCGAGGTGCCCGTGCGCATCGTCGCCGATCCGGCTCAGGTCGGCGCCGCCGACTGGGTGCTGGTGACCACCAAGGCCCAGGACACCGCGAGCGCGAAGGACTGGTTCCGTACCCTCGTCGGGCCCGGAACCCGCGTGGTCGTGGTGCAGAACGGCGTCGGGCAGGCGGAACGGGCGCGTCCCCACCTGCCGGCCGACGTGACGGTGCTGCCGGCGATCATCTACTGCTCGGTCGAGCGCACGGCGCCGGGCCGCATCACCCATCACGGCAGCACGAAGATGAGCCTGCCGGCGGGCCCGGACGGCGCCGCCTTCGCGGCTTTGTTTGCCGGCACGCCGTTCGAGATCACGCAGGAGGCGGATTTCGTCACCGTCGCCTGGCGCAAGCTGCTCAGCAACGCGGTCGTCAACCCGATCACGGCGCTCACCCTGCGGCGCATCGTGGTCTTCAACGATCCGGCGATCCAGGAGCTTGCCCGCGGGCTGATGGACGAGGTGATCCGGGTCGCCAATGCCGAGGGCGCCCGGCTGACCGGGGAGGATGCCACCCGCATCCTCGACAGCTATCGGCGCATCAGCAGCGACGGCGGCAGCTCGATGCTCTACGACCGCCTCGCCGGCCGTCCCCTGGAGCACGCCCACCTCACCGGCGCCGTCGTGGCGGCTGCCGAGCGCCACGGGATCGCCGTGCCGCTCAATCGGGCGATCCTGGCGCTCGCCGGTGCGGCGAGCGGGCAGGGGCTGGCGGGGGACCGGTAGGTCACGGCGTCCTGCCCGAAGCCGGCCTCGTGCGGCGTGACGAGGTGAGGATTGCGGGCGCAGACCTGATCGGCCTGCGCCACATCGAGGCGATCGGCAAGAAGCCCGGGGTGCGATTGTCGGCGACCATCGATCCGGGCCCGACCCCTCCCCGACACGGCCGCGTCGGTCCGGAGCCGGGAGCAGACCTCGCGCGAGGTCTGTTCGACCCATGAACCGGAGCGAGGCCGCGCCGCCAGCGAACGCCCGGGACGGCCTCCGGAATCCGCGCGCGATCGAGGCCGTCATGCGGGCGGCGCAGGCGAGGTCACGGCCATCCGAGCAGGGCACGGCGGCCTCCGCCGCCCGGCTCGCGGCGGAGGCTTTCAGGCGGGGAACAGTCCGCTATTGGCCGTCACCGCCACCACCGCCCCCGGTATTCGGGAGCCCGCGCTCGGGATCGGACGAGTTCGAGGTGTTGGCGGTGTCGTTGGACCAGTTATCGGCACCGAGGCCGCTGCGGGCGAGGGTTCCGGTCGAGCCGGGCCCCGAATTGTCGATCTGCGATCGGCTCCCCTCGAAGACTTCCTCCTGTCCCTGGTACGGTGACGTGAGCCGAGGCGGGCCTGACTCCCTGATTTCGGCAGGATTGACACCCGTCTGCGCATAGGCCGGCAGGGCGAGAAACACTGCGATACCGGCGAGAGACAATCGTTTCATATATGCCTCCGGGTCCAGATCCTCCGCTTCGATTGTGCAGCGGTGATCATGATATAGATCTTCCCGTTCGGACTGCCATCTCATCATTCCGTGAACGGAATGCGATGGATGGATGACGGGAGCCCGGTTCGCTCAGAGGCCGGCCGTTCCGACCTCGACCCAGACCCGGCTGCCTTCGACCCGGACCGGATAGGTCGCGAGGTCGCGGCAGACCGGCCCGCCCTGCGCCCGGCCGGTGGCGATCTCGAACAGGCCGTAATGCGCTGGGCACTCGATGTAGCCTTCCACCACCTCGCCGCCGGCGAGGCTCACGCCGGCATGGGTGCAATGCGCCTGCGTGGCGTAGACCACGCCGTCGACGCGGTAGAGCGCCAGGGAGACGCCGCCAGCCTCGCGGGCCAGCACCGGGCTCCCGTCGAACTCGGCGAGATCGGCGACCGCGTGCCAGGTCATGGCGCAGGATACGCCGGCGCAGGATACACCGGCGCAGGACACACCGTGGCCCGGCATGCGCCGAAGCCGATCGGCGCGAAGCCCTCGCGCAAGCCCCGCGCCGTCAGGATGACCTCGTCGCCGTCCTCCAGGAAGCGCCGTTCCTCGCCGCTCGCGAGGCGGATCGGCGCCTTGCCGCCGTGGGTGGTCTCGAGCAGGCTGCCGCAGGATTCCGGGTCCGGACCCGACAGCGTACCGGTGCCCAGGAGATCGCCCGGGCGCAGGTTGCAGCCACCGCTGGTGTGATGGGCGATCATCTGCGCCACCGTCCAGTACATGTGCCGGGCGTTGGAGCGTGCGACCCGGTGCGGCGGAAGGCCGGCCTCGCGGGCGGCCCGGGTCGAGAGCAGGATATCCAGTTCGAGGTCGAGCGCGCCGCCGGCCTGGTCGGCCTCGTCGAGGAGGTAGGGCAGGGGATCGGGATCACCCGAAGGCCGCGCCGTCTGGGGGATCCGGAACGGCGCCAGCGCCTCCGGCGTGACGATCCAGGGCGAGATCGTGGTGGCGAAGCTCTTGGCCAGGAAGGGCCCGAGGGGCTGGTACTCCCAGCCCTGGATGTCCCGGGCCGACCAGTCGTTGAGCAGGCAGAAGCCCGCCACCTGCCCGGCGGCCTCGGCAATGGGGACCGGCGTGCCGAGCGCGTTGCCGGGCCCGATCCAGACCCCGAGTTCCAGCTCGTAATCGAGCCGCCGCGACGGGCCGAAGACCGGCGCGTCGAGGTGCGGCGGCTTCGCCTGGCCGTGCGGCCGGCGCACCGGTACCCCGGAAGGCCGGATCGACGAGGCACGACCGTGATAGCCGACCGGCACGTGCCTGTAGTTCGGCAGGAGCGGCTGCTCGGGCCGGAACTGGCGGCCGGTGTTGGTGGCGTGGTCGATGCCGACGAAGAAGTCGGTGTAGTCGCCAATCCGCGCGGGCAGGTGCAGCGTGCAGGACGCCGCCGCGTGCAGGAGCGGCGGCACCCGGTCGCGATCCGGCCCGTCCGCCCGCAGAAGCGCGAAGAGCTGCTCGCGCAGGGCCCGGCGCGGACCGGTCCCCAGGGCGAGCATCCCGTTCAGATCGCCGGATTCCGCCGCCGTCACCGCCCGAGCCGCGTCGCCGGTGACGAGCCCCGCCGCCTGCGCCGCCGCGAGATCGAGGATCTGGTCGCCGATCGCGACGCCGGCCCGCGTGGTGCCGCCCTCCGGCGAGAACAGTCCGAGCGGCAGGTTCTGGATCGGGAAGTCGGGATGCCCGTCGGCTCCCGGCACGCAGGAGCGGGCCGAGGGGTCGTGCGTATGGTCGAGCTCCGTCGAGCCGGAGGTTCGCATCACGGCGCCTCCGGCGGGGTCGGGTCGCCATGGTCGGCGAAGTGGCGCCCGGCAGTCCCGTCATCGAGGCCGGAGCCGCTGGCGGCGGGACGAAGCCCGGACGGCGCCTGGATGCTCATGGGTTGGGCATTCATGGCGGCGACCCTTTCCTCACCCGTCTATTAGTTTCGCCTGCAACCATTTACCGTGGCTTAAGAGCGGCCCGGACCGGCGTCAAGCGCGCGAGCGGTTGCGCGCGGACCGCTGCTGGGGCACAGCACCGGGCATGATCGCGGTGGATTGGGGAACGAGCAGCGCCCGCGCCTACCGGCTCGCGCCGACCGGGGCGGTTCTGGCGCGGCGCGAGGGCGCAGGCGGCATCCTGCGGGTGCCGGAAGGCGGCTTTCCGGCGGCCCTCACGGAGATGGTCGGCGACTGGCTGGCGGAGGGCGAGAACCGGGTTCTGCTCTCCGGCATGGTCGGCAGCCGCCAGGGCTGGCAGGAAGCGCCTTACCTCGCCTGTCCGGCGGGGCTGGACGCGCTGGCCGGCGCCGTCGTGCCGGTGCCCTTCGCGAATGCCGTCGTGCGGCTGGTGCCGGGCCTGAGCGCCGAGGACGCGTCCGGTATTCCCGAGGTGATGCGCGGCGAGGAGGTCCAGGTCTTCGGGTCTCTCGCCGACGAAGCCGAGGACGCGCTGATCTGCCTGCCCGGCAGCCACGCCAAGTGGGTGCGGGTCGTAGGCGGCCGCATCGCCGGCTTCACCACCAGCATGACCGGCGAGGCTTTCGCGGCCTTGAGCGGCCACACGATCCTCGGCCGGATGATGACCGGACCGGTGGAGGTGGGTCCGGCCTTCGAATCGGGCGTGGCCCGCTCGGCGGAGGGCGGAGGGCTGCTCCACCACCTGTTCGGCACCCGCGCCCTCGGGTTGTTCGGCCGACTCGCGCCGGAGGATGCGGCGAGCTACCTGTCGGGCCTGCTGATCGGGCACGACGTGGCGGCCGCCATGTCCGAGCCCGCGCTCGTGCGTCTTGTGGGCTCCGGCCCGTTGATGGCGCTCTACGGCCGGGCGATCGCCCTCAAGGGCGGCGAGGCGGTCGCGGGCGACCCGGATGCCGCCGCCCGCGGCTTGGCGCTGATCGGGGAGAGAACCGAATGGATGTGACGGGCTGGCTCGCGCGCTGCCCCCTGGTGGCGATCCTGCGCGGCGTGCGTCCGGAGGAGGTCGAGGCCATCGGCGAGGCGCTGGTGGCCGAGGGCGTGGTGATCCTCGAAGTGCCGCTGAACTCGCCCGAGCCGGTCGAGAGCGTGCGCCGCCTGGCGGCCCGCCTCGGCGACCGCGCGCTCGTCGGCGCGGGCACCTTCCGCCGCGAGGCCGAGGTCGAGGCGGTGGCCGCGGCCGGTGGGCGCCTGCTGGTGACGCCGCATGCCGATTCGACCCTCGTGCGCGCCGCCAAGGCCCGGGGCATGGTGGCGATGCCGGGCTTCCTGACGCCGGCCGAGGCGTTCGGCCTCCTCGATGCCGGGGCCGATGCCCTGAAGCTGTTTCCGGCCGAGGCCGGCGGTCCGCCGATGCTGAAGGCCCTGCGGGCGGTGCTGCCGAAGGGCACGCCGCTGCTCCCGGTCGGTGGCGTCGACGCAAGCAGCCTGCCGGCCTGGCGGGAGGCCGGCGCCAGCGGCTACGGCTGCGGCTCGTCGCTCTACAAGCCCGGCGACACCCCGGAGCAGGTCGCCGCCAAGGCGAAGACCCTGATCGCGGCGCTCTGAGCGCCGCGGGCGGAGGATGGCGGCATCCGCGATCCGCGGAGGTGGAGAAGCCGTGGACCAGGACCCACCCCACGGCGACCTCCCGCGTTCCGCAAAACGGGGGAGTGTGCCATTCCACCTTGGCGCAGGTGGGACATTTTAATACGGCGCCTACAGCCGCGATTCGCATAAGGTATCTTATGGAACCTGAGGCGAGGCGCTTGCGCAGTTCGGGCCGGTCCTGAGGCTGCACGACTCCGCCGAGGATCGTCCCACCGGTGGTCTCAAGCCGTCTCCCGCTCGGTCCCGGATGCCGTTTCCTGCAGCCGGGCCGCCACGATCCTGGCGAGCTCGGCCGCCTGACCGCGGATATCGGGCACCGCCGTGCATTCCCATAGCGTTCCGCGCAGCAGAGGTCCGAGCGTCCAGAGTGGCCGACCGGCCTCGCCGCGCTGGTCGAGCACCGCGAGGTCGTCCGCCACGGCGAGACCGAGCCCGAGGGCATCCGGACGGATCAGCCCGCGGCCCATCAGGCGGCGCAGCAGCAAGTCATCCGTATCGGCGACGCGTCCGACCCCGGTGGCGTCGATGATCCGTTGCACGTCGACGATCCGCGGCGTGGCGGCGCCACGCTCGCGCAGGCTGACACGGGCGTGGCCGGCCTGATCCTCGACCGCGACCACCCGGGCCCGCATCAGGGTCAGCCCACCGCCGGCACGCTCCCGGCCGATGATCTCGGCGGCCGGCGGCGCCATCCGGTGTCGGTGCACGTCCCAGAACGCGCGGACATGGCGCAGGAAGCGGCGCTGCTCGGAGAGCGGCAGGCTCCGCCAGAGGCCGATGCTGGCCCCCCGAAGGGAATCGATCACGCTGCGCCAATCGATTCCGGCCGAAGCGGCCCGGCGCGTCTCGTCGCGAAGAAAGCGCAGCAGCGCGGTGAGTGACCGGCGCGCCGCAATCGGTATCTCGGGCGCCGGCCACGGCGCGCCCGCGGCGTGAACCTGCGGCAGCAGGCCGTGGCGCGACACCGCGAGGATCGGCCCGGCGAAGCGGCGCTGACGCAAGGCCGCGACCGCGTCGACCATGGTCAACCCGGTCCCGATGATGAGCAGCGGCAGGTCGGAGCGCAGGTCGTCGAGCTGAGTGTCGTCCCAAGGGTCGACGGCGTAGCGGCTGCGGGGTCCGCGCGGCGCCCGCAGGTTGCCGCAAGCCAGGATGGCGCCGGCCACTTGCCGCCGCCGCCCGGCCGCAAGCGTCAGGTCGAAGCCCTCGGCCGTCGGCGCGAGGTCGACCACCTCGTCATTCTCGAGCATGAGCCGCGGTGCCGGCCCGGGCTCGGACAAGGCCGTCAGCAAGAGTTCCGTGACATACCGGCCGTAGAGCCCACGGGCCGCGAACAATCCGGCCGGCGTCGAGCGGGTCCATGCGGCCCCGTCGAGGGGGCAGGCTTCGAGCCAGCGGGCGAAATGCTCCGGCTGGTCCGGAAACGCGCTCATGTTGGTCGCGCGTACGTTGAGCAGGTGATCGCTGCACCCCGTCGCGTAGGCGAGCCCGCGTGCGAAGGCGCCCGACTTCTCGCAGAGCAGGACCGGGCGCTCCGGCATCAGCCGGCTCAGATGCAGAGCCGCCATGGTGCCGCTGAACCCGGCACCGATCACCGCGATGGGTGGAAGGGTCGTGCGCATCCGCCGTCGCTCTCCTGCGTCGCCTCTCCTATCTAGGGGAGACCGCGGGAAGGTCTCGACCGGCGCAATCAACCGATAGGCGGCCCGGCGCACTCTGAAACGCGGGGCACACGTACTCACTGGAAGCACAGGGCTCTTGCCGAGTTCGGCAGCCCCCTGCCCTCGTCGCCCCGGCCGCGTTCCTTCGGGGTTCGGCCGAGTTGACAGGCGAGCCGGCTACCCTTAGACAGCCGCTCACCGGCGGGGCGCCGAGCAAACGGCCTGCCCCACCGGACTTCCTCAGAGAAGGGCAAGCAAGGGCCAGGGCGACCTGGTTCGGCTTTCTGTTCTCCGGGGTACGAGATCTGGCTCCAGCCCGATCGGCTCTTTGACAAGTACATCTG
>NZ_LABZ01000141.1 GCF_001043955.1 Methylobacterium tarhaniae | reverse complement strand
CGCCTGCGACCCGGGAGCTGGAAAGGGCCGTGATCGCGGCCCCTCCGCCGGTCGCGCCCGGGCTCGTCGTCGTGTGGGACGTCGCGCACGTGAAGCGCGGGATGAAGGGCGACGACCCGGTCAAGGACGCCGAGCCGATCCTCTCGAAGTACCTCCCCCTCGTCACGCCCCCGGCGGACCTCGCGGCGGCGCGGGCCGAGCTCCTGGCGGAGTGCCCTCACGGGGCGGCGATCGTCGACCGGCTTCTGCGCCCGCTCGCGGCCCAGGAGACCATCCGCAACCCGCCCGTGCTGATCGTCGGCGAGCCCGGCGGCGGCAAGACGCGGCTAGCCCGGCGCTACGGGGAGGTCCTCGGGTTGCAGCCAGCCGTCTACTCGATGGGCGGCGCGATGGACGCGATGGCGATCGCCGGCGTGTCGAGGGGCTGGTCGACGGGAGGGTTCTCGGCGCCGATGCGCGAGATCCTGCGGACAAGGATCGCCAATCCGCTCTTGGTCATCGACGAGGTCGACAAGATTGGGACAAGCCGACACAACGGGAACGCCGCCGATGCCTTGATCAATCAGCTCGGGATCGAGACCGCCGCCAGGTACCGGGACGTCTATCTCCAGGCCGACTGCGATCTCAGCCGGGTGCAGTGGATCCTCACCGCGAACACGCTCGCGGGGATACCGCGGCCGCTGCTCGATCGGTGCACGATCCTGCGCCTGGACGAGCCGGGGCCGGAACACCTGCGGGCGCTCGCGGGCTCCATCCTGGCCGACGTCCGAGCCGACCGCGGCCTGGACGAGGTCTGGTGCCCGCCCCTCGACGGCGTGGAGTGGGATGCGCTTGAGGCCCACTGGCCGGGGGGGTCCCTCCGAGCGCTGAGGCGGCTGATCGAAGCGGTGCTCGACGCCCGCGATGCCGGCCCGCGGCAGTGACGGGGAGCGCCGTGCACGAGCTCTCTCACCTGCGGATCCTGCGCGACGCGGTCTCGGACGGCGTCTTGTTTGGGTGCGTCGACGCTAGCCTGGGCGGTGGAGTCTACGCCTACGTCTCGGTCCTTGTCCGCCTCGTCGAGGACGGCGACCGCGCCCCCTCTCTCGCCCTCTCGGAAGCCCGCTCGGCGGTGGGATTCCTCACCGCCGAGCGGGCTTCCGAGAGGGCGAGGGGGGGGGGGCGGTCGCCGTCCTCGCCGGCGCCGTCCACGACCGAGACGGTGGCGGCGAGTCCACCGCCCACGCTAGCGCCGGCCCGCCCAAACAATGCGCCCGCCGAGAACGCGACTCGCGCGGCCCCCCGGCGAGAGAGCCTCTCTCAGCTGCTCCCCGTCACTGCCGCGGGCCGCTCA
>NZ_LABZ01000140.1 GCF_001043955.1 Methylobacterium tarhaniae | reverse complement strand
GTCGCGCACCCGCAGGGCCACGCCGCCGCGGTCGGTCATCGCCGTCGAGACGATCACCTGGCCGCCCGCATCGGTGTACTTGATCGCGTTCGAGATCACGTTGAGGGCCGCCTGGCGCAGGCTGCGCTGGTCGGCCAGCACCGCCGGCAGGCCCGGCGCGAAGCTCGTGCGCATCACCACACGCTGCCGGGCGGCCTGGCTCTGCATCAGGGCGACCGACGCCGCCACCAGCTCGTTGAGGCCGAGGCCCGCGAAGGCGAGGTCGAGGTGGCCGGCCTCGATCTTGGCGAGGTCGAGCAGATCGTTGACCAGGCTGACCACATGCTCGCCGGAGGCCCGGATGTCGCGCAGGTAATCGCGGTAGCGGTCGCTGCCGACGGGGCCGAACTGCTCCTCCAGCATCACCTCGGCAAAGCCGATGATCGCGTTGAGGGGGGTGCGGACCTCGTGGCTGATCGTGGCCAGGAAGTCGGATTTCTGGGCGCTGGCTCGCTCGGCCTCGCGCCGGGCGCGCACCAGCTCGGCCTCGGTGCGCCGGGAGGCCGAGACGTCGCGCAGCACCGCGGCGACGCGGCGCTGCGGCCCGCTCGCCACCGGCGCCAGGGTGAGGATGAGGGGCAGCGGGCCCTCCGGTCCCCGCGCCATCACCTCCTCGCCGGTCGTCGCGGTCGTGCCGGCGCTCGCCCGCAGCAGGGCGGCCTGGGCCGCGGGCCGGCTCTCGGCGGAGAACAGGCCGATCAGGGGCTCGCCCGCGACCTCGCGGGGATCGGCGCCGAGGAGATCCTGCGCGCCGCGATTCATCCCGACGATGCGGCCCTCCTCGTCGAGCACCACCACCCCGTCGGTGACCGCGTCGAGGATCGCCGTGGTCTCGCGCAGATGCGCGTCGCGGTGGGCGAGATGGGCCTCGGCCGCCGCCAGCGACTGGGCCGGGTCGGCATCGGGCAGGCGCCGGATCGTCAGCATGCTGGCGGGCGCGCCGTCCCATTCGATGACGCCGACGCTGACGCCGACCGGCACGCTGCCGCCGGTCCGGGTCGCGAGCGCGATCGGGGCGCCCTCGCCGGGGCCGGGCGAGGCGGAGGGGTCGCGGCCGCGGAAGATCACCGCCGGACCGCCGGCGGTCGCGAGCGCCTCCGGGCTGTCGTAGCCCGAGAGGGCCAGGAGGTGGCGGTTGGCAAGCAGGACCTCGTCGCCGCGATGGACCAGGAGCCCGACCGGCAGGCGCTCGACGAGGCGGGCGAGCGCCGCCTCGGTGCCGCGCTCGGGGAGCCGGGCGAGCGCCTGCGCCCCGCGGAACGGCGTCACGGCGCCCCGGCCGGACGCGCCGTGCGGTGCCGGAGGGGCGGGCGGCGCGGGTTCGGCGCTCTCCGGATCGCCGGCGAAGCGCGCCCCCAGCGCCCGGGCGATCTCCCGGAACGCGGCGTGCTCGTTGAGGGAGAGCGAGGCGGCGCGCGGCCGCTCCTCCGCCGGGGGCTCGGCGGACGAAGCCGGATCCTCCGGCAGTGGGTCGGCGGCCGGAAGCGGGGGCTCGGAAGAGGTCGAGGGCTGCTGAGAGGGAGAGTCCGGGCCGGGCGCGTCGTGGGACGTCGCATCTCGCGGAGCCTCTTCGCGCGGCGAGTCTTCCGGGCGGGCGGCCTGCGAGGGCGAATCTTGCGAGGGCGGATCTTGCGAGGGCGGATCTTGCGCAGGCGAAGCGTCCGAAGGCGAAGCTTGCGCCGTCGACGCGGCAGGGGCCTCCTCCGGCGAATGAGGCGGACCGGGCGGCCGGGTGCCGAAGCCCCAGCTCATCCCGAGATGCGCGAAGGGCGCCGCCATCAGGCCGGCGAACTCCGCCATGGTCGCCCCGGCGAGGGAGGCGAAATCGGGCGAGTCCGGATCCGGCTCCGTCGCGGGCGGCGAGGAGGAGGACGGCGAGGATGAGGGCGGTTGGCCGGTGCGGGGCGGGGCCTCCGGGACCGCGTGATGCGGAACGACCGGCTCCGCGGAGGGCTGACGCCCGACGGCGATCACCGCCGCGGCGCGCTCGCGCAGGGAGGGGCGCACCGGCTTCGGCTCGGCGGCCTCGGGCCGATCGGCCGCCGGGACGATCCGCTCCGGGTGGACGACCCCGAAGCCGCTGAACCCCGCGAAGGCACGGCCGGCCCCGAGGCGCGGCGCGCCCGAGAGGATGACGGCCACGGCGTCCCGGGTCCCGGTGACGCGCCAGCGCACCGGCACGGCCCGGAAGGTGCGCCGCTCCGCCAGGGCCTCGGTCAGGGCCGGCGCCGCCTCGACCGGGCCGGCCAGGAGGTCGTCCCAGCTCCGGCCGACGGGGGAGGCGCCGACGGCCTCGGAGAGGTGCGCGGTCGCCTCGACGAGGCAGCCGCGGGCATCGCTGCGCCACAGGAAACGCAGGCCGGGGCCCGGCGGGGAGGAAGGCTTCTCCTCCGGCCCGTGCTTCGATCCGGGCTCGGCGGCCACGGGCTCGGGTGCAGGGACCGGCGGAGCCGCGGGCGGCCCGCGGCGGGCACGGCGCGCGGGCAGCGGGTCGAGGATCGCGACGGCGAGGCCGGGGCTGCCGTCCGGCAGGGCGGCGGGCAGGCACGCGCAGAGCAGGGGCGGGGCGAGGCGGCCGGCGAGGCGCAGGCGCTCGAGCCGCGGCTGGACCGTTCCGACCGGCAGGGACAGGGAGCCGCGCAGCTGTGCGGCGAGGCCGAGGCTCGCGTCGATTCGGCCCTCGCCATCCGCGATCGCCGCCTTCACGGGCGCAGCGGCCGGGGAGGCATGGAGCAGCTGCGTGGCGGTCCGGTCGAGGAGCAGCACGGCATGGTCGGCTCCGGCGATCCGCTGCCCGAAGGCCGGAACGGCCCGCAGGGCCTCGATCGTCGTCTCGAAGAGCACGTCCCGACCCACTGCCTCTCCTCGCGCCACCCGGAACTCCGGCCGCCCGGCCGACTTCTTGACCGGCCTCTCGCGAGAACCGGATCCATCTCCCTGCTTTAAACCAACTGACACCTTCCCGCACCGGCACGAAATGCGCAGTCGCTGCGTTATCACGCCGTCAACCTTAACGACCGCCGGAAAAGGTGGCATTCCGACCGGACCATGCTATTGTGCGGTGCACAATACGTGCCGGGCCCCCAGCGTGCCGCGCCAAGGGCCGCGCAAACAACGAGGAGACGAACATGACCCAGCCCCCGAACTACGAGATCCCGACCGAGATGCGGGACTTCGCGGAGAAGAGCGTCGAGCAGGCCCGCAAGGCGTTCGATTCCTTCATCGGTGCGGCGCGCAAGACCGCCGACACGCTCCAGGGCTCGGCCGAGATGGCCCGCAACAACGCCCAGGATGCCTCGAGCCGCGGCTTCTCCTTCGCCGAGCAGAACGTGAACGCCGCGTTCGACCTCGCCCAGAAGCTGGTCCGCTCGCGCGACATCCAGGAGGCGATGCAGCATCAGGCCGAGTTCGTGCGCAGCCAGTTCGCCGCGATGCAGACGCAGGCCCGCGAGTTCGGCGGCCTGGCCCAGAACGCGATGCAGCAGAGCGCGGAGAACGCCAAGCAGGCGATGCAGCAGGGTGCCGAGCAGGCCCGCAGCGCCATGCAGCAGAGCGCCGAGCAGGCCAAGCAGGCGATGCAGAAGGGCGCCGACGCGGCCCGCAGCGCCACCGACAAGGCCACCAATGCCGCCAAGGACGCCGCGTCCTAAGGCCGGTTCAGGCCGGCTCCGCCCGGCCACGGCCAAGGCCGCGCTCCGCGAGGGGCGCGGCCTTTTTTTCACCCGGCGATCCGGCAGCGCCGGCCCGTCCTCGCCCTCGTTGCCGAGGTGCGGTCGGCAGATTTTTGTCGCATAACCGGCGACCACTTTTGCGGCATCTGCTCAGACCGCGTCCGGCGTCTTGCTGCGATGCAGCGGGCCGATGCCGAGATCCTGCTCGTCCAGCCCGCCATCATCGTCGAGGTCGTCGCAGGCCCTCGCGCGATGGGCCGGCGGATCGACGCTGCGAAGCAGCCGGACGATCTGCATCGCCCGGTCGGCGCAGTCGGGCGAGATGCGGGCGATGTCCTCCGCGAGTTCGAGGACCGCGTCGAGGGTGCGCTGCCACTGGGCCGAGGTCGTCACGGCGGATCTCCCAGGCTCGATCTCGAATCGTCGGGCGCACCGGCCGCGATTTGCCGGGCCGGGGCGGTTCGGCTACCGATGCGCCGCTGGGGGAGCGGGCACCCCGCTCGCGCGGCGTCACCGCTCCTGCAGCGTCACGCAGGGCAACTCCCGTCCAGAGAGGAACGCAATGATGCGAGGGTTCGTTCGCGCCGGCCTGTCATCGGCCATCGTTTTGGTCGCGGCCCTGACCGGCTCGGCTTCCGCGCAGTACTACCGGGACGACACGCCGCCCGGCTACGGCTACGACCGGTACGAGCGCCCGGTGCCGCGGCGCGCGGTCGGCTACAATTGCGACGCGGTGCAGCGCGGCCTCACCGGCCCGCAGCCCTATTCCTGCCCGCTCCCCGGCCCGCGGCCGCTCGGCGCCCGCTGCTTCTGCGACGTGCCGCTCGCGAGCTTCAGCGGCCCGCAGCCGCCGGCCCCGGGTCACGTCGTTCCCTGACGAACGCCACGTCCCTCACGAAGAAAGGGCCGCCGAGGGCGGCCCTGTCCAGGATCGGTGCGGGATCCGGGCGGCCCCGCCCGGCCGCCGTCAGTTCAGCACCACCACCTTGGCGCCGACCTTGACCCGCGAATACAGGTCGGTGACGTCCTCGTTGGTCATGCGGATGCAGCCGGACGACACCGCCTGGCCGATCGTATCGGGCTCGTTCGAGCCGTGGATGCGGTAGAGGGTGCCGCCGATATACATCGCGCGGGCGCCGAGCGGGTTGTCGATGCCGCCGGCCATGTAGCGCGGCAGGTCGGGGCGGCGGGCCAGCATCTCCTTCGGGGGCGTCCAGGACGGCCACTCGCGCTTGGCGGTGATCGTCTTCGTGCCCGACCAGGTGAAGCCCGGGCGGCCGACGCCGACGCCGTAGCGCAGGGCCATGCCGTCGCCCAGCACGAGGTAGAGGCGCCGCTCCGCGGTCGAGACCACGATGGTACCGGGCGCGTAGCGGCCGTCGAACCGCACCAGCTCCCGCGGGATCGGGGCGACCTGGGCCTGGTCGGTGCTTCCCGCCGACTGACCCTGGCCGTAATAGCCGCGGGTGCCGTAGCCGGGCATCCCGTAGGGCTGGCTGGCGTAGTAATCCTCGCCGGGATTGGCGTCGAAGGGATCGTAAGGCGCCGCCTTGGCGGGCGCAGAGGCAAGAACGCACACGCTCAGAGCGCCCGCCAGGGCGGTAGCGAAGATCTTCATGGCCGGAGCCTTACCTCAGCAGTTACCTTTGCTGTACAATGCTGTCCCGGCTCAGTGGTTCCCGGTTAAAGCGACGCTTTCGGCGTAGTCGGATTACCGAGCCTCGCGGAACGTAGGGGAGGGTTCACGCCCCGTTGACCGATCGCGTCGCATTCGAGGAAGAGCGCTACGCTCACACCACCTCGTCGGTATGGACCTGGAAGCCGGCGAGCAGCGAGGGGCCGAAATGGGTCGAGATCGCCACGTCGGTGGCGTCGCGGCCCCGGGCCATGACGATGCGGCCGATGCGAGGCCGGTTGTGGCGAGCGTCGAACGTGTACCAGCGCCCGCCGAGATAGACCTCGAACCAGGCCGAGAAATCCATCGGGTCCGGCACCGCCGGCACGCCGATGTCGCCGAGATAGCCGGTGCAGTAGCGCGCCGGGATGTTCATGCAGCGGCAGAAGGTGACGGCGAGATGCGCGAAGTCGCGGCAGACGCCCTCGCGCTGGTTGAAGCCGTCGAGGGCCGAGCGCGTGGCGTCGGCGCGCTGGTAGTCGAAGCGGATGTGGTTGTGGACGTAGTCGACGATGGCCTGCACCCGGGCCCAGCCCTCCGGCGTCGACCCGAAGAGCTGCCAGGCGGTGCTCGACAGCTTGTCGGTGTCGCAGTAGCGGCTGCCGAGGAGGTAGACCATCACGTCGTCGGGCAGGTCCTGCACCGGGTGCTGCACCGCGTCGGGCGCGTACTCGTCGGGCCGGCCGCTATCCTCGACCAGGAAATCGGCCGAGACGGTGAGCCGCCCCGGCGGGGCGACGATGCGGGTGCAGGTATTGCCGTAGCGGTCGGGGTAGTCGCGCGCCGGGATCGGCGGGTCGAAGCGCATCGCCGGCGAGGTCACGCAGTCGCCGAGCCGCGAGGGATGCACGCTGAGCATCAGCAGCATCGGCGTCGGGGCCGGGGAATCGAAGGTGATCGCGTACCCGGTCCGGATCCTCATGGCGGTACTGGCTCCCTGGTGCCGTCGACGCGCGCAGGCCATCGATACAACACAGGGTAAGCCCCACGCGTCGCCGGTTGCTGCGCGAAGATGCGGCAGGCGCTGAGCGAAGTTTGGCCGGGACGACCAATCCCCGACCAATGATGCGGGAGGATCGCCCGAAGCCATCAACCCGAGGTCGGACGGGCCCGCGGCCCGGCGCAGGATCGCGGGCGAGCGCGACGCGGCTCAGGGCGCGGTCCCTCGCAGCGGCTCGAAGGGCTTCGTCGGCTGAACCGGCCCGTCCGGGCGATCAAGTGCGGCGGGCGCGGGCCTCGAAGGCCTCCGCCATCGTGTCGTCGTGGCGCCCCAGGGTCTCGAGCCGCTCGGCCCGCCGGCTCTGCTCCAGGCTCTCCTCGCCGGGGCTCAGCTCCGCGAAGACCCGCGCCTGCTCGGCCTGCTGGCGATGGCGCTCGGCCTGCTCGCGGAAGAAGGCCGCCTGCTGTCCCGCCGTCGCGGCGTATTCGGCCCGGTAGCTGTCGCGCTCGTTCGTCTTCATCCCAGATCCCCCGATCCGCCCGACCGGTCCCTCCGGCCTTCGAACTCCTGAAAAGCCGCGTGGCTCCCGCCGTCGCGGCCGTTCCCGACAGCTTACGGCAGGAACGCCGCGCCGATCAAATCGACCAGAGGTTCAAGCCTCGGTCGCGCCGTGGATGACCGTCCGGCGGAGGTCGCCCCGTCACGCCACCGGCGGTCGCGGGGTGCGTGCAGCCTGCTCGGCGAGCGCCAGCAGGTCGGGCGCCCGATGGAGCGGCACCGCCTGCGGCGGCAGCTGCGCATCCGGGACCCGGGCTTCGGGCCGTGGCGGCTGGGCCACGACGAGGTGGATGGTGGGCCAGAGCGTCGCGACGGCCCGGGCGAGGCCCGCCCCGTCGAGGGCACCGTCCCGCTCGGTCGGCAGGCCGATCAGCACCAGGGCGACCTCGTTGCCGTCCCGGCGCAGGGCATCGAGGCCCGCCTGCGGGTCGATGCAGCGGATCGTCTCGAGGCCGGCCCGCGCCAGGAGGGCGGCGGCCTCGGTCGCACCGGGCACGTCCCCGACCAGGAGGGCGAACCGGCCGGCAGGAATTCCAGACGAGGTCGTCCCGGAGGACGTCATGCCGGCAGATGCCGTTCCGGACGAGGGCGCCGGCTCGCCGTTCCTCTCCAGGCTCGTCTCCGCCTCACGCCATTCCAGCTGGCGCAGGAGGGCGCTCAGCCGCTCCGGCACCGCCTCCGCCACCAGGCCGTCATAGGCTGCGGCGAGACCGGCCCCGAGGGCGTCGAGGGAGAGTGTGGGCTTGAGTTGCGTGCCGCCCGCCCGGCGGCCGGCGCCTGCCGCGACCATCGTCGCCTCCTGATCTCCTGTTCGTCGTCAGGAGAATAAGCCACGAGGGGCGGCGAGGTTTCCCCAGCAGGAGGCGCGCCGGCGAGGCTTTTTCGCGCGCCCTCAGGGTGTATCGGCGGCGTATGCCATCACGCCCATCAGGGCGCCGACGTCGCGGTAGCGGGCCCCGCGGGTGCTCATCATCGCCTCGAACTTGTCGTGGACCTGCGCCACCGTGAGGCTGCGGGCCTTCCGGCGGCCGACGCGCTCGTAGAAGATCGGCCGGTTGGCCTTGGCCGGCTTCGGCAGCAGGGCGGCGGCCTCGGCCCTCGGCTCCTCGACCACCTTGGCCATGAAGCGCTCGGCGTCGTCCGGCCCGAGGAAATGGGCGAGGTAGGTCTCGCCGAGGGTGAGGTCGCGGCCGATCCGGGCGGCGATGCGGGCCGCATCGCGCTTCAGCATCTCGCCGGCCAGGAGCGCCGAGAGGGAGGGGTCGCGGCGCAGGTCGAGGATGCGGGCGCGCTCGGCCGGATCGGCGACGCCGTTATCCTCGCCGATCAGCCCCGCCTCGCGGGCATAGCCGTGCAGGGCGCCGAATTCCCGCATCACCTGCAACCAGGTCCGCTCGATGAACTGGTAGAGTCCGGTCGCCGAGGAGGTCCGGGCCTGGACCTCGGTCAGGAAGCTCGATTCCTTGTCGGCCACCGCCATCAGCAGCACCGGGTCGGTGCGCACGGTGGCCGCCGCCCGGACGATGGTCTGGACGAGGTGGCGGCGGATCCGCATCGGGCCGAAGCTCAGCACCTCGTTGGGATCCCCACCGGTGCTGGCGGCGAGCAGGTCGTCGTAGGAGACCCGGTCGACGCCCGCCGAGCCGAGGGCGGTGTCGAGGTCGTGAATCGGCTCGCGCAGCGGCGCCATCGTGGCGGTCTCGCGGGCGGAGGCCGGCGGGACCTTCGCCGTCTGGATCTTGGGTGTCGGCATCACCAGGAGGTCGGCCATCATGGTCACCGCCGGGCGGGCGGCCATCAGGTCGGCGCCGTATTGGTGCAGCAGGGCGGAGAGACCGGCCGCGAGGCACCCCGCCGCCAGCAGCGTCCGCGCCATGACGGGAACGCCCGCATGCGCCGTGCGGCCGCCGAGCGAGAGAACGTCCCCGTGGGCCCCCGCCATCCGCAGGCCGCCCCGCTGTGCCGGTCCGTCCGCTCGACGTCGCATGTGATGGTTCGCCCCGGTTTCCGTGCCATTGAGGCGCAAGAAGCCGGTCAGATGTGGCGATAAGACGGCGAAGCTCGCAGAGCTCAGTGCATTCTCATCCAAGCTTCGCCGCGGGAGGAGCCGAGCATTCGCGCTCCTTTACGGCCAAGCTCGACAATACGCACCGGTCCGGCGACTGTGGCCGACGATGCTGCAATGCAACAAGGCGATCCAGGCGTCAGCGGGTCGCGGGCTGGACGATGTCGTCGCGCGTGCGCTGGCGCTTGTTGGCCTGGTGGCGACCGATGGCGCAGCCCGCCGCCGCACCCGCGAAGGTATGCCCGACGGCATGGCCGGCGATGCCTCCGACGACCGCACCCTTGATGCAGCCCTTCGCCTCCGCGGCACCCGCGAAACCGGCCAGTCCTGCGGCCAGAACGGCACCGGCGATCATCTTGCGCATGGGAACCTCCCGTACGTCACGTCATGGACGTCCCGTAACAGCGCAGGCCGTTTCCCGGTTCCGTCGCGCGAGGCGGCGGACCGGGGAGGGAAGGGGCTTCAAGCCTTGGTGATCACGTAGATCTGCAGCACGATCTCGACGGAGAGCAGGACGGCGATCACCGCGAGCAGCAGGGCCAGCACGGCTTGGCCGCGCGTGTCGAACAACGCCAGGGCCTGGACACCGGCACCGCGGTGGGACGACACGAGCGGCACGGGTGCCGGTGCAGGGGCCGGGATGGGCCGGGCTCCTTCCGCCGGCCGCACCTCCTCGTCGGCCTGGGGCTCGAAGCTCGGCCGGTAGCCGCCGACCGGCACCAGGATGCGGACCGGCAGGGTCCGGCCCTCTTCGGCATAGACGTCGTCGAGGACGCGGCGGAGGCGGCCGGCCTCGACCCGCACGCTCGGATCGTTGCTCGGATCGAAGCTGTCGGCCCGGCCGAGGGCCTGGGTGGCGATGGTGTAGGCCTTGATGGCGTCGCCCCGCCCGGCCAGTTCCTCCTCCACGATGTAGCCCAGGAAGGCCGACAGCTTCTGCGACCGCCGAAACGCGGGGGTGCGCAGGCATCCATCAAGGCTGCGGCGCACGGCTTCGGCCGACACAGTCTCCACGCTGGTCCGTTCGTTCATTGCAGGTCAGTCCGGGCCGCCATCGGGTACAGTAATCCCATTACTGTCTTTGATACGAAAAGTTGCCGCGCGCGTCATGCACATGATCCAGTGCCGCGCTGCACCAGCATATTGCCGCTCGATGCGACGAGGGAGGCGGAACGGCCGGCCTGAACGTCGTGCGCCGGCACGACCGCGATCCGGCCCGGACCGGCCGACGGGCCTGATCGGCACGGGCCATGCCGAATCGCCACGGCAACCGGTGCGTTCCTCTCGGGCAAGGGGCGAAGGGCGATTGCAAGGGGCGAGGGCAAAGGGCGAGGAGAAACCGCTGGGTGGGCTTAACCGTTCGCTAACCATGTTCGTCCGAGGATCGCCCGATCTTGACCGCATCGAGGTGATCCATGCCCCAGCATCAGACCCGCCCGCTGCCCACGGCCTTCGCGCGCTACCCCATCCCGCTCGAGCTGCTGGCCGTCCTGCACCGCGCCAGCGAGGATGACGTGGAGGCCCTCGTCTCCCGCATGCCGGAGACCGGACGGGCACGATTGGCGGCTTACTGCACCGACAAGGATCACCTGCACCGCCTCGGCCTGCGCATCGCCGGCACCTGCGACCAAGCCGCCCTGGTGCGGGTCGTCGGGGCCGATGCAGGGGCGAGCCTCTACGCCCAGTCCCGCCCGGCCGAGGCGCTGCCGGCCTGAGGCGGCCGGGCGCCGACCCGATCCACCGTCCGAGATCGTCGAGGGGCCGTGCCGTGCGCGGCCCCTCGACGCGTTGCGGATCGCCCATCGCGTCCTCTGCATCGTACCGGCCTGCGCGGCGCCACGAGGCCGATCCTACCCAAGAAAAAAGGCCGCCCTTGCGAGGCGGCCCGAAGTCTAGGGAGGAAACGCCCAAAGAGGGCAGCAAGGCCGCGACGCCATCGCGACCGTGCGATGCAAAATTTAGCGTGCAGCGCACAAAACGCAAGCGATATTTTTCGGTTTCGGCGAGGATCGAAACGGTTGGCAGCGCTGCACCCCGCGAATGGCTTTCGAATCGGCGTTTTCGCGAAGGTCGTCCCGGGCGCCGCAGCCCAAGGGAGAAGGAACCGGCTCTTCGCGGGTCGGTTGAGCCGGGACAACGACACCTCGGAGGATATTCGATGACACGCCTCACCGCCCTCGGCGCCGGCCTGTTCCTGATAGCCGGAACGGTCGCCGCCGCCGCCGGCCCCTGCGCTCCCGGCCAGACCGCACAGAAGATGGACAAGAGCTCGAACGTCGATCCGCCCGCTACGGCGTCCGTCACGCCCGGCGCGAAGGCCGAATCGCCCGGCACCGTCGGCGCGATGCAGAATGTCGGCTCGCAGACCGCGACCTCCCCGGCCGATGTCAACCGGCAGTCGAAAGGCGAGAAGACCGCCGCGCAGCAGGCGGATAACTGCTGAGCCCCATCGCACGATACTCGGTTCGCTCCGGCGCAGGCTCCTCCCACGGGGGGCCTGCGCTGCGCGTCCGGATTGTCGCAGCGGCTCGGGCGGCCGCACCCGGGTCACGCCTCCGGCGTTGCCTCGGTGCATTTCGCGGCGCGCCGACGGCGCCGCCGGCACGAGAGGAGGAGAGACATGGCCGATCGAACCCCCGAGATGGCGAAGGCCCAGATCGAGTACGCGCTGCAGGCCAAGCGCAATTCGCTGGCGGCGGCGTCCGACGCCCTGCGGGCCTCGCCCGAGGATCACGAGGCGCGGCGCGTGGTGGAGCGTTTGGCGGAGGATGTCGGCCGCCTGGAGATCCAGCTGCGCGGCGCGGCCTGACGGACGGGACCGGACGGCGGAGTCAGGCGGGCGGCGGCCCCTTGAGATAGCCCTTCACCCGCAGATATTCCCGCAGGATGAGGCAGATCGATTCGCCGCGGGAGAGCTGCTCCACCGCCGCGAACTCGGTCAGCGCCCGGGCGAGGTCGTCCGGGATGTGGAACGCCTCCTCGTCGCGGACGATCTCGCCTCGCGCGTCGCTCGCCTGAGCATCGCTCACCTCCGCGGACGTCTCGGCGGGATCGGTCATCGGGCTCCTCCGGTTCTGTCCAGGTATCGCGCCGGGGGACGGATCGTTCCGCCTACCGCCATCGGGCTACCCCCGAGGTGCGGGCGGCCGGGCCGGAGCCGCACCGGAGGGCGCGCTTGCGCTGCCGCCGCCGTCCGGCGGACGATCGCGTGTGAGCGCCTCCGACAGGCGCAGGATCAAAGGAGAGACGGCATGGGACCGATCGCGCGGCCCGACCTGCGGCGCATCGCCGGGATAGCGGGCCTCGCCTGTTTGCCCGTGCTGGTCTGGCTGTCCTGGATCCCCAAGGACTGGGAACTGCGCACCGGCGCCGCCGGCCAGGTCGAGCATCTCCTCGCCTATGCGGGGACAGCCGGCCTCCTCGGGCTCGGCTTCCACCGCGTGCCGGCCTGGCGGCTCGGCCTCGCCCTCGCGGCCCTCGCAGGGATCCTCGAGATCGGGCAGATCTGGGTCCCGGGCCGCACCGCGCAGGTGATCGACTTCGCGGCGAGCGCGGGCGGCGCCCTGCTGGGCCTCGCCGCCGCGCGCGCCTTCGCCGGCCACCTCATGGCCGCCCGGTCGGCGGCCCGGTCGGATGCCTGATCCGTCGCACGGTCGTCAGGCAGCCTGATTGCGGCCTCAGGCGGCCCGGACCATCCGGGGCCGGGCCGAGCGCGGCGCCAGGCCGAGCCGCACCGGCTCCTCCGGCCCGCGCACGGTGAGGGCGAGGCTCACCGTCATGACGGGTTCGCCCGCCCGGTCGCGGACCCGGACCTTCAGGTCGGACAGATCGGCACCGGGCAGGCCGGCCCCGGCGAACTCGATCGCCGTGCGGGTCGCCTCGCCGCGGATCTCGTCCGGGCTGCACAGAATCAGCCCGATATCATCCTGGCACTGCCAGGCCCCGGCGCTCAGATCGAAGAAGTAGCGCTGCACACCGTCCTCCCCTGTTCTGGGGACAGATGTGCACAGACCTTTCGGTCGATGCTTTAACAAATTTGAAAGGATTGCTCGGGACCGATCCGCTCAGGCGCTCTGCCTGGCTCTGATCCGCGACGCGTGCGTGGTACCGCCACCCCGGCTCGAACGGGGGACCTCTAGATCCACAATCTAGCGCTCTAACCAACTGAGCTATGGCGGCTCGCGACGGGGGGCTGTGTAGTCCGGCCTGAGCGCCGTGGCAAGCGCCGATCCGCGGGTTTCGCACCGGAACGGCGGGAAACTGCGCCGGCTACGCCCGGAATGGCGATCGACCGGCCCGCCCGGGCGTCCTAAACCCCTGCCGGCCCCCGCCCGTTCCCGCCACGCCCGCCACCACGGTCCGATGACGCCGAAGTCCGAGACGGTCCGCCGCTCCCTCACGGAGAGCGCCCTCGTGCTGGCGCCGGGCTCGCTGCGCGCCTGGGTGCGCAGCGGCGAGATCGGCCTGATCCTGCTCGCCGCCGTGGTCGGCTGCCTGTCGGGAGCGCTGGTCAGCTTCATGGGCTGGGCGGCGCAGGGAGCGCACGAGCTGCTGTTCGGTCTCGATCTCGACGAGCGCCTGAGCGCGACGGCCCGCGTGCCGCCCCTCGTGGCGCTCGGCGTGCCGGCCCTGGGCGGCGTCGCGCTCGGCCTCGCGGTCTGGCTCGGCGGATACCTGCGGCGGGTGCCGGGCAGCCCGGTGATCGACCCGATCGAGGCCAACGCCCTCCATGGCGGCCGCCTCTCCTTGCGCGATTCGGTGCTGGTCGCGGTGCAGAACCTGATCTCGAACGGGTGCGGCGCCTCGGTCGGGCTCGAAGCCGGCTACACCCAGATCTCCGCCGGGTTCGCCTCTCGCCTGGGCCTCAGCTTCGAGCTGCGCCGCAGCGACATGCGGGTCCTGGTGGGATGCGCCGCCGCCGCCGCCATCGCGGCGGCGTTCGGGGCGCCGCTGACCGGCGCGTTCTACGCCTTCGAGCTGATCATCGGCACCTACGCCATCGCCTCGCTGACGCCTGTCGTCACCGCGGCGCTCGCCGGCACCTTCGTGTCGCGGGCGATGCTCGGGCACCAGACGGTGATCACCATCGGGGCCACCCCGCCGGTCGGCCCGGCCGACTACCTGCCGACCTTGGGCCTGGGGCTGATCTGCGCCGGGCTCGGCATCCTGATCATGCAGGGCGTCACGCTGGTGGAGGAGGGGGTGCGCCGCAGCCGGCTGCCGCCGCTCGCCCGGCCCGTCCTCGGCGGCCTCGCGGTCGGGATGCTGGCCCTCGTCGCGACGCCGCAGGTTCTCTCGGCCGGGCACGGGGCGCTGCACCTCAACCTGGCGGAGGACGGTGCGGCGACCGGCGCGGCCGGGCTGATCTTCCTCTTCCTCGCCAAGGCGCTCGCCTCCGCGATCTCGATCGGCACGGGGTTTCGCGGCGGGCTGTTCTTCGCCTCGCTCTTCCTCGGCGCGCTCGCCGGCAAGATCTTCGTGATGCTGGCGCCGCCCCTCGTCGCCATGGTGCTGCCGCCGGTGACCTACGCGGTGGTGGGGATGAGCGCGCTCGCCGTGGCGGTGATCGGCGGGCCGATGACGATGACCTTCCTGGCCCTCGAGGTGACGGGCGACCTGCCGATCGCCAGCCTGGTGCTGGTGGCGGTGATCGCCTCCTCGCTCACGGTGCGCAAGACCTTCGGGTATTCCTTCGCGACGTGGCGCTTCCACCTGCGCGGCGAATCGATCCGCAGCGCCCACGACGTCGGCTGGATCCGCAGCCTGACCGTGGGCCAGCTGATGCGCCGGGAGGTGCGCACGGTGCGCAGCGACACCACCCTCGCGGCGTTCCGGCGCGCCTTCCCCCTCGGCTCGGGCACCCAGGTCGTCGCCGTGGACGAGGCCGGGCTCTATGCCGGCATCGTGCTGGTGGCCGAGGCCCATGCCGCGCCGATCGACGACAAGGCCGCCGAGACCCGGGTCTCCGACCTGCTGCGCTACCGCGACCAGATGCTCGTGCCGCAGATGAACGCCAAGGAGGCGGTGGCGCTGTTCGACAAGGCCGAGAGCGAGGCGCTCGCGGTTGTCGAGAGCCGCGAGGCCGCCCGGGTGATCGGCATCCTCACCGAGAAGCACACCCTCAAGCGCTACAGCGAGGAGCTCGACCGCCAGCGCAGGGCGAGCGTCGGAGAGGTGGCGTGAACGGCGATTGACCGGCGCAGCCGGATGCGCGACGGCGGGAGGCCATAACAGGAGGGAATGCCCATGCCGTCAGCCAAGAGTTCCTCGGGCAAGCGCCATTACCGCATCGCCGTGATCCCCGGGGACGGCATCGGCAAGGAGACGGTGCCGGAGGGCGTGCGCGTGCTGGAGCAGGCGGCCAAGCGCCACGGCTTCACGCTGCAGCAGGACTGGTTCGACTTCTCGTCCTACGACTACTACGCCAAGCACGGCCGCATGATGCCGGAGGACTGGAAGGCGCAGATCGGCGGGCACGACGCCATCTTCTTCGGCGCCGTCGGCTGGCCGGAGAAGATCCCGGACCACGTCTCGCTGTGGAACTCCCTGATCCTGTTCCGGCGCGAGTTCGACCAGTACATCAACCTGCGCCCGGTGCGGCTGATGCCCGGCGTGCCGAGCCCGCTGGCCGGCCGCAAGCCCGGCGACATCGATTTCTGGGTCGTGCGCGAGAACACCGAGGGCGAGTATTCCTCGGTCGGCGGCCGGATGTTCCAGGGCACCGACCGCGAATTCGCCGTGCAGGAATCGGTCTTCACCCGCCGCGGCACCGACCGCGTGCTGAAATTCGCGTTCGATCTCGCCAGCAGCCGGCCGAAGAAGCACCTCACCTCGGCCACCAAGTCCAACGGCATCTCGATCACCATGCCGTACTGGGACGAGCGGGTGCAGGAGATGGCGCGCCACTATCCCGACGTGGCCTGGGACAAGTACCACATCGACATCCTGACCGCGCATTTCGTGCTGCATCCGGACTGGTTCGACGTGGTGGTGGCCTCCAACCTCTTCGGCGACATCCTGTCGGACCTCGGCCCGGCCTGCACCGGCACGATCGGCATCGCGCCGTCGGGCAACATCAACCCGGTCCGGGACTTCCCGTCGCTATTCGAGCCCGTCCACGGCTCGGCGCCCGACATCGCCGGCCAGGGCATCGCCAACCCGATCGGCCAGATCTGGTCCGGCGCGATGATGCTGGAGCATCT
>NZ_LABZ01000014.1 GCF_001043955.1 Methylobacterium tarhaniae | reverse complement strand
CGGCGGCTCGGCCGGGCGCGGGCCGGGATAGACCGAGCGCACCGCGTCCCCGTTTCCGCCCTCCGGCGCGGGAGAGGCGGACGGCGCCGCGCCCTGGCCGGCCTCGGTCCGCTTGGGCGGCTCGGAGACGTGCGGGCCGGTGGCGCGCGGCATCAGGAACTGCCACAGGCCAGCGAGTCCGGCCGCCAGCACGACGATGATGAGGGCGCGGGTGATGGCCGAACCGGTCAGCATCGCGGGCGGGTGTCCTCAGGGCTCGAGCGAGGGCCGGTGGCGGCCGTCGGCCCCATCCTACAACGGGTTATGGCAGGCGCGAGGCGCCCGCGAGCCTGTGCGGCCAAGATCCTGCCGGATGTCCACGGATTTGCGCCGGATGGCCGGTTCCGTCGGACAGGCCTTCCTCAAGATCAGGCTGAATGTCGGGGCGCCGAACGACCCGGCAGCAGCGTCAGGTGGCGCAGGCCAGGCGCCGGATCGCCCGGATCGCCCCATCCCCGGTGCCCGGCCCGGTCCGGCCGGCGCGGATGCGCCGTTCCGCCTCCGCCAGGGGCTCGATCGCCACCGCCATGTGGTGGCCGTTGGCGTGGATCAGGTGGGACTCGTCCAGCATCATCCCGACATGGCCGCGCCAGAACACCAGATCGCCCCGGCGCAGGCCGGCGAGATCGGGGCAAAGCGGCACCGTCTCGCCCAGGGCGGCCTCCTGCTGGTCGCTGTCGCGGGGAGCCGGAATGCCGGCGGCCGTCAGGGCCGTCTGCACCAGCCCGGAGCAGTCGAGCCCGAGGCTGCTGCGGCCGCCCCAGAGATAGGGCGTGCCGAGGAAGCGGAGAGCCGTCGCGGCGAAATCCGGTTCGATCGCCTCGAGGGGCGCGAGGTGCCCGGCCCAGGCGAAGCGCCCGTCGGAGAGCCGCGCATAGGCCCCCTCCTGCGCCGCGACCGTCACCCGCGCGCCGAGGCTGAGCGCAGCCAGGGCCGGGCGCTTCAGGTCGGCGGCGGGGTAGAGGAAGGTGCGCAGGCTCGAGACCCGGTGGGTGGGGGCCGGGTCGGCCGGCCCGAGCGCCTCGGCCGGGAGGTAGCCGACATAGCCGTCCGCCGTGAGCTGCGCGAAGGCCCAGCCGTCGCGCAGGTCGTACACTGTCGCGGCCTCGCCGAAGAGCGCCTCGCTGTCGAGGCCGGCCGCCGGATCGGGCGCGCGACGCAGCGGTGCGACCGGCGCGGCAATCCGGTGCGGCTGGCCGGGGACGTAGCGCGCCGCCTCGACCTGCCCGCGCAGACGCTCGTCGGCGAGGTCGGGCCGGGCAGGGGTCAGGCGCGGATCGAGACGAGGGAGGTCGGTCATGGCGGTCGCAGTGTCTCAGGCCCGTCCGGTCCGGGCAAGCCGGCGGGGATGCACCCTGCGACCTTATGCCCGAGGCGGCGGCCGCAAGGGAAGCCGCGCCGATTTCCGCTGCCGTGACCGGGCGCTAACCGTAAGCGACGCGCAACCATTCCAGCGGCGCCGGGTTGGACATGCGCGTGTTGCACTGCAACAATAGCCGTGCACGCGCTATGGTCGACCCATGATGATGAGCCGCACCGTGAAGAAGCCGACCGACAAGCCCCGCAACCTGCCGCCGATCCGGGTGCGCAAGGAGCCCCCCACCGTCTCCGAGGCGGTGGCTGCGGCGCAGGATCTCGCCGACGACATCGAGCAGCAGGTCGAGATCGCCGCGGGCCTGATCGGCCTGCCCCCCGAGGAGGTGCGCCCGCACGTCCTGCAGGCCGCCCAGGTTCAGGCCGCCAAGCCGAAGACCGAGCGGGCGCCCGAGCGGATCATCAGCACCGGCAGCGGCCTGCGCGGCCCGCGCACGGTGATCGTCGAGCGCCGGGCCGGCCGGCCTCTCGTCGAGCGCCGCACCCGCCCGCCTCTCGACAGCCGGCGCTGAGGCGGCCGCGATCCGGACGCCCATCTTATGCTGTTGCACATGGAGTCGTATCCGAGAGAGTATTGTTCACCATCGAACGCCTCGGTGCGACTTCGACGGTCCGCCTGCCCGTGTTAGGCTGGCGGCATGGGGATCCTGCGGCGAGGGCGGCGTCCGATTGCCGTCGGTATGGTGTGAACATGAACTCTCTCGAGCCTGTCCTGTCAGGCGTGGATGCGTTGCGGCTCGACAATCAGCTCTGCTACGCGCTCTACGCGGCCTCCCACCGCATGACGAAGTGCTATCGGCCGCTGCTTGAGCGGCTGGGGCTCACCTATCCGCAATACCTCGTGCTGATCGTGCTGTGGGAGAGCGACGGGCTCACCGTCTCCGATATCGGCCGGCGCCTGCGGCTCGATTCCGGCACGCTGACCCCGGTCCTCAAGCGGCTCGAGGCTGCGGGCTTCGTGCGCCGGACCCGGCGGCAGGCCGACGAGCGCGAGGTCGAGATCAGCCTGACCGACGAGGGTCAGGCCCTGCAGGCCGAGGCGGTGGCGGTGCGCCGCTCCGTCGTCGAGACCTTGAAGATGTCGGAAGGCGAGATCGCGGACCTGCGCGCCCGCCTCGACGCCCTCATCGCCACCCTCGGCGGCGAGGCCTGAACCGGCGGCCGGCGCGGCAATTTGTTTGCCGGTTAACAAATCCTGCTTGAGCGTTCCGGTCCATCCCGCTTAAAGGGACAGGCGAGCGTGCCGTCCACCGCGAGGTGGACCGGCCTCCCGTCGTGCCCGAGAGGGCTTTCCCAACGAAGGATCTGTCGCGCGGGGGCGCATCGGGCCTCGCGCTCAAGACCGGACCAGCGAGTGCGCCGCGCCGTGACACCCGTGACCTGCCACAGCCTTCGGCCCCGCCGCCCGGGATGCCGCTCCCTCGCGGGCCGCGCAGGATCATGAAGAGCCTGAGGGCCCTGGCGAGCGTGCTGACCGGCTGGTCGGAGCGCAACGGCGAGCCGCGTCGGCAGGTCGCCGTGCTGCCGGTCCGGCCCGGGCCCGACGGCAGCCTGCAGGTGATGCTGATCACCTCCCGCGAGACCCGGCGCTGGGTCGTGCCGAAGGGCTGGCCGATGAAGGGTCTGAAGAACTACGAGGCCGCCGCCCGGGAGGCCTACGAGGAGGCGGGCCTGATCGGTCGGGTCGGCCGGCGGGCGCTCGGCAGCTACTTCTACCACAAGCGCCTGAAGAGCCGCGACACGGTGCTCTGCCAGGTCCAGGTCTTCCGTCTCGACGTTCGCAAGCAGCTCAAGACCTGGCCCGAGCAGCAGGAGCGCGAGGGGCGCTGGTTCAGCGTGCCCGAGGCAGCCGAGGCGGTCACCGAGGCCGGGCTCGCCGCCCTGATCCGCGCCGCCGGAGCCGAGGGTGCGAAGGCCCGCAAGGCCAAAGCCAAGGATGGGGCGAGCAAGGGGGCGGCGGGAAAGGCCGCCTCCACCAAGGGCGCGCCGGGCCGCGCGCCCTGACGCTCCCGCAATCCGGCTGTCATACGGCCTCGCTATAGGCTCGGGATTCGGGGCGCTCGGTCCCCCATTGTTCACGGGCGATGCGACGCGATGGCGATCATCCAGGCTTTCCAGGCCGGCGAATTCCTCAACTCGGCTCTGAGCCTCGTCTGCGCCTTCGTGCTCGGCACCCTGATCGGGGCGGAGCGCCAGTACCGGCAGCGCACCGCCGGCCTGCGCACCAACGTGCTGGTCGCGGTGGGGGCGGCGGCCTTCACCGATCTCGGCATGCGCATCGGCCACGCCGACGGAGCGATCCGCATCGTCGCCTACGTGGTCTCGGGCGTCGGCTTCCTGGGGGCCGGCGTGATCATGAAGGAGGGCATGAACGTCCGCGGCCTCAACACCGCCGCGACGTTGTGGTGCTCGGCCGCCGTCGGGGCCCTGTCGGGCGTCGATCTCGTCGCGGAGGCGGCCCTCGTGACCGCCGCCGTGCTCGCCGGCAACACTTTGCTGCGACCGCTCGTCAACGCCATCAACCGCATCCCGATCGACGAGCGCGACGCGGAGGCGACCTACGAGGTTCGTGCCACCACCGATACAGGCCGCCTCTCCGAGGTGCGCGACCTTCTGGTCGAGCGACTCGAGGCGGCCCATTACCCGGTGAGCGAGGTCGACGTCGAGGAACGTGGCGAGGACGACGTCGAGCTCGTCGCCACCCTGGTCAGCACGGCGATCGAGCCGGAGGAGATCGACGCGGTGATCGCCAAGCTCGGCGCCGCCGAGGGGATCCGGCGGGCGACCTGGACGGTTCGGACGACGGATTGAGGTGGATGCGGGTTTACATTTCTTGCTTGTTCCAGTGCGGCGATCCGCTTTTTATGGAATCTGTATTCAGGCGATGAATGGCCTCGCGACTTAACCATTCCTCAAATGCTATTCGCCTGCACAGGATATCACGTAACATGAATTGGTCGACATTAATCGGTCTGGAGACACCGATCGAATTTTAGATGGGCAATTTGCTCGCTACTTCGAAATCAGGAAGCAAAACCCGCATATCATTCAATTATTTTCGTATAAATTATGCGGTCAATCATAATAATATTATGAATTGATTGGATCGCCTCACGAGTCGCGTTCAGTGAGAAATTTTGCCGGTGTGGCAAATATCGATTTCGCGATAGGATGAGATATAGTATTTACCGAATAGTGAAGAAGAAAATTGCAAGCGGGCTAGGATCGGAGAAATCGACAGGGTGAATGTCATCGATGAGGCGTCAAATTGTACGGCTCAACGATTTGTATGTGGCATCGATTTCTGGAAGATTGTACCGACCAACCTTGGGACTTGGCGGGTCAGTTCTAAAGTATGCGTGCGTTCCCGCGCCTTGCCACGCCATAGTCACACCCGACCTCTGGCTGCAAGCATGCTGCGCCCTGTCGTGGCCGTCACGACCCCTATTGTCCTGGTATGGACAAACGGCCAATGCCGGCGTAAAAATCAATGATCCCAATGTTTTAGTAATCACACTCCGCTCAAGGCAGAGCGCGATGGCGCTGCGCATCGGAGAGAAAACAGGGAGGCTGTGTCTCCGAGCGATGACAAAAACCGACAGGAGCATTGAATGTGTGTGATGATACGATAGGTTGTGCAAGTAAAAAATTTATCGCTTGCGGTCACGGCCGTCTTGAGTTTGGCAGAGGATAAAATGGATATTTTCGATCGCGATTGGTATGCAACACTCGTCGGGCAGACAATGCACGAGGAATCACTACGAAAGCATTATCGCGATATCGGCCGTTTCAAAAATCTTTCTCCATCCCCTTACTTCGAGCATGCTTGGTATGTGAAAAATGCTAACATATCGGCCGACCCCGACATGGATCCTGTCGAGCATTTCGTAAAATACGAAGCAGCCGATCCACATCCACTGTTTAATTCAAAGTGGTATAAGTGGAATTATTTAGGCGACATTCCTAATGAAAATCCATTGTTGCATTATATTCAGCATGGATGGCGCGCAGGATATAACCCGCACCCGTTATTTTGGCTCAGTTGGTACAGAGATAAATACATCAAAAACCTGGTGGATATTGACCCATTCTATCATTTTTTGATCGAGGGACATGCCAAGGGATATAATCCCAATCCACTATTCGACGTCAGCTGGTATGTCGAAACGTATCGGTTGCCGAGCGATGTCAACAGCCTCACTGATTACATATACGGTGGGCATTTCACGCGCGATCCGCACCCGCTTTTTGACTCTGAGCATTATAGATTGGTAGTTGACTGTGAAGGCTTGAGCCCGCTCGAACATTACTTGACGAAGGGACGCGGAGTTAGTCCAAGTGTCATGTTCGATGTTGCGTATTTCATAAAAAATAATAAATCGAGCAGAACTAATTCCGATCATCCAGAACTCGTGCAATACATTGATCTGGCCAGCCACGAAAATGTGGATCCACATCCCTTGTTCTCAAGGAAATTTTATTATCAAAATAATCCGGATGTAAGATCGCTCGACACAGAAGCTTTATACCACTACGCCCGGGTTGGAGCGCGGGAAGGGAAACAGCCGCATCCTTTGTTTGAGCCGGATTTCTACTGGGAGCAGTTTCCAGATCGACGCTATTCCAACCCGCTGATCGATTATCTCAATCATTCCGTCGACTCGGCTGCGAGACCGCGTCGGCCGAGAGACCCTGACACGAGTCAGAAGCTCTTACCGCCGTCGCGGAGAGTGATTCGTTTAACGGGAGACGCCAAAACAATTAATCGGCAGAAACAAGACGTTCGTATCGGCGTATTTGCTCATATTTTTTATAGCGATCTTTCAGATTATATTGTTAGATATACGAATAATATAAGAGAAAAATGCACAATTTACATATCGACGTCCTCAGTGATCGATGCAAAAATCATCAGAAAAGTGTTCGAAGAGACATCGAGGCACGATTTCGTCATTCGTGTCGCTCCGAATCGCGGCCGTGACATCGCTCCTATGCTTGTCACATTCCGTGATGCTCTTGAGTCATGCGATTATGCTTTGCATGTTCATACGAAAAAATCGAAACATTACAGTCGGGACTTCGACGAGTGGAGAAATTATCTATTTGACATGAATCTCGGCACGCCGGAACTCGTCACCGCTATCCTCGATAGCCTGGACCGTCCGGATGTGGGCGCTGTGGCGCCCGATCATTTTGCACCCATCAAGCCATTGATCCAATGGGGTGGAAACTTCCACAACGTCGAGCAGCTGATGTTGCTTTGTGGCGAGCAAATATCGCCACGCCATATTCTCGATCTGCCAAGTGGGTCGATGTTTTGGTTCAAAACAAAAGCATTGAAGAAGCTGCTGGATTTGAATCTTGAGTATTACCATTTTGATCCCGAGGCCGATCAAGTCGACGGTACTCTCGCGCATGCGATCGAGCGCGCCTTTTTCTATTTCGTCGAAATGACGGATCATGAGTGGATCGTTCATCATCCGGATGGATGTACGCTGAGTGACCAGCCATCGAAATGCAAAGGTTCGATCGGGAATAGATTCTTCCCTAATGATCGTGATCTTGGCGTAACGCGAAAGTACTATCCAGAGTGTACAAACTATTTGGTTCGGCCGAGCGACGTCGAAAAGCCACGTATTAATTTATTAATTCCGGTTATTGATCAAGACAAGGGATATGCGGGAGCTGCAACTGCAATCGAAATTTTTATGAAACTGGCACATGATTTGAAAGGTATCTTTGATGCTCGTGTCATTGCAACCAATATCAGTATGTCAAACCAGTACGTCGCACCAAAGGACTTCCGGGTCGTTTCATGTTTCGACGACGATATCCCGAATCAGAACACCGTTATCGATGGTGCTCAACGCTATCTGACCCCAATTTTCTTTAGGAGAAATGATATCTTGTTTGCTACGGCTTGGTGGACCGCAGCCGGTGCTCTAAATATTATGGATCAACAAAGAAAATTTTTCAAACAAACGCCTGAAAAATTCGTCTACCTGATTCAAGACTACGAGAGCAGCTTTTATCCAAGGTCTACTAAGTTTGCCCTTGCTGAGCGGACTTATTGTAACTCTAGCGCTATAATACCGATTTTTAACACTGAGATATTGGCGAGCTTCTTTAGAGAGAATACTTCGTTGAAAAGCGGTCATGTGCTGCTTCCTGGGATTAACAAGCAAATTGACAGGCACATACAGCGAAACAGGCAAAAAGAAAAAATAGTTTTATTGTACGCCCGTCCTCATGCCGACAGGAATTGCCTTCCCTTTCTCGACATGCTCGTTAGTGATCTTACAAAATATGGGACGGATATTTGGAGGGATTGGCAATTTATTGCGATCGGCGAAGATTTCGATGGCAATATTTTGAGGTGTACTGATCGCATCAGGGTACTCGGAAGGTTGACGTTGGAGGAGTACGGTGATCTCGCATCACGCGCAGCCTTAGCCGTTTCACTGATGATGTCTCCCCACCCCAGCTATCCACCCATGGAATTGGCAAGCGCTGGGGTTCTTGTCTTGACAAACAACTGCGCCAACAAGGATATGTCAAATTTTCACGATAATATAACATCATTTGATACATTTTGTGTCAGTGACGTGAGTCAAAAGCTGACTAAGATAGCACATGATTGGCTCTCTGATACTGCCATCGGTTGGCGCGGCAAGCCAAAGATTGATTGGTTCTTCAATGGACAGTCAAACATCGATGGCGTGATACAAAAATTATCTGTCGATGTAAGAAATAATCTGGTTCCAAAAATGGATGAGCCATCTAAAAATTTAGGCAGCGATAGACGGTGAAGATACAGCCATTTTGAGTGTAGTACCATCGCGCCTTCGCATCGAGACGTCGATGCGAAGGCGTTCGGTGCGTCAGCGCCCGGCGCCGGCGGCGCAGACCCGTTCGGGCTCAGCCAGCGCTTTCCAACGAGTCCGCTCGACAGCGCCGTGGTCCGAGCGATCAAAACATGCCGAAAATGCACGGAGATTCCATCGGGGTCCGTGCGGAGGGCGAAACTCAACCAGCGCCAGAAAGCGACGATGGCGGCCAAGGCGAAGACTGAGGCGAAGTTGCGAGCAAGCTTGCCATTACGATGCCGACGTGTTCGGCACGCAGTGACCGGTTCGGAGCTTGAAGGGCTTTGGACCATCATGCGGGACGTTGCACACTCGCCAGGTATGCTCGATAGCCTTGTCAAACCCCGGACAGTGTCACCCGCCGAGCCTGCCGGCGCTGGATCAGCAGGAAGCTGCCGAAGGCCAGCCCGATGACGAGCAGCGACACGCCCGTCGTCACGGTGCCGAGCGCATAGATCTCCGGCGTCGTCACGGTGGTGGTGAGACCCTGGAGTTCCAGCGGCAGGGTGTTGCGCCCGCCGATCGCCTGGCTGGTGCGGGCGAGCTCGTCCCAGGACAGGGTGAAGCCGAACAAGGCGACGCCGACGAGAGAGGGCAGGATGATCGGCACCACGACGTGGCGGAGCGATTGCGGGCCGGTGGCGCCGAGGTCGCGGGCGGCCTCCTCGTAGGCCGGGTTGAAGCGGTTGAACACCGCGAACATGATGAGGAGGCCGAAGGGCAGGGTCCAGGTCAGGTGGGCGCCGAGAGCGGAGGTGAACAGCCCCATCACGGTGCCGTGGTCCTGGAGGAAACCCCAGCCGGTCCAGGCGGCGAGCGCCTTGATGCCCTCGTCGATCAGCCGGAATTCGAGGCCGATGCCGAGCGACACCACGATCGAGGGCACGATCAGGCTCGCCACCGCGACGTAGAACAGGGGCGTCTGGCCGAGGAACCCCTTGCGGAAGGCCAATCCGGCGAAGAACGCGATGGTGACGGTGAGCGCCGTCACCACGAGGCCGAGCGCCAGCGAGCGCCGGAACGCCGCCCAGATGTCGACGACGCCGAGCCCGGCCCAGAGGCGCGAGAACCAGAAGGTCGAGACCCCGTTCATCGGGAAGGTGAGGCCGCCCTGCGGGCCCTGGAAGCTGAGCGCCAGGATCGTCAGGGTCGGCCCGTAGAGGAAGAGCACGAACAGCCCGAAGAAGGCCGCCAGCACGTAGAACGAGAAGGGACGGGGCCCGTCGCGGCGCATTTTGTTCTAAAGCTCCCGGCGCAGGTCGATCAGACGGGTCAGCGCGGCGATCAGCACCATCACGGCGCCGAGCAGCACCACCGCGTTGGCGGCGGCCGCGGGGAATTGCAGGTAGGCCATCTGGACCTGGATCAACTTGCCGACCGAGGCGATCTGCTGGCCGCCCATGACGCCGACGGTGACGAAGTCGCCCATGATGAGGGTGAGCACGAAGATCGACCCGATGGCGATGCCGGGCTTGCACAGGGGAACGATGACGTTCCAGAGCGTCTGCCACGGCGTGGCGCCGGCATCCGTTGCGGCCTCGATCAGCGACCGGTCGATCCGCATCATCGAGTTGAAGATCGGCACGATCATGAACACCGTATCGAGGTGGATGAAGGCCAGCACCACCGAGAAGTCGGAATAGAGCAGCCCCTCGATCGGGGTGCGGATCAGGCCGAGGCCCAGCAGCGTGTCGTTGACGAGGCCGTTGCGGCCGAGCAGCGGCACCCAGGCGATCATCCGGATCACGTTCGAGGTCCAGAACGGGATGGTGCAGATCAGGAACAACACCGTCTGCATCGCCGTCGAGCGGACGTGGAAGGCGACGAAGTAGGCCACCGTGAAGCCGATGGTCAGCGTCGCGGCCCAGCCGAGCAGGCAGAACTTCAGCGTCGACAGGTAGGTCCGGAAGGTGGTGCAGAGGTCGCCCCCCGACAGGCAGCCCTCGAACACGTCGGCGTAGTTCTGGAGCGTGAAGGCCGGGATGATCTCGTACTCGTTGTACTCCCAGAAGCTGACGATCAGCGTGAGCGCCAGCGGCACCACGAAGAACACCAGGAACACCAGCCCGAGCGGCATCGCCTGCCAATAGGCGAGGCGGCGCTGGCGCCGCGTCGTCGCGGCGAGGCCGGGCAGGGGGGAGACGGCTGGCGCCGCCTCCGGGAG
>NZ_LABZ01000139.1 GCF_001043955.1 Methylobacterium tarhaniae | reverse complement strand
ACCGCGAAGCCTCTGTAGCCCGGCTCAGCGAGGAGCGCAACAGGGAAAGGGAGTGCGCGTCCGCTCAAGGGGATCCGGGCGAAGGCTCTGACGGCAAGGGTCACACGGTCGAAGCGTGTCGGGTGGGCCGGGGGAGGGGAGGCGGCGCCGAGAGGGGTCGCCATTGTGCCCCGGATGCGGACGGCGTGCGGCGCGGCTGATGCCGCGTGCGGCTGGCGTGCCGCGCCCCAGATGCGCTTCGGCGAGCCGCTCCGGGCACCGATCCTGACGTCAAGCCGCGACTGTCATCCGCTCGATCCCGTAGAGGCGGTCGACGATGACGAGACCGATCACCGCGAGGGCGAGCTGGAGCGTGCTCAACGCCGCGATCGAGGGGTCGAACTGGTGCTCCATGTAGCTCAGCATCACCACCGGCAGGGTCAGCGTCTCCGGGCTGCCGAAGAAGTAGGAGATCGGCAGGTTGTCGAAGGACACCAGGAACGAGAACAGCGAGCCCGCCGCGATGCCCGGCCGGATCAGCGGCAGGACCACGTGCCAGAAAACCTGGAACGGGTTGGCGCCGAGGAGCGCCGCCGCCTCCTCGAGGCTGCGGCCGGTGCCGCGATAGGTCGCCGCCACCGTGCGCAGGACGTAGGGAAGGCAGACAACCGTGTGGGCGATGAGCAGGGCCGTGAACGAGACCCCGACCCCGATCCGCGACAGGAAGAACAGGGCGGAGAAGCCGATCACGATCATCGGCATCGAGAGAGGCGAGAGCAGATAGACCATCGTGGCGCCCGCGAGCGCCGAGGACGAACGGGCGAGCGCGAGCGCCGCCGGGATGCCGACGAGGCACGACAGGAGCGTCGCGCCCACCGCGACGGCGAGGCTCACCCGGATCGAGGCGAGGTAGGGCGGGTAGTCGAGGATGCGCTGGAACCAGCGCAGCGACCAGCCCGGGATCGGGAAGGTGACGAAGCTCGCCTGCGTGAACGAGCCGACGACCACGATTGCGATCGGCAGGATCAGGAAGGCGAAGAACAGGACGACGAAGCCGCCGAGCAGGAAGCGTCCGAGCCGGGCCTGCATCATGCGCCGCTCCGGCGCACGAGGCGCAGTTGCAGGATCAGGCAGACGAGGGCGACCGCGAGCAGCACGGTGCTCATCGCGCTCGCCAGGCCGAAATCCCGGGTGGTGTTGAACTGCTGGTAGATCAGGAGCGGCAGGGTCTTCAGCCCGCCGCCGAGCAGCACCAGGGTGACGAAGCTGCCGTTGGCGACCATGAACACGAGGATCGCCCCGGTGCCGATCCCGTCGAGGGAGAGCGGCAGCGTCACCGACAGGAAGGTGCGCCAGGGACTCGCCCCGAGGAGCTGCGCGCTCTCTTCCAGGCGCCGGTCGACGCCCTGCAGCACCGCGGCGATCGACAGGACCATGAACGGCACCAGCACGTGGACGAGGCTCGCCACGACGAGCCCCGGCGTGTCGAGGACCCGCAAGGGGCGCTCGATCAGGCCGAGATCCTGCACCAGCCAGGTGTTGATCAGGCCGCGCCGGGCGAACAGCACCTGCCAGCCATAGGTGCGCATGATGATCGAGGTCAGGAGCGGCGCGATCAGCAGGAAGATGATCAGGCTGCTCAGGCGACCGGCATGCCGCACGAGGTAGTAGGCGACCGGGTAGCCGATGAGCGCGCAGATCAGCGTCACGACGCCGGAGAGCAGGACGGTCTGGAGGATGCTGTCGAGGTAGAACGGGTCGGTCAGGACCTGGACGTAGCGCGAAGCCGTCAGGCCCTGGCCGTCCGCCGGCACGACGCTGCGCAGGCCGTTGTCGAGGAGCGGCAGCACGAAGAAGGCGAGCAGGAACAGCACCGCCGGCAGGGCCAGGAAAGGCCGACCGATGGAGGGGCGTCCGGTCAGGGCCGGCCGTGGTGCCGCCGTCATCGCCATCTCAGCCCCGGATCTCGCGGTTCCAGCGGTCGACCCAGGACGAGCGGACCTTGGCGATCTCCTCGTAGGGCGGGAAGTGGGCCTGCTGCCAGGGCGTGAAGCGGCGCTTGAGGGCGTCCGGATAGACCACCTTCCGGTTGGTGACCGGGTAGTTCAGCATCGTGGCGAAGCGCAGCTGCGCCTCGGGGCTCAGCATCACGTCGATGTAGTCCCAGGCGAGCGGCTTGGCGTTCTTCGGCTTGATCACCGCCAGCGCGTTGATCGAGCCGCCCTCGCTCGGGTTGACGAAGTCCATCCAGTCCGCGCCGGCATCGACGTGGGCCCAGGTCCGTCCGTCGAAGTAGATGCCGATGTCGGCCTCGCCGCTCGACAGGTGGTTGAAGAAGTCGTTCGGCCCGCCCCAGAACACCACGTTCTTGCGCATCCGCGCCATCGCCTGGAAGAACGGATCGACGTTCTCGACGCCGCCGCCCAGCGCCTTGGCGAGGGTCCAGATCAGCATGATCGGCGTCACCGCGTAGGTGAGGCCCGGCAGCGAGGCGGTCCATTCCCCGGCGGCGGTGCGGTCGACGAACTCGCGGAAGGATTTGGGCGGGTTCTTCACCGTCTTCTTGTTGTAGGTGATGCCGGCCACGCCGTAATCGAACACCGTGCCCTTGCCGGACAGGGCCTTGGTGAACTCCTCCGGGATGTCGGCGAGGTTCGGCAGGCGCTCGGTCGTGAAGGGGTCGAGAAGGTCGGTCTTCGCCGCGGTGATGGCGAGGTCGGGCGTCGTGATGATGACGTCGATCGGCGGGTTCTGCGGGTTCGCCTCGACCTGCGACAGCCATTGCGGCGGCGAGCCGAGGAGCACGTTGGCCTTCGCGCCGGTCTTCTGCTCGAAGGGCGCCACGAAGCTCTTGCGCACCGCCTCCTCCCAGACTCCGCCGAGGGCCGTCACGGTGATCTCGCGGCTCTGCGCCAAGGTCTGCGCCAAGGCGGGAAAGCCCGCGAGGGCGGCGGTGCCGGCGGCGGCGCTGGTCCGCAGGAGGCTGCGTCGGGTCAGGTCGGTCATGGTCCGTCTCTCCTGCATCGTTCGTGGAAGGGTCAGGGGTGGACGCGGCCTTCGAGCGCCTCGATCTCGGCGACGAGACGGGCCCGATGGGTCCGGGTCGGCACGTCCTCGTGGCCAGGGAAGGCACCCGGCAGGTCGGCCAGGACGCGAGCGTGGATCGCGCGGCGCATCGCGGTCCGGCGGGCGAGGGGCAAGCGGAACAGGGCCGCGTTCAGGCGGTCGAGCAGGTCCGCCGTGAAGACCTGCTCGTAGGTCGCGCGCTCGCGGCCGTGATCGTGTGCGGGTCCGCGGGGCGGCAGGTCGGCGCGCAACCGCGCCGTCTCGGTCGCGTCCACCGCCCCGTCCGCCAGCACCACGCCGTAGACGGCCCGGGCGGCCTCGGCCGAGACGAGGCCGCGCCGGACGTCGGCCAGCACCAGGCCCGGGTCGCGCTCGGCCGGATCGCCGTAACCGCCGGCCCCGGCGGTGCGCAGCGAGACGACGTCGCCGCGGGCGACCGGCAGCAGGTCGATCTTGCCGAAGCGCCGCTCCCCCGGCGTGCCGGGATTGAGCACGAACTCCGTCGGGGCACCGGGATGACCGCCGCGCATGCCCCAGGGCCGGAAGCGCAGGCGCTCCAGGCCGCGGGCCAGCACTTGCGAGCCCTCGCCGAGGACCCGGAAGGTGAGGTCGAGGCCGCTTCCGCCGCGCCAGCGTCCGGCCCCACCGGAATCCGGCCGCAGCGCGTAGCGCAGAACCTCGATGCCGACCTCCGCCTCGACGGTCTCGACCGGGTTGTTGGCGAGGTTCGAGATGCCGCTGTCGCGTCCGTCGACCCCGTCCGCCCCGTAGCGGGCGCCGGTGCCGCCGATCATCGGCTCGACCACCTGGACGTTCGGCGCAGCCTCCTCCGTCGCCTCGGCGACGACGAGGGGCACGACGAGGCCGCTGCTCGCCGCCGGCATCGTCTCCGGCAGGGCGAGGCCGAGCGCCCCGTTGAGGAGGTCGTTGACGCGGATCGCCGCGGCGTGGCGCACGCCCACCGCCGCCGGGTGCTCGGGGTTCACGAGGGAGCCCTTGGGCGCGACGATCGCGACGTGGCGCAGGAGCCCCCGGTTGAGGGGTGCCGTGGGATCGAGGGTGTTGACGAGGGCGAGCACCCGCAGGGTCAGCCAGGCATGCGGCTCCCCGTGGCTCGGCACGTTCATCGCCGCCGCGACCTGCGGGTCGGTCCCGGTGAAGTCCAGGGTCACGGTGCCGTCGCGCACCGTGAGCGCCAAGGCGAGGCGCACGGGCAGGGAGGTGACCGCGTCGTCGTCGAGGAAGTCGCTGAAGCGGTAGACGCCGTCCGGCACCCGTCGCAGCACCCGCCGGGCCTTCTCGGCGGCGTAGTCGAGGAGATCCGCCTGGCCCGCCAGGAAGGCCCCGACGCCGTGCTGGGCGATCAGGCCCTCGACACGGCGCCGCCCGGTGGCGAGCGCCGCCAGCATGGCGCGGATGTCGCCCATGTTGGCGTCCGGCGTGCGGGAATTGGCCCGGAACAGCAGCTCGACGTCGGCATTCATCCGGCCTTTGCGCACCAGCTTCACGGGCGGGATCTGCAGCCCCTCCTGGAAGATCTCGTGGTTGACCGGCGAGATGCTGCTCGGCACCCGGCCGCCGACGTCGGAGCAGTGCACGAAAGCCCAGCCGTAGGCGACGATGCGGCCGTCGTGGAAGTAGGGCTCGATCAGGTGCAGGTCGGGCAGGTGGGTCGCCAGGCCGACCGAGCGGTAGGGATCGTTGGTCAGGACGACGTCGCCGGGTTCCAACTCGCCGACCGCCGCGATGGCGGGCAGGCAGTCGAGGGCGACGAAGCCCGAGACGCCGATCGAGCGCGGATAGGCGAAGAAGGTGCCGTCGAGGCCGGCCAGCGCGCAGGCGAAGTCGGCGGTCTCCTTGACGTAGAGCGTGCGGCCGGTGCGCTGGAGCGTGAAGCACATCTCCTCGGCGGCCGCCGCGACCTTGTTTCCGAGGATCTCGAGGGTGACGGGATCGAGTCTCATGCCCGCGCGCTCCGAATCAGGTGCAGGTTGCCGGCCTGATCGAGGTGGGCGCCCCAGCCGGGAAGCACGATGACGGTCGTGTCCTCCTGCTCGACGACTGCCGGCCCCGCGAAGGCGTGCCCGGCTGCCAGCGTCGCACGGTCGAACACGGCCGCCTCGTGCCAGCGTCCGGCGAGGTAGACCGGCCGGGTTCCCCGCGGGACCGGATCGCCCTGGGCCGCGGGCAAGTGCGGGAGCGGCAGGCTAGGCGTGCGGCCGATCACGGCGAGGCGCAAGGTCGTCACCTGGATCGGGGCCGAGGCGTCGCGAAACCCGTAGACCCGCTCGTGCTCCAGGTGGAAAGCTTCGGCGAAGGCAGCCTCCGGCGCATCGTCGGGAAGGTGGTCGAGGCCGACGCGCAACTCGTAGGCCTGGCCGGCATAGCGCATATCCGCCGCCCGCTGCAGCCGCACGTCGCCGGCGAACCGCCCTTCGCCCTCAAGCCAGGCCCGACCTTCGCCGGCGAGGGCCGCGAACGTCGCGGCGAGGCGGCCCGCGCTGCCGGCCTCGAGCGGCGTGCGCAGGCTGCGCACGAAGTCCCGCCGCAGGTCGGCGCTCACGGCGCCGAGCGCGCAGAACGTCCCGGCCGCGGGCGGCACCACCACGCGGGCGATGCCGGCCTCCTGCGCCAGGAGGTTGGCATGGGTCGGGCCGGCGCCGCCGAACGGCACCAGGGTGAAGTCGGCCGGGTCGAGACCGCGCTGGGCGAGGGTCTTGAACAATTCGGTCGCCATCCCGGCGGTCGCGACCGCGAGCGCCCCGGCGGCGGCCGGAGCCGCCCCGTCGAGACCGATCCGCGCGGCGATGCCGGCGAGGGCCGCTTCGGCCGCTCCCCGGTCGAGGGTCATGCGGCCGCCGAGGAAGCGAGAGGGATCGATGAGCCCGGTGGCGAGGTAGGCGTCGGTGACGGTCGGCTCCCGGCCGCCGCGGCCATAGGCGACGGGGCCCGGATCGGCGCCGGCGCTGCGCGGGCCGACCTTCAGGACGCCGTGGTCGTCGATCCAGACGATCGAGCCGCCGCCCGCCCCGATGGCGCTCACTGCCACCACCGGCAGGACCAGCGGCAGGCCCCCGACCTCGGTGCGGGTCGCGAATTCCGGCTCGCCGTCCAGCGCGACCGCGATGTCGCTGCTGGTCCCGCCCATGTCGAAGGTGATGATCGCGGGCACTTCTGTCCCCGTCACCGCCGCACCGGCGAGGCGCGCCGCCGCCATCACGCCGGAAGCCGGTCCCGACAGGATCGTCTCGACCGGGCGGGCGACCGCCGAGTCGAGGCTCATCGAGCCGCCGTTCGAGGCGGTGACGAAGACCTGTGCGCCCGTGCCGATTTCGGCGAGACCGCTCGCCAAGCGGGCGAAGTAGCCCTGCATCAGGGGCTGGATATAGGCGTTGAGGCAGGCGACGAGGGTGCGCTCGTATTCCCGGATCTCCGGCCAGATCCGCGCCGCGGAGGTCACGGCGATGCCTGCGCAGCGCGCCTGGAGCGCGTCGGCGATCGCGCCTTCCGCCTCGGGGGCGGCGTAGCCGTTCACCGTCACGAGGGCGACGGCGTCGAGCCGCGCGGCCCGGATCGCGGATGCCAGGGCGTCGAGCGCGGCCGCGTCGGGAGTGCGGGTCGCGTGTCCGCGCGGGTCGAACCGGGCCTCGATCTCGAACACCCGGTCGCGCGGGACCAGCGGCTCCTCCTTGCGGGCGTGGAAGTCGAACGAGGACGGCATCCGGCTGCGGGCGATCTCCAGGATGTCCCGGAAGCCGGTCGTGACGACGAGCCCGATCCGGGCGCCGGCGCGCTGGATGATCGCGTTGAGGCCGATGGTGGTGCCGTGGAGCAGGAGCGACACCTCGCCCGGCGCGAGCCCCGCCTTGGCGGCGCAGTTCACCAGGCCCCGCACCACCGCCCGGGCCGGGTCGTCGGGCGTGCTCGGCTCCTTGTAGTGGACGAGGCGCCCGTCCGCCGGATGCGAGAGCACGAAGTCGGTGAAGGTTCCCCCGACGTCGATGCCCACCCGGGCCCCGGCGCCCGCTCCGTGCCGTGCCGTCGTGCCGCTCACGAATCGTCCTCCACGATCACCCCGTCCTCAGGTCCCCAGCCCGCCTGCACCACGTCACCGGCCGCGTAGGCGAGTTGCCCGAGGGGACCGCCGGCCTGGCGGTAGGCGTAGAGCTCGCGGCCGAGGGCCGGCACGGCGAGCTGGTAGGCGGCGTAGGCGCCCCGGAACGCCGACGAGACCACCCGTGCCTCGAAGCGGTTCTCCAGCCCTTCGGCCTCGGGCCCGAGGGCGATGCGCTCGGGCCGGACGGAGAGGAGCGCGGGCGCCTTCCCGGGCGACGCGGCGCAGGCCGGCTGGAACCGGCCCTCCGCCACCGTGCCCGCCAGGATGTTGGCAGTGCCCAGGAACTCGGCGACGAAGCGCGTCGCCGGCCGGTCGTAGATCTCGGCGGCGCGCCCGACCTGGAGCACGCGGCCGCGATTCATCACGGCGACGCGGTCGCTCATCGAGAGCGCCTCCTCCTGGTCGTGGGTCACCAGCACCGTGGTGATGGCGAAGCGCTGCTGCAGCCGGCGCAGCTCGAACTGCATGCTCTCGCGCAGGTTCTTGTCGAGGGCGCCGAGGGGCTCGTCGAGGAGCAGCACCCGCGGGTTCGGCGCGAGCGAGCGGGCGAGCGCGACGCGCTGCTGCTGGCCGCCGGAGAGCTGGGACGGGTGCTTGTCGGCATGACCCCCAAGCTGAACGAGGTCGAGCATGCGCGCGACCGCCTCGTCCCGGGCGGCGCGGCCGAGGCCGGCCATGCGCAGGCCGAAGGCGACGTTCTCGGCGACGGTCTTGTGCGGGAAGAGGCTGTAGTTCTGGAAGACCATGCCGAGGCCGCGCCGATGCGGCGGCAGCCCGGTGATGTCGCGGCCCGCCACGGTGATCCGGCCCCGGTCCGGCCGCTCGAAGCCGGCGATCATCCGCAGCGTCGTGGTCTTGCCGCAGCCCGAGGGCCCGAGCAGCGCCACCAGGCTGCCGGCCCCGACCGTGAGGTCGAGACGCGCGACCGCCAGAGCCGCGCCGTAGCGCTTCTCCAGGCCTTCGAGCCGCAGGTCGGCCGCCTCCGCCTGGGCGTCCGGCGACAAAGTTCCGGATCGCGGCGTCATCCGATGGTCCGGCCGGTCCTGGATAGGCGGAGAATGGCCTTGGAGGAGGGTTCCATCGTGTGCCTGTGCGAATTGTAGCGCTACAATTCACAAATCGCAGGCTCGGCACAAGCCCCTTCTCGCGTCGGGGCAAGCCGGCTGATCGCAGGTGAAAGTGATGTTCTCTCACCCGTCGCAACGAGAGGAGAGTCTACTCCGCTCGGCGACTCGCTTTTCCACCGGACGCATGTCGGCGCCTCGGATGAGGGATCGGACCTTGCCTGCGCGACCGTCCTGGTGCGGCGTGAAAGGCTGGGCCGCGCTGGCGTGTCATACCCTCGCGCCTCGGCATCGACACGTCGATGCCGAGGCGTCCGGCGCATCAGCGCCGACGCCCGTTCGGGCTTGCCTCGCGCCGTCGAACGGATCCGTTCGAAGGCGCGGCGGACTCAGAGGCTACCGCGGCGCACGATCTGGTAGCCGATGTCTCGTATCGGATCGGGCACCGCCCGCTGCTCCCCGCGAGCGACCAGCAGGTCGGCCGCGGTGGCGCCGATGATGCGGGCGCGGGTCTGCACCGTCGTCAGGCCCGGAGGCACCTCGGCGGCGATCTCGTAGTCGCCGTAGCCGACCACGGCGAAGCGGCCCGGCACCGACCATCCCTTGCGCTGGCACTCGAACAGGGCGCCGACCGCGAAGATGTCGGTGACGCAGACGAGCGCCTGCAGCCGCGGCTCGATCCCGAGGAGATGGTCGAGGGCGTGACGCCCGCCCGAGAAGCCGAGCGTTTCCGGGCCGAAGAACAGGAGGTCGTTGCGCAACCCCGCCTCGGCGAGGGCGTCCTGGAACCCGCGCTGCCGCTCGCGGAAGCGCATGTCGCGCGGCGCGTAGCCGGCGAAGCCGACATGCTGGTAGCCCTGCTCGATCACCAGCGCCATCAGCGCACGGGACGCCGCGTAGTTCGAGAAGCCCACCGCCATGTCGATGAACGGGCCGTCGACGCTGAACGTCTCGACCACCGGCAGCCGGGCCGCCCGCAGCATGGCGCCCAAGCCCGGCGGATGCTCGGTTCCGGTGAGGACGAGGCCGCTGACGCGGCGTCCGAGGAAGACCCGGGCCGCGCCGACCTGTCGCTCGGCGGTGTCGGCATTGGCGAGCAGCAGCTCGTGGCCGAGGGCCTCCAGCCGCTCCTGCAGACCCTGCACCATCCCGGCGAAGTTCGAGTTGCGCAAGGAGGGGACGATGGCGCCGACGAAGCGGCTGCGGCCGGAGGCGAGGTTGCCGGCGACGCGGTTGGGCACGTAGCCGAGGGCGTCCGCCGCCGCGTAGATCCGCTCGCGCGTCTCCGCCCGCACCTTGGCCGGCTGCTGGAAGGCATTCGAGACCGTCATCGGCGAGACGCCGGCCGCGCGCGCGATGTCCTCCATCCGGACCGACGAACCTGCCCGCTCAGGCATGCGCAGCGCGCCCATCATGGCGCGGTCCGGAACGGGTGGTCGGCTGTCTCCATCCCGGCATCGTTGGAGGATCATCCCTCATCGTTGCACTCGATCCCCGGTGCCACGCGCGTCGTCTGGTGCACCTCGCGCCCCTGTCTGGCGGGAGGAGAGGCCGCGGATCAAGGGATTTGCCGGTGTGGTTCGGGGCCATTCGCGTGCGGGCCTGGCCGTCGGAGCATGCGGATCTGCCAGCCCTACCTCACTGGGTCCGTCTGCGGCCCCGGCGAGGCCGTGTCGCGGGCGTGCTCTGCGGGACGCCGGCCTGTCGCACCAGGGCTTCGACGACAGCCCCTGGATCTACAACAACCGCACCATCGTCGAGAGGCTGTGGGCGCGCCTCAAAGAGTGGCACGCCATTGCTGCTCGCTATGAAAAGACCGCCGTCAGCTTCATGGGCGTCCCCTGCCTTGCTTCCACAATGCTCCGGATCAAGTGACAACAGGCCCCAGTCAGGACAGGCGACGGGAGCTTCGTTGCTCTTGGTCGGGATCGCCGGCCGCGCTCCAGCGGTCCAGATCGCGTCGCGGAAGCCGTGGCCGGACTAGCCGCGATCGGCCGCCACCCACTTGGGCACGCCCGGGAGGTGATCGAGCAGCGGGAGGGTGCGGGGTGGTTCGTGCGCCTGACCAGGCGCGAGGCGGAAGCCGACCGGGCGGCCTCGCCCATCGGCGATCACGCAAGCCTTGGTGCCAAGCCCGCCACGTGATCGGCCAAGAGCTTCACGATGGTCTCGCTCGGCTCCAGATCCCCCCTTCTTGCCGCGCCCGCCGCCTCCTGGTGAGCCCGGATGCTGGTGCCGTCGAGAAACACCATGCCGAGGGCGACGCCGCGGCTCTGCACGAGATCGAGGAGGCGCTCCCAGACCCCGGCCCGTGCCCAGCGGATGAAGTTCTGGGCGGCGTGCCACCAAGGGCCGAGGTCAGCCGGGATGGCCCGCCAGGTGGCCCCGTTCCGATTCCGCCAGCGGATGGCCGAGATGGTCCGGCGCAGCTCTTGGGGCGGGGCCTTGCCTTTCGGCCGGCAGGCTTCGATCAGCGGTTCCAACCCGGCCCATTGTGCGTCCGTCAGCATCGCGGCTCCTCGCTCAAAACGGGGAAACGCTCATCCACGCAAGGCGTTAAAGCGACAACAGGTCCTAATCACACCGGTGGACACGGACCGGTTTCGGACTCCCCTCGTCGCCTCTGTCTCTGCTAAGGAGCGTCGAGAGCGGTCGCTCGTTAAAATATATCGCTAGGGCAGGAAACGCGCCGTGGAAGAGATCGAAACCAGGACGATTCGCAAGGTCATGTGGCGGCTGATGCCGTTTCTGGTCGTTTGCTACTTTGTTGCTTACCTCGACCGGGTCAATGTCGGCTTCGCCAAGCTGCAGATGAACGCGGCCCTCGGCTTGTCCGAGGCGGCCTACGGCTTCGGTGCCGGGCTGTTCTTCATCGCCTACTTCCTGCTCGAGGTGCCGTCGAACCTGGCCCTCGACAGGTTCGGCGCGCGGCTCTGGATCGCCCGCATCATGTTCAGCTGGGGTCTCATCTCGGCCCTGTTCGCCTTCATCGCGCCCATCTCACGGGCGACCGGCGTTTCGAACGAGTGGGTGTTCTACATCCTGCGCTTCCTGCTCGGGATTGCCGAGGCGGGCTTCTTCCCGGGCATCATCTTCTACCTCACGCTCTGGTTCCCCTCGGTCTATCGCGCCCGCGTCGTCGCGATGTTCATGCTGGCGATCCCGTTCTCCTCGATCGTCGGGGCACCGGTCTCGGGCGCCCTCCTGAACATCACCGGGGCCGGGCTCGACGGCTGGCAGTGGCTGTTCATCCTGGAGGCTCTGCCGTCGATCGTGATGTCGGTCGTCGTGATCGTCTATCTCACCGACCGTCCGATGCTGGCGACCTGGCTGCGCGACGACGAGAAGGCATGGCTCGAGGCGCGCCTGGAGGCCGAGCGCAAGCAGAAGGTCGCCGTCGAGCACATGAGCATCGGCAAGGCGATGTCCGACCCGCGGGTGCTGGCCTGCTCGTTCGTGTATTTCTGCCTGAACGCGGCGAGCTACGGCGTCGCGTTCTTCCTGCCGACCATCGTCAAGGGCTTCGGCGTCAGCAACTTCCAGACCGGCCTGCTTTCCGCGCTGCCCTTCGTGTTCGGGGCCGTCGGGATGATCCTCCTCGGCCGCAGCTCGGACCGCACGCTGAAGCGCCGGGAGCACGTGTGCTTCGCCATGATCGTCGCGGCGGTCGGCGTCGCGGGAGCGGGGCTGGTCTCGAGCCCGGTCCTGGTGCTCGGGCTGCTGTGCCTGAGCCAGATCGGCGTATCGGCGACGCCGCCGCTGCTCTGGCCGATCCCGAGCGCCTTCCTGACCGGAAGCTCGGCGGCGGCCGGGATCGCGGCGATCAACTCGATCGGCAACCTGTCCGGCTTCGCCGGGCCCTACGTCATGGGCTACCTGAAGGATCTGACGGGCACCTTCACCGCCGGTCTGCTCGTCCTCGGCGCCGTCACCTTCGCGGGCGGCCTCGTGGCGATGACCCTGAAGGTCAGCCGGGACCTGGAGGACGCGGCGGCCCGCAAGGCGGCGCCGGCGGAGTGAGGAGGACGCGGAACGGCGACTGGCATGGTCCGGTCGCCGCCCGACCCTTGTCGAGAGCGGCCAGTGTGCCACGCCATCCCGGCCGCTCTCCGGCCTCCGAGGGTTGATGCGTCGGGGCGCGTTCACCATCGATTGCCCGAACCTCGGCCGGGTCTGATTTCGGTGGTCGATGCCGGGTCTGAGCGATGAACGGGCTCGGCAGACACGACGTGGATCGGCCGAGGCCGAGCCCACATCCATCGAGACGCCGAGATCAGGCCAGGGCGGACAGGAGGTCGTCGCGGGTCGGCAGGTCGGCGCCAAGGCGGGTGCAGGTGAGGCTCGCCGCCGCCACCGCCTCGGACAGGATGTCCCGGAGGAGTCCGGGCTCGAGACTCAGGAGCGCGTCGCGCGAGAGCCGTCCGTCCCGGTCGAGGCGCGCCAGCAGCGCGGCATGGAAGGTGTCGCCGGCTCCCACCGTGTCGATCACCGCGACCTCGCGGCCCGGCACGGCGAGCGTCCCGCCGGCCTGGTAGGCCCGCGCACCGTCCGAACCCGCCGTGACGACGACGAGGGCGACCCCGGCGGCGAGCCAGCCCCGCGCGATCTCACCCTCGTCGGCCTCCGCCCCGTAGGCGGCACGCAGGTCCTCGTCCGAGAGCTTCACGATGTCGGCATGCGCCGCGAGTTCGCCGAACCGCGCGTGCCAGCGATGGAGGTCGGGGATCAGGCCGAGGCGCAGGTTGGGATCGAGGCTGATCACACGCCGCCGTGCCTCGCGGGCGGCCAAAGCCGCGTAGGCCGTACCGACCGGCTCCGCCACCAGCGAGAACGAGCCCATGGCGATCGCCCGGACCCGCTCCGGCAGCGCCGCCGGCAGGTCGGCGACGCCGAGATCCGCATGGGCGCAGGCCGCGGCGTGGAAGCTGTAGGCCGGGTGGCCGTCGGTTCCGGTCGAGACGATCGCGAGCGGGGTCGGCCGGGCGCTCTCCTTCGCGACGGTGAGGTCGACGCCCTCCGCCGCCAGCCGGTCGGCCAGCATCCGCCCGAAGGCGTCGGAGGACAGGCCGGCCAGGAAGGCGCTGTCCGCCCCGAGCCGGCGAAGGCCGATCGCCAGGTTGAACGGCGAGCCCCCCGCCACCGCCAGCGCCGGCAGGCCGCCGCGCCCGGGGGCCGGGCGCCCCGTCTCGACGAACAGGTCGATCAGAGCTTCGCCGCAGACCAGGATCATGGGCTTGTCTCCAGGCTGCCTATGACGTTCGAGCCATGAATGGTGTGCCTCTTCTCTCCGGGCAACCGGGGAGAGGACGGGCACGCGCGTTACCAGAGAGAATGTTCGCGATATTCCTCACGCCGCCAGCGGGTGCCGCGCCCGGTGGGGCAGGGCCCGGCCCTCGCCGTCGAACAGGTGGGTCGCCGCCGGGTCGATCGTCAGGCGGATCGACTCGCCGGTCCGTACGGGGGCGCTGCCCTCGATCTGCGCCACCACTGTGGCGCCGTCCGCGACTGACACGTTCGCGACCGCCACGTCCGCGACTGACACGTGGGCGAGCGTCAGGCCGCCGAGCCGCTCGACGTGGCTGACCTCGCCGGACAGCGCCCCGTCGGCCCCGGGCTTCAGCGCCTCCGGGCGGATGCCGAGGGTCACGCTCGCGCCCGGCGCCGTGCGGGCGCCGTCCACCGGCACCACGACCTCGCCGCCGCCCGGCAGTGTCACCCGCACGCCGGCCGGATCCGCGGCGGCCACGCGCACCGGCAGCAGGTTCATGCGCGGGCTGCCGATGAAGCCGGCGACGAAGAGGTTCGCCGGGTGATGGTAGAGTTCGAGCGGCGAGCCGACCTGCTCGATGCGGCCGGCCTGCAGCAGAGCTGGTGGCGTGGCGAGTTCCGACGCCGGTCCCGCCGACCGACCATGGATTCAAGTCATGATCCTTGGAGTTTGAATCAGACCTCTTCGGTACGCTCGGGATAGCCGGTTCCAGCCACGTGATGCTGGTATGCACCTTCGGGACCGTCCTTCACGTCGGCGGGTATCGGGAATGGGGTCGAGCGGCCGAGGAGCAGGTTGTCGATCAGAAAGCCCAAAAGCTCTGCTTCGTAGGCCGCGCCTCGGGCTGCGCACACGTCGCTGGCGCATTCCGCCGCGACCACTCGAACCACGTCGGTATCCTGAACGAAGGCAAGCTTGAAGACAGCCTTCCCCGTCCAGCTTCTGTGAGCGAACAGCTCGTTCTGCTCGAGATAGATGAACCACTTGTCTTCCATCGCTGAAGGAACCAGTCCGCGCCGAATTCTGGCGAATTCTTGGAGTGAATAGGTGGCTTCGAACGGGATCGCTGTCGTCTCGCCGAATGGCTCGACATCGCGGTTCAGACTATGCCGGTTGGCAATCATCGATCACTTCCGTTGACGACGCATCAGGCAGGCATGTCCGCCCGTGAGCAAGTTCCAGGGTGATCTGAGCAGCTTGGAATGGTCGAGGGCGGTCCTTCGGATGGTCCGGCCGATGGGGTTTCGACTTTGGGGCGGTCCTCGACGGGACGCCGGGCGAGCGCATCAACCCGGCCCCGCCTCCTCCCGCATCGCCGCCAGGCCGAGGCGGACATGGTCGCGGAACAGCCGCACCCGGGCCGGCAGCTCGCGGCCGGCGAGGCTGACGGCGCGCAGCACGCCGCCGCGACTCGCCCAGTCCGGCAGCACCGGCGCCAGGGTGCCCTCCTTCAAGGCCCGGGCCGCCACCAGGCTCGGAATATGGCCGATGCCGACGCCGGCCCGGGTCAGGCGCAGCACCGTGGCGTAGTCGGTGGCGCGGACCGCCGGCCGGGCGGCGATCTGGCCTTCGCGGCCCTGGCCGTCGGAGAGGCGCACCGGCGCCGCCCCCAGGCGCTCGCGCGACAGGATCAGGTCGTGGTGGCCGAGATCGTCGAGGGAAGCGGGTGCGCCGCGCGCGGCGAGGTAGGACGGCGCGGCGTAGAGGCCGATCACCAGGCTCGCCAGGACGGGCGCGCGGTAACCGCCGTCCTGCCCCTCGCCGCTGCCGAGGCGCAAGGCGAGGTCGATGCGGTTGGCCGCGAGGTCGAGCCGCGTATCGGTGATGAGGAGGTCGATCGAGATCTGCGGGTAGCGGGCCCGGAACGTCGCGACGAGGTCGGGCATCACCTCGATGCCGAAATCGATCGAGGTGGTGACCCGCAGGTGGCCCCGGGGCAGGGTGCGGGCGTCCCGCGCCGTCTCCCGCGCCTCGTCGAGGAGGGCGAGGCTCTCCTGCGCCTTGGCGTGGAAGGCCAGCCCCTCCACCGTCGGCGAGACGGCCCGCGGCGTGCGGGCGAGCAGGGTGACGCCGAGTTCCTGCTCCAGCCGCGAGATGCGGCGGCTGATGCTGCCCTTGGTTTCCCCGAGGATTTCCGCTGCCTGGGTCACGGTTCCGTGATCGACGACGGCACAGAAGGCCCTCACGTCGGAGAGGGCGCCACGGAAGGTTTCCGAACCAGCAACCATGTGTCCCGGTTTAGCTGTCTTACGCCCGCGACGGAACCGGCTTAATCGGGACGCCGCAAGACGGGTGCGGTGCAGCGAGCCTGGTCACGGGCCGCGCCCATCCCCGCCGTTACGGAGTGTTCTCGTGAAGCTGTCCGTCCTCGCCCTCGGCCTCGCCGCCGGTCTCGCCCTCGCCGCCCCGGCCAGCGCCCAGGCGACCCGCGACCCCGCCCAGATCCAGGCGGGCACCTACGTGGTCGATCCCGGCCACACCCAGGCGCTGTTCACGGTCAACCATTTCGGCTTCTCGCCGTATACGGGCATCTTCTCGGACGTCTCGGGCACCCTCGAGCTGCAGCCGGCCAAGCCCGCCGAGAGCAAGCTGAAGATCACCGTGCCGGTGAAGTCGCTCTACGCGCCGAGCCAGCACCTCGTCGACTCGCTGAAGAGCGATAAGTGGCTCGACGCCGCCCAGTTCCCGGAGATGACCTTCGCCTCCACGAAGGTGACGCCCGAGGGCAAGGACAAGGCCAAGGTCGTCGGCGACCTGACCCTGCACGGCGTGACCAAGCCCGTGACCCTTCAGGTGACCCTGGTCGGCGCCGGCGCCAACCCGATGAACAAGAAGCCCACGGTCGGCTTCGAGGCCAAGGGCACGATCAAGCGCTCGGATTTCGGCGTGAAGACCTTCGTCCCGGCCGTCAGCGACGAGGTCGAGCTGACCCTCCACGGCGCCTTCGAGCGCAAGGACCAGTAAGGCGGACGGCCGAAGGTTGAGAGCCATGTCCACGGTCGCGACGCCCCGTCGCTACACCCTCGTGGCGATCGTGCTGCATTGGCTGATCGCCCTCGGCATCCTGACCCTCCTGGGTCTCGGCCTCGCGATGACGCGGGGCTCCCTGCCGCCGATGGACCGCTTCGCGTTCTACCAGTGGCACAAGTCGATCGGCCTCACCGTGCTGGTGCTGATGGCGTTGCGCGTCGTCTGGCGTCTGATCCACCGCCCGCCGCCGCTGCCCGAGACGATGCCGAAGGCCGAGCAGCAGGCCGCCGGGGCGGCGCATCTCGCGCTCTACGGCCTGCTGCTGGCCCTGCCGCTCGTCGGCTGGGCGATGGTCTCGGCCTCGCCCTACAACATCCCGACGGTGCTCTACGGCGTGATCCCGTGGCCGCACCTGCCGGTCCTGCCCGGATTGCCGAACAAGGCGGCGGTCGAGGGCGTGCTGAAGCTCGTGCACAGCTACGGCGCCTGGCTGCTGATCGCCCTGCTCCTCCTGCATGTCGGCGCGGCCCTGCGCCACCACCTCGTGCTGCGCGACGACACCCTGTGGCGGATGCTCCCCCTGGTGCCGCGCGCGGGCGCGAAACCCGAGGTTCCCTCGCGATGAAGTCTCTCCGCCTCGCCCTCGCCCTCCTCGCCGCTCCCTGCGCCGCCCAGGCGGCCGACTGGACCGTCGATCCGGCCAAGAGCCGCATCGGCTTCTCGGGCATCCAGGTCGGCGCGCCCTTCAAGGGCCGCTTCACCCGCTACGACGCCCAGATCAGCTTCGATCCGGCCAAGCCCGAAGCCGGCAAGGCCGTCGTGGTCGTCGATCTCACCAGCGCCGAGACCGGCGACAAGCAGCGCGACGAGGCCCTGCCGCAGGCCGACTGGTTCAACACGTCCAAGGACAAGCAGGCCCGCTTCGAGGCGACCCGCTTCGTGGCGAAGGGGGGCGACGCCTACGACGCCGTCGGCACGCTCACCATCCGCGGCATCCGCAAGGACGTGACCCTGCCGTTCCGCCTCACCGTATCGGGCGGCACCGCCCACGCGGTCGGCCATCTCGACCTCGTGCGCACCGATTACGGCGTCGGCCAGGGCTCCTGGGCCAACGACTCGATGGTCGCCCTGCAGGTGGGGGTGGATGTCGACGTGACGGCGAGCGCGAAGACGGGCGGGTGACCGACCGTTCGAGGGTTTGAACTCCTGTCCCAGCCTGCGAAAAATGCAGCCCGGTGGCAGGCTGTGAATCGGCCTTCGGCCGATCGGGCGGCGCTTGACCCCGGCCGCGCGGGAGCGGATGACCGCGCCTCGTTCCCGGCCAGCGTGCGCATCCGATGATCGTCCGTCCCCGACCCGGCGCCCTCGCGATCCTGTTCGCGCTGCGCGGGTCGATCCTGCCGCAGATCGCCCCGCGGGTGATCGCCATCACGGCCGTCTCCTGCCTGGTGGTGGCGACGGAGCAGGGCTGGGCCCACGCGATCCCGCTCAGTGCGGGGATCGGGCCCTTTACCCTGATCGGCCTGGCGCTCTCCATCTTCCTGAGCTTCCGCAACAATGCCTGCTACGATCGCTGGTGGGAGGCCCGGAAGGTCTGGGGCACCCTGATCGTCGAGGTGCGAGGCCTCGCCCGGCTGCTCGGGGCGCTGTTGCCCGAGGACGAGACCCGGCGTCGGCGCTGCCTCAAGCGGCTGGCCGGCTTCACCCATGCGCTCCATGCCCGCCTGCGCGGGCGCGACGCGGCCGTGGCGGCCGCCCCGTTCCTGCCCGAGGCCGAGCGCGGGCGGTTGCCGGCCTGTGCGAGCCCGGCCGACGCGGCGTTGACGAACCTCGCCGCCGATCTCGGGGCGGCGCTCCGGCAGGGGACGTTGAGCGACGTTTCCTTCGGGCTGATCGAGCAGAAGCTCGCCGGGCTGTCGGGGGTGCAGGCGGCCTGCGAGCGCATCCAGGGCACACCGCTGCCCTTCGCCTACACGCTGCTCCTCTACCGCACCGCCTGGCTCTACTGCCTGCTGCTGCCCTTCGGGCTCGCCGCCTCCCTCGGCTGGGGCACGCCGGTGGCCACCGCCCTGGTCGCCTACACCTTCTTCGGCCTCGACGCGCTCGGCGACGAGTTGGAGGAGCCTTTCGGTTCGGCCGCCAACGACCTGCCCCTCGACGCGCTCCTGCGCATCGTCGACGGCGTGGTGCAGGACGCCCTCGGCGAGCCGGTGCCGCCGCCGCTGGCGCCGGAGCGCTACTGGCTGCGCTGAAGGCGGGTCCTACTGGCTCGGCATGGTGAGGACGAGGGGCCCGTTGCGGGTCGCCACCACGGTGTGCTCGTACTGGACCGTGAGCGCCCGCGGCCGGCTGTAGAGGGTCCAGGGATCGTCGCCGTTCTCGGCATAGTCGGCGCCGAGCGACAGGAACGGCTCGACGGTGAAGACCAGCCCCTCCGCCATGATCCGGCGCTCGGAGGCGTCGGGCCAGGTCGCGATCTCGGTCGGCTCCTCGTGCAGGGAGGCGCCGACGCCGTGGCTCGCGAGGTTGCGCACCAGGGTGTAGCCGTTCTTCCTGGCGAAGGCGCCGACGGCCTGGCCGATGCCGGCGAGCGGCTTGCCGGCCCCGACCTGGCGCAGGCCGGTCCACATCGCCCGGCGCCCGTCCCGGCACAGCCGCTCGACCGCGCGGGTCACCGGCGGCACCGCGAAGGAAGCCCCGGTATCGGAGAACCAGCCGTCCTTCTCGGCCGAGACGTCGATGTTGACGAGGTCGCCGGGGGCGATCCGCCGCTCGCCCGGGATGCCGTGGGCGACCTCCTCGTTGACGCTGATGCAGGTCGCGCCGGGAAAGCCGTAGACCATCTCGGGCGCCGAGCGGGCGCCCTCCCGCTCCAGGATGTCGCGTCCGATCCGGTCGAGCTCGAGGGTGGTCATGCCGGGTTCGATGGCCTTGCCCATCGCCTCAAGCGTGTCGGCGACGATGCGGCCGATCCGCCGCAAGCCCTCCAGTTCGTCGTCGCTCGACACCGTCATGTCGTCATCCCTCGCGCGGGTAAGCGGGCCTTGATCGGACCCGCTTGTGCCATTGCAGAGAGAGATGGCAAAGCCGTCGTGCGGGGTGAAACCCTGGTCAGCTCCCCACCAGAACCCGCGTCAGCGCGCTACCCGGGTCGCTCAAGCCTTCGATGACGCTGAAATGCTGGGTTCCGGCGATCTCCCACGCCTCCGTCTCGGCCCCGAGCCCGTGCCAGACCGTCGGCAGCAGGAGGTTCTGGCGGCGGAACTCCGGCAACTCGTCCCCGCCCGCCACCGCGATCAGCCGGGCGCCCGGGCGCGGTGCTTGCAGGACCGGGCTCTCGGCCCGGGCCTCGTCGGAATCGAGGTGCAGGATCTCGTTCATCTGCGTGCCGAGGAGCGGGCGCAGGTCGTGGACGCCGCTGATCGAGACGACGCGGGCGATCCGCCCCGCGCAGGCGAGGGCGACATCGGCGCAGAGCATCCGGGTGACGAGATGGCCGCCGGCGGAATGGCCCGACAGATGGACCGGCCCCGCCACCTCGGCGCTCGCCCGATCGAGAAAGGCGGCGATCTCGGACGTGATCCCGGCGATGCGCGCCTCCGGGCAGAGCGTGTAGCTCGGCAGCGCGACGGCGAAGCCGTGGGCCAGCGGACCCGCGGCGAGATGCGACCAGACCGAGCGGTCGAACGCCTTCCAGTAGCCGCCATGGACGAACACCGCGAGGCCGGCGGGCGCGCCCTCGGGCAGGAACAGGTCGTAGGCGTGGCGCGGGCCGGTCCCGTAGGGCAGCCCGAGCCGGGCGCGCCCTTCTTCGACGAGGCGAGCGCGGAAGGCCGAGGCGGCCTCGCTCCAGCGCGGCGGATAAGCCTTGGCGTCGGGGATCGCGCCCGCGTTGTCGTAGGCGCGGTCGATATCCCCGAGCGGGCCGCCGGTGGTCCAAGAGGGAGCCTGCCTGGAGGGAGCCTGCCTGGAGGGAGCCTGCCTGGAGGGAGCCTGCCTGGAGGGAGCCTGCATCACGCGGCGTTCGGGACGATCGCGGTCGCCTCGATCTCGACCAGCGCGCCGGGCTCGACTAGATCCACGACGCCGACGAGGGCCATGGCGGGGAAGTGGCGCCCCATCACCCGGCGATAGACCGGCCCGAGTTCGGCGAGCGAGGCGCGGTAGGTGTCGACGCTGCGCACGTACCAGGTCAGGCGGGCGATGTGCTCCGGGCCTCCGCCGGCCTCGGCGAGGACGGCGAGGATGTTGCGCAAGGTCTGCTCGACCTGGGGCAGGAAGCCCTCGGCCAGCACCTCGTTCTCGTCCCAGCCGATCAGGCCGCCGGTCATCACCACGGTGCCGCGGCCGGCCATGCCGTTGGCATAGCCCTTCGGCTTCTTCCAGGCCGGGGGCTGCAGGGTGGTCAGGGCCGGGCCCTCGGCCTCGGGGCGCAGCGGAATCGGGCTGGCGGTCATGCGGTCTCTCCCTGGATTGCCGTCGCTTCCGCCTCGGCCTGCCGGCGCAGGGCGAAGCGCTGCAGCTTGCCGGATTCGGTCTTGGGCAGGCTCGATACGTAATGCACCGCCCGCGGGTACTTGTAGGGCGCGAGGTCGGACTTCACGTGCTCCTGCAACGCCTGGGTCAGCGCCGCATCGCCGGTGAAGCCGGGATTCAGCACCACGTAGGCCGCGACGATGCGGCCGCGATCCAGGCAGGGCGCCGCGACGACGCCGACCTCCGCCACCGCCGGATGGGCGAGCAGGCACGCCTCCACCTCCGGCCCGGCGATGTTGTAGCCGGCCGAGACGATCATGTCGTCGTTGCGGGCCTGGAACCAGAAATAGCCGTCCTCGTCCTGGAGGTAGGTGTCGCCGGTGACGTTCCAGCCGTTCTGCACGTAAACCGCCTGGCGCTCGTCGGCGAGGTAGCGGCAGCCGATCGGCCCGCGCACCGCGAGCCGCCCCGGCACCCCGGGCGGGCAGGGTTGGCCGGCCTCGTCGATCACCCGCGCCTCGTAGCCCGGCACCGGCCGGCCGGTCGCGCCGGGACGGATCTCGTCCTCGGGCGAGGCGATGAAGATGTGCAGCATCTCGGTCGCGCCGATGCCGTCCATCAGCTTGAGGCCGGTCGCCTTCAACCACGCGTGCCAGGTCGGCGCCGGCAGGGTCTCGCCCGCCGAGACGCATTTTCGCAACGACGACAGGTCGTGCTGGCCGACGAGCCCCAGCATCGCCCGGTAGGCGGTGGGCGCGGTGAACAGCACCGTGGCGCGGTAGCGGGCGATGGCCGCGGCCAGATCCGCCGGCCCCGCCTTCTCGAGCAGCACCGCCCGGGCGCCGACCCGGAACGGGAACAGCACCAGCCCGCCGAGGCCGAAGGTGAAGGCGAGCGGCGGCGAGCCGATGAACACGTCGTCCCCGGTCGCCCGCAGGACCTCGCGGCCGTAAGCGTCGCAGATCACGAGAAGGTCGCGCTGGTAGTGGATCGTCGCCTTCGGCAGGCCGGTGGTGCCGGAGGTGAAGCCGAGCAGGCACGGATCGTCGGCTCGAGTCGGGGGCGGCTCGAAGCGGTCGCTGGCCCCGTCGAGGAGATCGCCGAGCTCGCCCCCGGCGGTGCCGCGCCAGGTCACGACCCGCACCGGATCGCTGCGCCCATCGGCGGCCTTCGCCATTTCGTCGATCAGGCCGGCATCGCACAAGGCCAGCGGGATGCGGGCCTTGTCGAGGATCTGGGCCAGTTCCTTGGCGCGTAAGAGCGGCATCGTCGCCACCACGATCCCGCCCGCCTTGATGATGGCGAGGTAGAGCGCGACCTTGGTCGGGTTGTTGGCCGAGCGCAGCAGCACCCGGCCGCCCGGGACGAGCCCGAGCCGATCGACCAGGACGTTGGCCATCCGGTCGATCTGCCGCTTCAGCTCGGCATAGGTCCAGGTCACGTCCTGACCGGTGACATCCTGGCCGACGAGCGCCACCCGGTCGCCGCGCCCCTCCGTGACGTGCCGGTCGACCAGCTCGACGGTGGCGTTCAGGTGCTCGGGATAGCCGAACCGGTCGAGGTTGACGAAGTCCGGCATCCGGTCCGGCGTGGGGAGGTTGTCCCGCACGAAGGTGTCGGGCCGCCGCGCCCACGGGCTGCTCCCCGGGTGAAGGGAGCCCGCCTGTTGCGCGACGGCAGGGGTCCCCGCGATGCGGGTCTGCGGGATACGGGTCTCCGGCACGGCAGCCTCCATCGGACAATCCTCCACTCAGGCGAGAATCTGGCGGGCGATGACGAGCTTCTGGACCTCGGTGGCGCCCTCGTAGATCCGCAGCGCGCGGATCTCGCGGTAGAGCGTCTCCGGCACCGAGCCGGAGCGGACGCCCTCGCCGCCATGGAGCTGCACGGCCCGGTCGATCACCTCCTGCGCCGCTTCCGTCGCCACCATCTTGGCCATCGCGGCCTCGCGGGTGATGCGGGGCGCCCCGGAATCGCGGGTCCAGGCGGCGCGGTAGACGTGGAGCGCTGCCGAATCGATCGCCGTCGCCATCTCGGCGAGGCTGGTCTGGGTCAGCTGCATCGCGGCGAGCGGCGCCCCGAACAGTTTTCGCGATTGCGCGCGGGCGAGCGACGCATCGAGGGCGCGGCGGGCGAAGCCCAGGGCCGCGGCGCCGACGGTGGAGCGGAAGACGTCGAGCGTCGCCATCGCGACCTTGAACCCGGCCCCGGTTTCGCCGATGCGGTTCTCCGCCGGCACCCGGCAATCCGCGAAGCGCAGCCGGGCGAGCGGGTGGGGAGCGATGGTGTCGAGGCGCTCCGCGATGGTCAGGCCGGGCGTCTCCGCCGGCACGAGGTAGGCCGAGAGGCCGCGCGCGCCCGGCGCCTCGCCGCTGCGGGCGAAGACGACGTAGTGGTCGGCGATGCCGCCATTCGAGATCCAGGTCTTCTCGCCGTCGAGCCGCACCGTGCCGTCGGACATCGGCGTGGCTGCGAGCGCGATCCGGGCGACATCCGAGCCGGCCTCCGGCTCGGTCAGGGCGAAGGCGGCGATGCGGTGCCCCTCCCGCACCCCGGGCAGCACCGCCGCGCGCTGCGCATCCGTGCCGGACAGCGTCAGTGCCCCGGTGCCGAGCCCCTGCATGGCGAAGGCGAAATCGGCGAGCCCATCGTGACGGGCGAAGGTCTCGCGCAGAAGACAGAGGGCCCTCACGTCGAAAAGCCCGTCCTCGGGGGCGGCGAAGCGGAGAAAGCCCGCCTCGCCGAGGGCCGCGACGAGGCGCCGGCACGAGCCGTCGACGTCGTGGTGGTCGACGAGGCCGGGTATCGTGCGGGCGGCCCAGTCGTCCGCCTGCGCGGCGAGGTCGCGATGGCGGGGTTCGAAGAACGGCCAGTCGAGGAAGGTCCGGTCGGGCATCTCAATTCCCCTCGAAGACCGGCTTCGTCTTGCCCGCGAAAGCCTCGAAGGCGCGGCGGAAATCCTGGGTCTTCATGCAGAGGGCCTGGGCCATCGCCTCGGCGTCGATGGCGGCATCCACCCCCATCGCCCATTCCATGTGCAGCATCCGCTTGGTCAGCCCGTTGGCATAGGCCGGGCCCTGCACCAGGGCCCGGGCGGTCCCGCGGGCCGCGTCCAGGGCGTCTCCCGCCGGGACCAGGCGGTTGAAGAAGCCCCAGCGCTCGCCCTCCTCGGCGCTCATGAAGCGGCCGGTATAGAGAAGCTCCGAGGCCCGGCCCTGGCCGATGATCCGGGGCAGGATCGCGCAGGCGCCCATGTCGCAGCCGGCGAGCCCAACCTTGTTGAACAGGAACGCCACCTTGGCGCCCGCTCCCGCCACCCGCAGGTCCGAGGCCATGGCGATGATCGCGCCGGCCCCGGCGCAGACGCCCTCGACCGCCGCCACGACCGGCTGCGGGCAGGCCCGCATCTCCTTCACGAGGTCGCCGGTCATCGTCGTGAAGGCGTGGAGGTCGGCGGCGCCCATGGTGGTCAGCGGCTCGATGATCTCGAACACGTCGCCGCCGCTCGAAAAGTTGCCGCCCGCACCCGTGACGACGACCGCCGTCACGCTCTCCTCGAAGCGCAGGGCCCGGAAGGTGTCGCGCAGTTCCGCGTAGCTCTCGAAGGTGAGCGGGTTCTTCTTTTCCGGCCGGTTCAAGGTGACGGTCGCGATGCCGTCCTGGATCGCGAAGCCGAAATGCTGCGGCGTGAAGCCCGCGAGCGGGGCCGCGATGGCGTTCTGGTGCCTCATGGTGCCTCCCTGGCGTCTTGGTCTTGGCTTGGGGGTGCCGCCCGGCCGCACCGAGGCCTTGAGGGCGGAGAGCTGGTTCGACAGAGCCTCCTGCTCCGCCGGGTCGAGGGCGCCGACGAGCTCGGCGATCCAGTCGGCATGCGCTCGGGCCATCTCGGTGAAGACCGCGCGGCCTTGCGGGGTGAGCCGCACCTGCACCGCCCGGCGGTCGGCCTCCGAGACCTGGCGGTCGATCAGCTCCTCCTGCGCCAGCCGCTCGACGAGGCCGGTCACGTTGCCGTTCGAGACCATCATCCGGCGCGACAGCTCGCCGAGCTGGATGCCGTCGGGCGCGCGCTCCAGCTGCGCCATCAGGTCGAAGCGGGGCAGGGTGGTGTTGAAGCGGTCGCGCAGTCGCCGACGGATCTCCGCCTCGATGGTGTTGGCGGTGGTGAGCAGGCGCAGCCACAGCCGCACTTCGCTGCGGTGGGCGGGCATCTCGGCCGGGATCTCGACGGGGGCGTTCACAGCTCGCCTCCCGCTACCGCGATCGCCTGGCCGGTGACGGCGCCGGCTTCGCTGCCCGCGAGCCAGAGGACCGCGTCCGCCACCTCCTCCGGGCGGATCAGGCGGCCCATCGGGTTGTGGCGGGTGAACTCGGTGAGGAGGTCGTCACGCGTCCGGCCGGTCTTCGCCTCCAGCCCGTCGACGGCGCTCCCGACGAGGTCGGTGTCGGTGAAGCCGGGGCAGACCGCGTTGACGGTGATGCCGGTGGCGGCCAGCTCCAGGGCGAGGGCCCGGGTCAGGCCGACGACCGCGTGCTTGGCGGCGCAATAGGCACCCACATAGGCGTAACCTTTCAGCCCGGCGGTGGAGGCGACCGAGACGATCCGCCCTTGGCCGTCGGCCTTCATGCCCGGGACCACGGCGCGGGCCGCGACCAGCACCGGTTCCAGGTTGAGCGCCATCATCCGGCGCAAGGTGTCGACGTCGCTGCGGGCGAGCGGCGCGGTCTCGGCCCCGCCGGCATTGTTGACCAGCACCGCGACCGGGCCGGCCTGCTCGGCGGCTTGCCGCAAGGCGCGCTCCAGGGCGGCCGCATCGGTGACGTCCGCCGCGACGGCATGGGCCGCCCCGAGTTCGGCTTGCGCGCGCGCGGCGCTTTCCGGCGTGCGGCCGAGGACGGTCACCCGCTCCCCCGCCGCCACGAAGCCCGCCGCGATCGCCCGCCCGATGCCGCGGGCGGCGCCGGTGACCAGGACGTGGCGGGGAGAAAGGTTGGTCATGGATATTTCAACCTTAAAGGATTTGGGCGCGGGTCGTTCTCGCAGGGCACTTTCCCCCTCCCCCTTGTGGGGAGG
>NZ_LABZ01000138.1 GCF_001043955.1 Methylobacterium tarhaniae | reverse complement strand
GGCGACGCGATCCTGACCGCCGACGGCGCGCGCTGGCGCTGGCAGCGCCGGGCGGCGGCGCCGATCTTCCGGGCCGAGCGCATCCGCAGCTTCGTGCCGGCGATGATCGCCGCCGCCGAGCGCACCCGCGACATCCTGGCCGCCGGTGACGGCGCCGAGGTCGACATCGCCCACACGATGATGCGCACCACCTTCGAGATCATCGTCGAGACGATGCTCTCCGGATCCGGCGCCATCGATGCCGCCCGGGTCGAGAAGGGCATCACCGACTACCTCGAATCGACGAGCTGGGTCTTCGCCCTCACGCTGCTGCGGGCCCCCGCCTGGATGCCGTTCCCGGGCCGGGCCAAAGCCGAGCGGGCCAAGATGTACCTGCGCGACGAGCTCTTCCGCCTCGCCGCCGAAGGCCGCCGCAACGGCACCGAGGGGCGCAACGACCTGATGAGCCTGCTGCTCGCCGCCCGCGACCCGGAGACCGGCCAGGCGATGGACGACCGCGACGTCGCCGACAACCTGCTCACCTTCGTGACCGCCGGGCACGAGACCACGGCGCTGGCCCTCACCTGGGCGTTCTACCTGCTCGCCCACCACCCGGAGAGCGAGGCGCTGGTGGCCGCCGAGGTCGAGGCGGTGACCGGCGGCGGCCCGCTGACCCCGGAGCATGTCGACGCCCTGCCCTATACCCGCCAGGTGATCCTCGAGGCGATGCGGCTCTATCCGCCGGTGCCGGTGGTGGTGCGGGCGGCTTTGCGCGACGTCGATCTGGACGGCGTCCCGGTCAAGGCCGGCACGCCGATCACCATCCCGATCTACGCCGTGCACCGCCACGCCACCCTGTGGGACGAGCCCGAGCGCTTCGATCCCGACCGCTTCGCTCCCGAGGCCGCCAAGGCCCGCGACCGCTACGCCTACCTGCCCTTCGCGGCCGGGCCGCGGATCTGCATCGGCATGGGGTTCGCGCTCAGCGAGGCGGTGGCGATCCTGGCGGTGCTGGTCCGCTCGTTCCGTTTCTCGCTGCGGCCCGGCTACCTGCCGGTGCTCAAGCAGCGCATCACCCTGCGGCCTGCCGAGGGGATGCCGATGCGGGTGACCCCGCGCTGAGAGCGGCCTGCGGCGCTGCGTTCCCGCTCCCGCGGGAACCGGCCCGGCGACGCCTCCCCCGCGGCGGCGAAGCCGGCGGGATCACGCGGCCGTGCGCCCTGCCCTGAGCCGCGCCTGCGCCCGGGCCGCGGCCTGCGCCGCCGCGCAGGAGAACGGCGCGCCGCCCTCGTCCGCGAAGGACGCGGTCTCCTCGGGGGCAGGCTTCAGGTCGAGCACGCCGCGCGGGCTGAGCCCGAACATCAGGCCGTCGCGAAACAGCCCGAGCCCGCCGAACATCCGGCGGATCGAGACACCGCCGAGGGGCGCCAGCATCTCCTCCAGGCAGGCGCAGTCCGCGTGTTCCGGCATGGTGATTCGCCCTCGGGGTCTCTCCGGCCGAGACTTCCCGTCCGGCCGCGCGCCGGCAAGCCCGATCCGGCCCTGTCGCACGCGACTCAAGTCCCGAACGTCATCGCGGCGATGCGGGGGCGATCCACAAGATCTTGCTGACCCGGACCGGGCCCCTGCCAGCGAGGGTTGTCGTTGAGCCGGTTCGATCCCGCCTCGCGCAACTTGCCGTGATATCGCCGAAGCGCTCGCCGGGGCCGGGATCAGGGCGGCCGGGGGCCGGGAACACGGTCCAGGCCGGATGCGAATTCATCCGCCTGTCACGAAACCGCACGATGACGCGCCGGTCACGACACGTCCGGCGGCCCCTTTGACCCACGTCCTCGATACGATGCCGGCGGCCTCCGCGGCCGAGCCCTCCGCCCCGCGGCGGCCCTGGGCCGGCCTGCTGCTGCCCCTCGCGCTGCTCAGCCCCTCCCTCGTCTTCCTCGCCCTGTTCACCTACTGGCCGGTGATCGAGGTTCTGTGGGACGCCACCCACGCGGTGACGCGCCGGGGCACCCGCTTCGTCGGGCTCGACAATTTCACGGCGCTGTTCGCCGACCCGACCTTCCGGCGCGCCCTCCTCAACAACGCCCTCTACGCCCTCGGCACGGTGGTCCCGAGCCTGGTCCTGGCGCTCGCCTTCGCCCTGGCGCTCAACGGCGCCGGCCGGGTGCGGGCGCTGATGCGGGCCCTGTTCTTCCTGCCGGTGATGATCCCGCTCGTCGCGGCGGCCGCGCTCTTCCTGTTCCTGTTCCTGCCCGGGATCGGCCTCATCGACCACCACCTCGCCCGGCTCGGGCTCGCCGGCGCCAACTGGCTCGGCGATCCGGACCTGGCGCTCGGCGCCATCACGGTGCTGACCGTGTGGAAGAATGCCGGCTACTACATGCTGTTCATCCTGGCCGGCCTGCAGGCGATCCCCGACGAGGCCCGGGAAGCCGCCCTCCTCGACGGCGCCGGCCCGTGGCAGCGGCTGCTATACGTGACCCTGCCGGCTTTGCGCCCGACCTTCGCCTTCGTCGGCGTGATCGCGCTCCTCAACGCGGTGACGCAGGTCGACCACGTCTTCGTGCTGACCAAGGGCGGGCCCTCGGACGCGACGAAGCTCCTCTTGTTCTACATCTACGAGCAGGCGGCCGAGCGCTACGATGCCGGCCGCGCCGCCGCCGCCACGGTGGTGACGCTGGCGCTGCTCGCGGGCTTGACCGGCCTGTCGCTCGCCCGCGGCCAGGGCCCGGAGGCGGCCCGATGAGCGCTCCCCCCTCCGGTCCCGTGACCCGGGAGGTCACGCCTCAAATCGTGCGCTGGGCCGTCGCCGGCCTCGCGCTGGTCTGGGCGGTGCCGTTCTGGTGGATGCTGGTGGCGGCGTTCCGGCCGGCGGGCTCCACGGCCGACGCCTCGCTCCTGCCCTCGCTGGCCCCGACGCTCGCCAACTTCGCCGAGGCCTGGGCCTCGGCCGATTTCCCGCTCTACTTCCTCAATTCGGTCGCGATCTGCGCCGGCATCCTCCTGGTGCAGCTCGTCACCGCCTCGCTCGCCGGCTACGTCTTCGCGCGCCTCGAATTCCCGGGCCGCGGCCTGCTGTTCGGCCTGTTCCTGGTGCAGCTGATGCTGGTGCCGGTGGTGCTGCTGGTGCCGAACCTGAAGACCATCGCGGCTTTGGGCCTCTACGACACCCTGCCGGGCGTGATGGTGCCCTACTGCGCCACCGCCTTCGGCACCTTCCTGATGCGCCAGAGCTTCCGCGAGGTGCCGCGCGAACTGGAAGACGCCGCGATGATCGACGGCGCCGGCTGGTGGGCGCGCATCCGCCTCATCTACCTGCCGCTGACCAAGCCGGCGCTGGTGGCCTTCTCGATCGTCTCGGTCACCAGCCACTGGAACGAGTTCCTGTGGCCGCTGATGGTCATCAACTCCCCCGACAAACGGCCCCTCACCCTGGGTCTCGCGAGCTTCACGCTCAGCGCCGAGGGCATGCAGGCCTGGGGGTTGATCGCGGCCGGCACCTTCCTGGTCAGCCTGCCGCTGCTCGCCGCCTTCCTGATCTTCCAGCGCCGGTTCGTGAACAGCTTCCTCGCCTCCGGCATCAAGTAGAGGACGACCACAGATGATTTCCTGGTGGAAGGGCGCCGCCCTCGCCCTCGTGGCAGCGGCCGGCCTCGCCGCGCCGCTTCCTGCGCAGGCGACCGATATCGAGCTGTTCTTCCCGGTCCCGGTGGACGGGGCGCTCGCCCGCAACATGTCCGGCCTGATCAAGGAGTTCAACGACTCCCACCCGGACATCAAGGCGACCCCGGTCTTCACCGGCTCCTACGACGACACGCTCCTGAAGACCCGCGCGGCGATCAAGGCCGGCAAGCCGCCGGCCGCGGTCATCATGTCGGCGAACTTCCTCACCGACCTCTCCATCGAGCGCGAGATCGTGCCGATGGACGACCTGATCCAGAAGGAGGGCAAGAGCCAGGACGCCTTCATGGGCCAGTTCTTCCCGGCGCTCCTCCCCAACGCCGTGATCGACCGCAAGGTCTACGGCGTGCCGTTCCACAACTCGACGCCGCTGCTCTACATCAACGCCGATCACTTCAAGGAAGCCGGCCTCGACCCGGACAAGCCGCCGCGCAACTGGGCCGAGCTGGTTGACGCCGCCCGCAAGCTGACGAAGCGCGAGGGCGACCGCACCACCCGCTGGGGCCTGATGATGCCCTCGAACTACGATTACGGCGGCTGGATCCTCGAAGCCCTGACGATGTCGAATGGCGGGCGCTACTACAACGAGGAGTATGGCGGCGAGGTCTATTACGACACCCCGACGATGCTCGGCGCCCTCACCTTCTGGTCGGACCTGGTGCACAAGGCCAAGGTGCACCCGGCCGGCGAGCAGAAGGGCCCGGCGGTGACCGGCGCATTCCTGGCCGGCCAGGCCTCGATGATGATCATCTCGACGGGCTCGCTCACCTTCATCCGCGACACCGCCAAGTTCCCGTTCCGGGTCGCCTTCGTGCCGATGAACGTGCGCCAGGCGGTGCCGATCGGCGGCGCCTCGCTGGTCCAGCCGGCCGGCCTCTCGCCCGAGAAGCGCGCCGCCGGCTGGACCCTGATCCAGTGGCTGACCTCGCCCGAGAAGTCGGGCTGGTGGAGCCGCGCCACGGGCTACTTCGCCCCCAACAAGGCCGCCTACGACCTGCCCGAGATGAAGGCCTTCCTGGAGAAGAACCCGGACGCGAAGATCGCCGTCGACCAGCTCGCCAACGCCAAGCCGTGGTTCGCCACCTACCGCACCGTGCCGGTGCGCAAGGCGATCGAGGACGAGCTGCAGGCCGTGCTCTCGGGCAAGCGCCAGCCGAAGGAGGCGCTCGCCGCCGCCCAGAAGGCCGCCGCCGCCCTGATGCGCCCCTATGTCGAGGACACCGCCCTGCGCCTGCCGGGCGCCGAGTGATGGCCTCGACCTGACGCGCGAACCCGTCCCGGGCTTGGCCCGGGACGGGGCATCTCTGCTCCCGCCGGACAACCCCCATGCTCATCGCCCAGATCACCGACCTGCACGTGCGCCCCCGCGGGCTGCCGGCCTACCGGGTCTCCGAGACCAACAAGATGGTCGCCCGCGCGGTGGCGCACCTCATCGCCCTCGATCCCCGGCCCGACCTGGTGCTGATCTCCGGCGACCTCACCGATTGCGGGCTCGCGGAGGAATACGAGGAGTTGCGCGGCCTCCTCGCCCGCCTGCCGATGCCGGTCTACGTGGTGCCCGGCAATCACGACCGGCGCGAGACCATGCGCGAGGCGCTGCCGGCGGCCTGGATGCCCGGCGCCACCGGGAATTTCGTCCAGTACAGTGTCGAGGATCACCCGGTCCGCCTGATCGCCCTCGACACGCTGGTGGCGGGCGCGAGCCACGGCGCCCTCTGCGCGCAGCGCCTCGGCTTCCTCGAACGGGCACTCGCCGGTGGCGACGGCCGCCCGACCCTGGTCTTCATGCACCATCCGCCCTTCGCCTGCGGCCTCGTCCACATGGACGAGATCCGGCTCCTGGAGGGGGAAGAGGAGTTCCGACGGCTGATCGGGCGTGAGACCTGCATCGAGCGGATCCTGTGCGGCCACCATCACCGGCCGATCCTGACCCGCTACGCCGGCACGCTCGCCCAGATCGCCCCGAGCGTCACCCACCAAGTCGCCTTCGACTTAGGCCCGGAGCACGAGGGCGCCCTGGTCTTCGAGCCCCCGGCCTACCTGCTCCACCGCTACACGCCGGAGACGGGAATCGTGAGCCACATGGTCTATGTCGAGGCGTTCGACGGGCCGTATCCGTTCGTGCTGGACGCCGCGTATCCGGGGCAGCACTGATCGAGCCTGCCCGGCTCCCTCGGCGGAGCGGGCAACCTGCATCGTCATCCCGGGTTCCGCTGCGCAGCCCCGGGATGACGCAAGAAGGTGTCGACGGTGCTGTTCGTTCTGCCTGCTCGCGCAGGCAGTCCTTTCTCAGCTGTTCTTCAACGCCACGCGATACTGGCCTTGAGTCTTCGCTCGCACCTCGTCCTCGGTGACGCCGTCGGCGAGTTCCACCAGGCTCATGCCGCCGTCACCCTTCTTGTCGATGGTGAAGACGCCGAGATCGGTGATCACCATGTCGACCACGTGGGTGCCGGTGAGCGGCAGGTCGCAGGCTTCGAGCAGCTTCGGCGATTCCGAGCCGTCCTTGGCCTTGGCGACGTGCTCCATCACCACCACGACCTTCTTGACGCCGGCGACGAGGTCCATCGCGCCGCCCATCCCCTTCACCATCTTGCCGGGGATCATCCAGTTGGCGAGATCGCCGTTCTGGGCCACCTGCATCGCGCCGAGGATCGACAGGTCGATGTGGCCGCCGCGGATCATCCCGAACGAGTCGGCCGACGAGAAGTAGCTCGTGGTCGGCAACTCGGTGATGGTCTGCTTGCCGGCGTTGATGAGGTCGGGATCCTCCTCGCCCTCGTAGGGGAACGGGCCCATGCCCAGCATCCCGTTCTCGGACTGGAGCTGCACCGACATGCCGTCGGGGATGTAGTTCGACACCAGCGTCGGGATGCCGATGCCGAGATTGACGTAGAAGCCGTCCTCGAGCTCGCGGGCGGCGCGGGCCGCCATCTGGTCGCGCGTCCAGGCCATGATCGTCTCCCTCTCCTTAGATGGCGCCGCCGCCCGTCGGGGCGGGCGCGGGCTCGGCGTTCGGCGCGGCCTCGACACGCTTGCGGGTGGTGCGCTGCTCGATGCGCTTCTGCGCGTTCGGGACGTGGATCATCCGCTTCACGAACACGCCGGGCGTGATGATGTGGTCCGGGTCGATCTCGCCGGGCTTCACCAGGTGCTCGACCTGCGCGATGGTCATGCGCGAGGCCGAGGCCATCATCGGGTTGAAGTTGCGGGCGGTCTTCCGGTAGACGAGGTTGCCCTCGGTGTCGCCCTTCCAGGCATGGACCAGCGAGACGTCGGCGAACAGGCCGCGCTCCATCACGTAGATCTCGCCGTCGAACTCCCGGGTCTCCTTGCCCTCGGCGATCAGGGTGCCGACGCCCGTCTTGGTGAAGAAGGCCGGGACGCCGGCGCCGCCGGCGCGAATGCGCTCGGCCAGCGTGCCCTGCGGGTTGAACTCGATCTCGAGTTCCCCGGCGAGGTACTGCTTGGCGAAGGTCTTGTTCTCGCCGACATAGGACGAGATCATCTTCTTGATCTGGCGAGTCTCGAGCAGGACACCGAGGCCGACGCCGTCGATGCCGGCATTGTTCGAGATGACCGTGAGGTCCTTGGCGCCGCTCTCGCGCACCGCGTCGATGAGGACGTCGGGAATGCCGCACAGGCCGAAACCGCCGGCCATGATCGTCATGCCGTCCCGCAGGACGCCCGCCAGGGCGGCCGTGGCGTCGGGGTATACCTTCTTCATCCCTCGTTTCCTCAAATTCTGGCACCGCCGGGGCTGAAGCGCCCTCGGTCCCGCACGGATGCGGCGCCTCGCCGCCCTGTTTAGCATTGTTGCGCCGCCACACCACCGGGCAGCGCAGGAAAATGTCCCGCTGCGGGAGGGGTGGCGAGCCCCGCGGGGGCGGGAAAAGCCCTGCCGGGGTGGGAAAACTCGTCCGGCGGGAAAATCCTGCCGGGGAGACAAGCCGCGCGCGAGGGATTATACGAGGCCTGGGAAGGCGTATGCCGCCGGCGGGCCCGAGGGGCCGGCCGGAGCGGCGGCCCGGGGGGGCGCACGAGTTCTCGTCCACGCCGGCAGCCGGAGAGCGATGTCGCGCCGAACCACCCTGGCCCTGAGCGGCGCCGCCGTCATGGCGCTCGCGCTCACGGCCGCCTCCCTGTCCTGGACGATCGCCGCTCCGCGGGCGGCCGCCTTCGCGGAGCGGGACCTGGCGCGGCGCTACGGCCTCGGACTCGCGGTCGCGGGCCCCGCCACCCTGACGCTGCTGCCCGCCCCGTCCCTGCGCTTCTCCGGGGTGCGGCTGCGCCGCGGCGGTCACGACCTTGTCGCGAGCGAGGGCCTGCAGGTGCAGCTCGGCCTCGCCGGGCTCCTCGCCGGCCGGGCCGAGATCACCGGCCTCGTCCTCGAACGGGCCCGGATCGCCGTGCCGGACGGTGCGGGGAGCGACTGGACCGAGCCCGCCGCCAGGCTCGCCGCGCGGGTCGCCGCGGGCCGCGGCCGGCACCTGCGCCGTCTCGTCCTCGTCGACGCGACGCTCTCCCTGCGCGATCCCCGCACCGGCCATCCCGAGACGGTCACCGGCCTCAACCTGGTGGCGAACTGGCCGCGCCCGACCGCCGGCCTCGACCTCTCCGCCGCCTTCACCTGGCGCGGCGTGCCGGCGACCCTGGCCCTGTCGGGCCTGCGCCCGCGCGAGCTGGCGGCCGGCGCCGAGACGCCTCTCAGCGCCGCCCTGACCTGGAACGGGGCCGGTGCAGGGGGAGCCGAGGGCAGCGCCGAGATCGAGGGCACCCTGTTCTGGGCCCGGGAGACCGCCGGGGACGCGGCCAGGGACCTGCCGGAGGCCGCCCCGAAGGAGACCTCCGGCGCAGGCCTGCGCCTGTCCGGCCAGGGCCGCTTCGCCACCCCTTCCCTGCCCGGCACCCTGGCCTGGCTCGAGATCGCGCCCGGCCCCGCGGCGCTGGCCGGCCCGGTGAGCCTCGACGGACGCTTCCTCGCCCGCCCCGGCGGCGTGGAATGGCCCGAGATCCGGGTGCGGGTCGGGGACAGCCAGCTCGAGGGCGCGGGCGCCGCGTCCCTGGTGCGGGGGCGGCTCGCCGTCACCGGCACCCTGGCGGCCGAGCGGATCGACTTCTCGGGCCTTCTGCCCAAGGCGGAACTCCTGCCCGAGGCCGGGCCCGGAGGCTGGAGCCGGGCGCCGCTCTCCCTCGACGGGCTGACCCGCGGCGACCTCGACCTGCGCCTCTCCGCGGCCTCCGCCCGCCTCGGCCCGGTGGAGGCGCAGGACGTCGCCGCCGGCCTCCTGGTGCGCGACGGCACCGTGGAGGCGACGCTGGGACGGGCCACCGTGCAGGGCGGCACGGTCAAGGGCCGCGCCGCGCTCGCCGCCGTGCCGGCGGGCCTCGACGCCCGGCTCCAGGGCAGCGCCGACCGGATCGACCTCGGCGGCCTCTTCGCCGATCTCGGCTGGCCGCGCTGGATCCTCGGCCGGGCGCAAGGATCCGTCGCCCTCGACGGCACCGGATCGAGCCTCGCCGACCTCGTCGGGCGCCTCACCGGCCGGGCCGCCGCCACGGTCGAGGGCGGGGAGATCCTGGGGCTGAACCTCGCCGACCTCGCCCAGCGCCCCGAGACCGCCGCCACCGCCCTGCGCCGGGGCGGCCGCACCCATTTCGAGCGCGCCCGGATCAGCCTGACGGTGAGCGACGGCGTCGCCGAGATCGGCCAGGGCCTGGTCCGCGGCGCGGCGCTCACCGCGAGCCTCGGCGGCCGGGTCTTCCTGGCCGAGCGCCGCCTGGGCGCCGAGGCCCGGATCGAGCCCCAGCCCGACGGGCGGTCCTCCGGGGGCTTCGCCATCGAGGGCCCCTGGCTGCGCCCGACCCTGCGGCCCCTCGCGGCCCGTCTCCCATCCCCGTCCCTGCCGGCCGCCGCCAGCGCCTACGCGCCCTGACCCGGGCGCCACCGAACATCGAGGAGCGCCCGTGACATTCCGGATGCGACAGAGCCGCGCCGCCCTGTGGGCCGGGGCGGTCGCCTGCCTCACCGCCCTGCCCTGTGCCGGCGCACCGGCGCAGCCGGCCCAGCCGGTTCCGGCGGCGCCCCCGATGCCGGCGCCGGCCCCGCCGGAGGCGCCGCCCGGCGCGAGCCCGGGCGGGTTCCCGGCGCTCCCGGCGACGCCCTATTTCCGGGTCGTGCCGACGAACGAGGCCCGCACCATCGGGTTCTTCGCCAGCCTGTTCCCGGATTGCTCGCCCCAGGGGCCGGTGGTGGCCCGCCTCGTCGACGGGCCGAAGCACGGCAGCGTGCGCTTCACCGCCGAGCCGTCCTTCCCGCGCTACGCCCCCGGCTCGCCCCTCGCCGCCTGCAACGCCCGCAAGGTCGAGGGCCTGAAGATGACGTTCGAGGCCGCGGAAGGCTACGAGGGCCTCGACGCCTTCCGGGCGCTGATCATCTATCCCGACGGCTCGGCCACCAATCTCGACGTCAAGGTCTCGATCCGCTGAACGTCGTCAGGAGATCGTCCACGAAGCCCGGCACCGCCCGCGTGGCCGGGCCGTAGGTGGCGGCCTCGAACAGGCCGGCGGTGTCGGAGGGGGCGAGGTTGACCTCGTGGGTCGGGATCCCGGCGCCCCGCGCCCGGGCCACGAAGCCCGCTGCCGGAAAGACCGCCCCGGAGGTGCCGATGGCGACGAACAGGTCGGCCGCGTCGAGGGCCCGCGCGATCGCGTCGAGATGGAGCGGCACCTCGCCGAACCAGACCACGTCCGGGCGCATCCCGCCCCTCCGCCCGCAGGCCGGGCAGGCCGTGTCGACGGAGAGGTCGTCCGCCCAGGGCCGGCTCTCGCCGCAGGCGGTGCAGCGCGCCCGCAGCAGCTCGCCGTGCATGTGGGTGACCGCCCGGGAACCGGCGCGCTCGTGCAGGTCGTCGACGTTCTGGGTGCAGAGGAAGAGCCGGCCGCCGCGCGCCTGGAGGCCGGCCTCCAGGCGCGCGAGCGCCGCATGGGCGGCGTTGGGCACCGTCTCCCGCACCCCCTGCCGGCGCAGGTTGTAGAAGGCGTGGACCTCCTCCGGCTCGTCGGCGAAGGCCTCGGGGGTGGCGAGCCGCATCGGGTCGAACCGGTGCCACAGCCCGCCCGGATCCCGGAAAGTGCCGAGCCCGCTCTCGGCCGAGATCCCGGCCCCGGTGAGCACGAAGACGTTCACGCGCGGTCCTCCCTCCGGCCCGTCGACTGGGACACGATTGTGTCAAACCTCGCGCGCGGCAGAACATTGCCGGCGCGAGACCACCCGCATGCCGTCACTGTGACATTTGTTGAGACTTTATCAATTCTTGGCATGGACAATCCCTATCACCCATCCTAAGTGAGGATCGTGCCCGCGCGCATGGCCGCGGGCGACTGATTCCGAACAGATCGCTTCAGGACATTCAATGACGCGCCACCGCGCGAAACCGTCATTCACGGTCGAGATCAAGCGCAGCCGCACGACTCCCCTGACCGACAGCGAGCGGCCCCAGAGCGAGCGCCCCGCGAGCAAGCCCCCGGCAGGGCTGTCCAAGCCCCCGGCAGGGTTGTCCAAGCCCCCGGCGGGGCTGACCAAAGCCCCGGCGGCCGAGGCCGAGCAGCGGCCCGCCTCTCCCGGCCGCAGCCTCTGGGCCGGCACCGGCCTCCTGGAAGAGGCCGCCGCCGCCGCGCAATCCGGCCGCTTCGACCCGCCGGACCTCCCGATCTTCGCCAAGGCTCCGGTCGCCAAGGCTCCGGTCGCCA
>NZ_LABZ01000137.1 GCF_001043955.1 Methylobacterium tarhaniae | reverse complement strand
CCGGCAAGGCCAACGTGGTCGACGTCGTGACCGCTGTGGCCGAGAGCGAGACCGCGCTCCAGACCCTGGTGGCGGTGCGCGACCGCGTGATCTCGGCCTACGAGGACATCTTGCGGATGCAGATTTAAGGAATCGTTGGCGCCGATGACCGGCCTCGCCATCCTCGACATCGCCCGCGACGGCATCTTCACCTTCCTCAAGGTCGCCGGCCCGCCGATGCTCGTCGCCCTCGTCGTGGGCCTCGTCGTGTCGCTGTTCCAGGCCCTGACCCAGATCCAGGAACAGACCCTGATCTACGTGCCGAAGATCGTCGCGGTCTTCGCCGCGATGCTGCTGATGCTGCCCTTCATGGGCGACGCGCTGGCCGGCTACATGACCCGCATCGCCGCCCGCATCGCCTCCGGGGGTTGAGCGGGGACGGAATCCGCCCGACAAGCTCGACTCCCCGCTCACTCCCGAATCGGCCGGACGTGAACCTCCTCCTGCCCGGCCTCGCCTCGGCCTACCTCCTCACCTTCGCCCGGGTCGGCACGCTGGTGATGCTGATGCCGGGCGTCGGCGAAGCGATGGTGACGCCGCGCCTGCGCCTCGCCTTCGCGCTGCTGCTCTCCCTGGTGCTGTTCCCGGTCGCCCGCCCGCTGCTCCCGGGCGGCACGGGGCCGGAGCCCGGCGGCCCCGGCACGGCGCTGATCGGCGTCCTCATCGGCGAGATCGCCGTCGGGCTGGTGCTGGGCCTGAGCGTGCGGGCCGTGATCGCGGCGTTGCAGACCGCCGGCACGATCATCGCCCAGCAGCTCGGCCTCGCCTACGCGATGACCGTCGATCCGGCGGCCGGCAACCAGCAGGCGACGCTCGGCAGCTTCCTGAGCCTGCTCGGCCTCACCCTGGTGCTCGCCGCCGACCTGCATCACCTCGCGCTTCAGGGCATCCGGGACTCCTACGCCCTGATGCCGCCGGTCGGCATGCCGGCGACCGGCGACGCCGCCGCCTTCGCGGTGCAGGCGGTGGCCCGCGGCTTCACCCTGGCGGTTCAGATCTCGGCGCCGTTCATCGCCTTCGGCATCCTGTTCAACCTCGGCCTCGGCGTGCTCTCGCGCCTGATGCCGCAGATGCAGGTGTTCTTCGTCGCCACCCCGGCCTCGATCCTGATCGGCATGCTGGTCTTCCTGGCGACTCTCGGGGTGACGATGGGCGTGTTCGTCGACGACCTCGGCCGCTTCCTGGCCGATCTCGGGAGGTCGTGAGGGCATGTCGGAGCAGGCCGACCAGGAAGATCGCACAGAGGACCCGACCCAGAAGCGCCTCGACGACGCGATCAAGCGCGGCGACGTCGCGACGAGCCAGGAGGTCAACACCTTCCTGATGCTCGGCGTCTTCACGCTGGTGCTGATGGTCGGGGCGGCGCCCCTCGCCCGCGGCCTGCTGACCGACCTGCGCGGCCTGCTCGCCCACCTGCACGAGGTGCCTTCGGATCCGGCGGGCTACCTCGCCTTCGGCCGCCGGGCCCTGGTCGCCGGAGGGCTCGCCCTCGCGGTGCCGGTGGGGGCGGTCGCCGCCGCCGGACTTGTCGGCGGCCTCGTCCAGCACCCCCTCGTCTGGACCACCGAGACCCTGGGGGCGAAGTGGAGCCGCGTCTCGCCGATGGCGGGCGTCAAGCGGCTGTTCGGGCCGGAGGCGTGGTTTCAGTTCGGCAAGGGCATCGTCAAGATCCTGCTCGTCGGCGTCGCCGCCGGCCTGGTCCTGTGGGGCGACCGCGACCGGCTCGAGGTCTTCGCGCGGCTCGAGCCGCCCGCGGTGCTGCAGGGAACCCTCTCGCTGTGCCTGCGGCTGATGGGCGCGGTGCTGGCGGCCTACGTCGTCGTCACCCTCGGCGACGCGCTCTACCAGCGCTACCGCTGGCGGGCGCGCCTGCGCATGTCGAAGCAGGAACTCAAGGAGGAGATGAAGGAGCAGGACGGCAACCCGGAGGTGAAGGGACGGATGCGCCAGATCCGCATGCAGCGGGTCAAGAAGCGCATGATGGCGGCGGTGCCGGGCGCCAGCGTGATCGTCACCAACCCGACCCACTACGCCGTCGCCCTGCGCTACGAGGCCGGGATGGCCGCGCCGGTCTGCGTCGCCAAGGGCGTCGACGCCCTGGCGCTGCGCATCCGCGAGGTGGCGCGCGAGCACGGCGTGCCGGTGGTCGAGAACCCGCCGCTGGCCCGCGCGCTCCACGCCACCGTCGAGATCGACGAAGCGGTGCCCCCCGAGCATTACCGCGCCGTGGCCGAGGTGATCGGCTACGTGATGCGCCTGCGCCGTCGTCACTAGAAAGTGCCCGGAACGAACCGGGTTCATTCCACGGAAACGCCGTGCCTGCTAGGGAACGGACGAGACCGGCCCTTCGGGGCAGCATGATCGGGACCCGGATGCAGCGCCGGGCCTTGGGGAGTGTCGAGGCGACATGCCGGAGTTGAGCTCATCCGCGGCGGAGGCCGCCCTCGACCGCTCCGAGCGGCCCGGCCGGGTCAGCCTGCTCCTGCTGCTGGCCGGCCTCCTGGTCGGCGCGGCGGTGGGCCTCAGCTTCGTCGCCAACGAGCAGGCGCAGCCGATCATCCTCGGCCTGCTGGCGCTGCTCGCCATGGCGGGCGTGTTCTCCCTCTTCGCCTTCGCCATCGGGGCGATCCAGCTCACCGGCCAGGGCACCCGCAACGACGTCACCAAGGCGGTGGTCGATGCCGCGCCCGACGGCATGATCGCCATGGAGGAGGGCGGCCGGCCGATCTACGCCAACGCCGCCTACCTGAAGCTCGCCGGCAGCGACACCTTCACCAACCTGCGCCCGGTCGAGCGGGTCTTCGTCGGCTCGCCGGAGGTGTCGGAGGCGGTCTATCGCCTCGCGCAGGCCGCGCGCGAGGGCCGCTCCCTGTCGGAGGAGATCCGCATGGCGCCCCCGCCCGGCGGCGCGGCGGAGCGCGACTTCGCGTGGTTCCGCATCGGGGTGCGGCCGCTGCCGCTGCCGCGCCGGCCGGTGGCCCTGTGGAGCGTCGCCGACATCACTCACGAGCGCGAGCGCCAGGAGAACGTCTTCCAGGAACTCCAGCACGCGATCGACTATCTCGACCACGCGCCGGCGGGGTTCATGGCGGTCGATCCGAAGGGCTCGGTCGTCTACATGAACGCCACGCTGGCGGCCTGGCTCGGCCACGACCTGGCGCAGGTCGGCTCGGGCGGCTTGCGCCTCTCCGAGATCCTGCCCGACGACCTCGGGCCGGTCCTGGTCGGCGGCAAGGGCGAGCCCGGCGAGGTCCGCACCGACCGGTTCGACCTGGATCTTCGCCGGCGCAACGGCCACCCGCTCTCGGCCAGGCTCTACCACCGGGTCGCCTACGGGCAGGACGGGCGGCCGGGCGATTCGCGCACCCTCGTGCTCAACCGCTCCGCCGGGGAGGAGAGCGACGATCCCCAGCAGGCGGCCGAGCTGCGCTTCGACCGCTTCTTCAACACCAGCCCGGTCGCGGTGGCCACGCTGGACGCGGAGGGGCGGCTGGTCCGCGCCAACGCCTCCTTCGCGCGCCTGTTCGGCACCCTGCCGCGCACCGGCGACGGCGGCGAGGCGGGCCCCCCCGTGCGCGACTTCGTCGTCGAGCGCGACCGCACCATCGTCGATGCCGCGGCGCGCGCCGCGGCCGAAGGACGGGGCGACGTGCCGCCGGTCGAGATCGGGGTCTCGGCCCCGGTCAACCGCTCGGCCCGGATCTGGCTCAGCCCCGCCGGCACGGCGGGCGGCGCGGAGGGCGCGGTGATCCTCTACGCCCTCGACACCACGGCCCAGCACCAGCTGCAGCAGCAGGTCAACCAGGCCCAGAAGATGGAGATGGTCGGCCAGCTCGCCGGCGGCATCGCGCACGACTTCAACAACGTGCTCCAGGCGATCATCGGCTATTCCGACCTGCTGCTGGCGAGCCACCGGCCGACCGACCCGGCCTTCCAGGACATCATGCAGATCAAGCAGAACGCCAACCGGGCCGCGAGCCTGGTGCGGCAGCTGCTGGCCTTCTCGCGCCGCCAGACCCTGCGGCCGGAGGTGATCCATCTCGGCGAGGCGCTCTCCGACCTCACCCTGCTGCTCAAGCGCCTGCTCGGCGAGCGGGTCGAACTCGACCTGAAGCACGGCCGCGACCTCTGGCCGGTCAAGGCCGACGTCAACCAGTTCGAGCAGGTGATCGTGAACCTCGCGGTCAATGCCCGCGACGCGATGCCGGAGGGCGGGCGCCTGCTGATCCGCACCGCCAACATGACCGCGGAGGCCGTGGGGGCCCTGCGCCTCAACGGCCTGCCGGGGGCCGACCACGTGCTGATCGAGGTCAGCGACACCGGCACCGGCATGACGCCGGAGGTGATGGAGAAGATCTTCGAGCCGTTCTTCACCACCAAGGAGGTCAACAAGGGCACGGGCCTCGGCCTCTCGACGGTGTTCGGCATCGTCAAGCAGTCCGGCGGCTACATCGACGTGCGCTCGACCATCGGCCAGGGCACGGTCTTCGCCATCTACCTGCCGCGCCACGTGCCGGTGCCGGAGGCCGAGACCCCGGAGGCGCTGCCCGAGATCGCCGCCCCGGCTGCGCCCGGAGCCGCCGCCGCCCCGGCCGCGCCCGCCGGGGCGCCCGCGGCGGAGCCGCCGAAGGCGCCGGCCCGCGACCTCACCGGCCGCGGCACGATCCTGCTCGTGGAGGACGAGGATCCGGTCCGCGCCGTCAACGGCCGGGCGCTCACCGCCCGCGGCTACACCGTGCTCGAGGCGGCCTCGGGCCTCGAAGCCCTGCAGATCATGCAGGAGCGCGACGTCCCGGTCGATCTCGTCGTCTCCGACGTGGTGATGCCCGAGATGGACGGCCCGACCCTGCTGCGCGAATTGCGCAAGGCCCACCCGGCCCTCAAGGTGATCTTCGTCTCCGGCTACGCCGAGGACGCCTTCCGCAAGAACCTGCCCGACGGCGAGGAATTCAACTTCCTGCCCAAGCCCTTCAGTCTCAAGCAGCTCGTCGAGACGGTGAAGACCACGATGGCGGGGTGAGGCCGGGGATCGCTGCCCGTCCGGACCCTGGCGGCCCCGGAGGCGCTGTCTCCTCCCGGCCGGCTCGCCTGCATTCCCGGGCGATCCGGCTGCGCTCCGTCGAGTCCGAGACGCCTTCGATCCAGGGCGTACGTGCCGTCGGGCGAGAATTCCTGTTTTGCAGCGCTGCCTGATGTGGATGGAAGCGCAAGATCCCGACTCTCCGTAGGAGCAGGGCTGTCCGGGGAAGGAAGTGGCGCGCCGCCCCTCTCCCACTCGGGAGAGGGGATCCCGCGCTTGATTTTTAGCGGATTGTCCCCCGGGCAGCCCTGCCGCAGGAGAAGGCCCGCGCCGCCCCTTACCCTGCGGGACGGCCCTTCCATCCGCAGGGAGCCGTGCTCCATCGTCATCGAGACGAGCCGGGCGGACATCCTGTCCGGTCCCATGGCGGGGATCGCAGTCGCCGGCTCGGCCGAGCCCTAATTCAGGAAGGCGCGGCTGCGGTTGTCGCGGGCTCGCACCGCCGTCATCGGCAGGTGGAAGACGCGGCGCTGGTGCTGGTCCTCGACCCGGAAGGCGCTGCGCGCCCAGTCGCAGGCGACCTCGCGGTCGTCGAGCAGGCCGGCTGCCAGCTTGGCCGCCACTTCCAGGGCATCGGCCGCGCTCTGCAACTCGACCCCTTCGGGGTCGAGGATCAGGCGGCGTCCCGACTGGAAATGGAAATAATAGACGGTCATCACGGGCTCGGCGGCGATTCGCCGGTATCTATGCCACAGAAAACGACCGGGTGCGATGCTCCCGCCCTTTTAGCCTGTAAAACCCGCGCATCTTCGGCGGAGCGCGGCCACGATGCTGCCGTTAGACCTTGAAATAATTCCTCTTATCAAAATCAAAGACTTTGCGGCATGTTCGTGTCGGTGTTTCGTGCGGGCCAAATAAGAAAGCCGCCCGAAGGCGGCTCTCAGACTTTCACCGGGAGTGGCGAGAGATCAGGCCCGAAGGCGCGTGCGGACTTCGCCGAGGCTGCGGCGGACCAGGTCCTGGGCGGCGTCGCCGCTGACCTTCTCCCGCAGGATGGTCTCGGAGACCCGAACCGCGGCTTCCGCAGCGGCGGCCCGCACCTCGGCCGCGGCCTGGGCCTCGGCCTGGGCGATCTTGGTTTCCGCCGCCTTGGTGCGGCGGGCCACGAACTCGTTCAGGCGGGCATGGCCCTCGGCGGCGGCCGCCTCGGCCTCCGCTCGGGCATTGGCGACGATCTCGGCGGCCTCGCGCTCGGCCTCCGAGCGGCGGCGCTTGTAATCCGCCAGGACGGCCTCGGCCTCCTCGCGCAGGCGACGGGCCTCGTCGAGCTCCTTGCGCACGCGCGCGCCGCGCTTGTCGAGCCCGCCGATGATCTGGTCGAACAGGCCCATCTTCCAGGCGATACCGCAGAACACCACGAAGGCGACCGCGACCCAGAACTCCGCATCGAACAGCATGTCGTGATCTCCTGCGGGTTCAGTGGACGACGCGGGTGCGGTCGTAGGCTGCCTCGACGGCGCTGCGGTCCGGCGCCTGGCCGGTCAGTCGCTCGACGATGGCGGTCGCGGCGTCGGCGGCGACCTCACGCACGCTGCTCATCGCCGTGGCGGTGCGGGTGCGGATCTGGCCCTCGGCCTCGGCGAGCTTGGTCGCCAGATCGGCCTCGAGGGACTTGCGGCGGGTCTCGGCCTCGGCGGCGAGCTGCTCGCGCGTGGTCTGGGCGATGCCCTTGGCCTTGTCCTGGGCGTCCTTGAGCGCACGCTCGTAGGTGTCCCGGGCGCTGTCGGCCTCGGCCTTGGCGCGGGCGGCCTGATCGAGGTCACCGGAGAGGCGGGCCTGCCGGTCGTGCAGGATGCCGGCGATCTGCGGCAGCGCGATCTTCGACATCAGGTAGTAGAGCAGGCCGAAGGCGAGCGCGAGCCAGAGGATCTGCGCGACGAAGGTGCTGCTCTCGAACGGCGGGAAGCCGCCGCCATGCTCGGAGGCCGGCTCGTGAATCAGCCCCTCCTTCAGGGGGGCGGGTGCATGTGGCTGCGCCATGGTGTCGTCCGGGTGTGGGGGAGACGAAGCGCTCCCGCCGAGCGCTCGGCCGGGCCGGCCGTCGCGCCGCCACGCCTCGCGGGCGGCGGCTGCACGAAGTGGTGTCGGGGGCCGCTAACGCGCGCGCACCGGAGCCTCGTGTGAAGGCCCGGTGCGCGGGTGGACCACCTCTTGTCAGGTAATCCTCGCCGGGATCAGACGGCGAACAGCAGCAGCAGCGCGACGAGCAGCGAGAAGATGCCCAGCGCCTCGGTCAGCGCGAAGCCGAGGAGCAGGTTGGCGCGCTGGCTGTCGGCCGCGGAGGGGTTGCGCAGGGCGCCGGCGAAGAACTGGCCGAACAGGTTGCCGAGGCCCACGGCGGCGCCCGCCATGCCGAGGCAGGCGAGGCCGGCGCCGATGTACTTCGCAGCAACGGGATCCATCGTGATGCTCCTAAGGTCGTCTAGTCGTCTGGCGGGTGGTATCCGGCCGCGACACGGCGAACCGGGGTGGGAAGCTTGTGAGCTGATCGCGGGCGGGAGGCGGGGCCGTCAGGCCCCGGCCCTTAGTGGCCCGGATGCAGGGCGTCGCTGAGGTAGATCGAGGTCAGCGTCGCGAAGACGTAGGCCTGCAGCACCGCGACCAGCATCTCGAGGGCCGTGACGGCGACCGAGAGGGCGAGGGGCAGGGGCGAGAGGATGCCCCAGACGCCGGCGGCGAGCAGGGCCGGGACGAAGCCCGCGAAGATCTTGAGCGCGATGTGGCCCGCCAGCATGTTGGCGAAGAGACGGACCGAGAGGCTGATCGGACGCGAGATGAACGACACGACCTCGATCACCACGATCAGCGGCTTGAGCCAGCCGGGCACGCCGGGCGGCACGAACAGGCCGAGGAAGTGGGTGCCGTGGGCCATGAAGCCGTAGATCACCACGGTCAGGATCACCACCAGCGCCAGCATGAAGGTGACGATGATGTGGCTGGTCACCGCGAAGGCGTAGGGGATCATCCCGAACAGGTTCAGCAGCAGGATGAACATGAACAGGGAGAACACCAGCGGCACGAAGCGCTCGCTGCCGTGGCCGGCCGATTGGTGCACCGTCTGGCCGATGAACTCGTAGAACACCTCGGCCAGGGACTGCGCCCGGCCCGGCACCACCGCGCGGCTCTTGGTCGCCCAGATCGTCAGGAGCGCGATGAGCCCCACGGCCAGGAACATGTACAGCGCCGACTGCGTGAAGGCGATGTGCTGGTGGCCGATATGCCCGAACGAAACCAGCGGCTTCAGCTCGAACTGGTGGATCGGATCCATCTTGACGGCCATGCCGGTCCCGCCCCCTCGTGTGTCGCTGCCGCGGGCTTTTCCCGCCGCGCTGCCAATCCGTGCAGGCGGATGCACGGCATCCACCGGATGATCAAGACCCTGGCGGGCCTTTCTTCGTGTCCGCGGCCGGAAAAAATCCGGAAACGCGCATCACGTTGTAAATTCCGGCCGCGAAGCCCAGGACGAGCAGGACGATCAGGCCCCAGGGCTTGGTGCCCAGGAGACGATCGCAGCCCCAGCCGAGAAGGCCGCCCGCCAGGACGCCCGCCACGAACTCCGTGGACAGCCGCATGGCGATGCCGAGGGACGAAGGCTGGCCGCTACCGGGACGCGACGAAGGATCGGGAGCCGCCGCGGGGCGCTTCCGGTCGATCTGCATCTCGAGACGCTTGAGCCTCGCGGAGAGGTCGTCGTCGGGGGAGGAGCCCTCACCGGTGCCGTCCTTCCCCCGCGGGTCGTTGCCGCTCATGGCGAAACCTCGCGCGTGAAGGAGTGAGGAGATCCGGTCCGGCTACCCCCGTCGAGCGGGCGCACCATAGTTTCGCCCACCTTGGGTGTCAAGGCACCCCGGACCGGCGGTAAGTCATTGGACTTCCGACTGATTTCGCGCCTTTCGCGGGAGCGTCGTCAAACCGTCTCGGCCAGCCTTTCCGCGGTCGCGAGATCGACCGAGACGAGCTGCGACACCCCCCGCTCGGCCATGGTCACGCCGAACAGCCGGTCCATCCGGGCCATGGTGATCGGGTTGTGGGTGATGACGAGGAAGCGGGTGTCGGTGTCGCGCGCCATGGCGGCGAGGAGGTCGCAGTAGCGCTCGACATTGGCGTCGTCGAGGGGCGCATCGACCTCGTCGAGGACGCAGACCGGCGACGGGTTGGTGAGGAACACCGCGAAGATCAAGGCGGTCGCCGTCAGGGCCTGCTCTCCCCCTGAGAGCAGTGTCATGGTCTGGGGCTTCTTGCCCGGCGGCCGGGCCAGGATGTCGAGGCCGGCTTCGAGCGGGTCGTCCGAATCGACGAGGGTCAATTCGGCGGTGCCGCCGCCGAACAGCGTCGTGAACAGCCGCTCGAAATGCCCGTTCACCGCCGTGAAGGCGGCGAGCAGGCGCTCGCGCCCCTCGCGGTTGAGGCTCTGGATCGCGCCGCGCAGGCGCCGGATCGCCTCGATCAGCTCGTCGCGCTCGCGCCCCAGCTCGTCGCGCCGCCCTTCCGTCTCGCGCAGTTCCTCCTCGGCCCGCAGGTTCACGGCGCCGAGCCGGTCGCGGTCGGCCCGCAAGCCCGCGGCCTTGGCCTCGACCGCACCGATCTCCGGCAAGGGATCTCCGGGCGTCGCGCCGGCGAGGCCGTAGAGGCCCTCCGGACTGGTCTCCAGGCTGTCGGCGATGGTGCGGACCACCTCGGCCAGGCGCCGTTCCAGGGCCTCGTGGGCGGCCGCCGCCGCGCCGCGGGCCTCGCGGGCGGCCGCGAAGGTGTCGAGGGCGCCGCGCGCCCGCGCCTCCGCCTCGGCCAGAATCGCCTCTCCGGTTGCCAGGCGCTCGCCGGCCAGCGCCCGGGCGGCACCCGCGCGCTCCGTCGCCGCGGTGAGCCGGCGGCGTTCCTCGGCGAAGGTTTCCGGCGCCTCGGCGAGTTCCGCCTGCTCCTCTTCCGCACCAGCGAGGCGGTCGCCGAGCTCGTCCAGGATTGCGTCGGCCCGTTCGGCCCGCTCCTGCCAGCGCGCCCGGTCGGCGGCCAGCGCCGCCCGTCGGGCGGCCGCCTCCTCGGCGGCGCGGGTCAGCGACAGGCGGGCCGCCCGGGCCTCGGCGGCGGCGAGGCGGCGCGCCTCGGCCGTCTTGCGGGCCTCGTCGAGGCGCGCGGCGAGGTCCTCGGGCCCGTCGAGGGCGGCCAGCGCCTCCTCGGCGGTCTCGACCCGGGCCGCCGCCTCCTCGGCCTCGGCGGCGATGCGCGCCTCGGCCTCGGACAGCGCGACCCGGCGGGCGGCGGATTCGGCCTCCCGGCGCTCGGCATGAGTCAGGTTCTCGCGGGCACCGTCGAGGTTGCGGCGGGCGAGGCGGGCGCCGTCGAGGGCGCGCAGCTCCGCGGCAGCGGCCTCCTGCGCCCGGGCCTGGAGGGCGTCGTGGGTCTCCCGCGCGGTCTCCGCCTGCTCCCGGGCGAGTGCCGCCGCCTCGTGCAGCGTCTCCAGCCGGTTGCGCTCGGAGAGCCGCCGCGCCGCCGGGCGCGGCGCTTCCGCCGCGGCGGTGAGGCCGTCCCAGCGCGTGAGGTCGCCGCGTTTCGTGACGAGGCGCTGGCCCGGCTGCAGGCGCTGGCGCAGCTCCGCCGCGTCCTCCGGTTCCACCAGCCCGACCTGGCGCAGGCGGCGGGCGAGGGCCGGCGGGCCGGTCACCCGCTCGGCGAGCGGCCGGGCGCCGGCCGGCAGATCCGGGTCTGCGCCGGGATCGGGAAGGAGCGCCCAATGGGTCGGGGCCTCAGGGTCGAGGGCGGCCTCGAGGTCGTCGCCGAGGGCCGCCGCCAGGGCCGCCTCGTAGCCCGGCTCGACGGTGAGCGCGTCGAGGATCGGGGGGAAGCGCGCTGCGGTGCCCGGCGCCACCAGGCGGGCGAGGGTGCGGGCCTCGGTGTCGAGCCGTGCCGCCTCGCGCTCCGCCGCGGCCAGGACCGGCCGGCCCCGTGCCTCGGCGTCGCGCGCCTCTGCCACGGCATCGCGGGCCAAGGCCGCCGCCTCCTCGGCGCTCTCGGCCGCCTCCTTCGCTTCGTCGTAGGCCTCGCGCAGGGCGGAGAGCCGGTCCGACCCGGCCTCCGCGGCCGCTGCGGCCTCGCGGGCGAGGCGGGCCCGCTCCGCGGCGAGGCGCGTCGCCCGGGCGCGCTCGTCGGCCGCCGCGCGGATCAGGGCGCCGCGCCGCGCCGCGTGCTCGGCCTGGGCCCCTTGCGCCGCGGCGAGCGTCGCCTCGGCGACCGCGAGGCTTTGTTCCGCCGTCGCCTCCCGCGCCGCAGCCTCCGCCCGTGCCACGTCTCCGTCATCGGCCTCGGCCAGCGCCGCCGCCTCGCCGTCGAGGCGCTCCAGGGTCGCCTGCGCATCGTCCCGGGAGGCGGCCTCGCGGGCGAGGTCGCGGCGCAGATCGACGATCCGGCGGCCGAGATCGCGCAGGCGCTCGGCGCTGCGGCGCTCCTGCGCGTCGAGCTGCGCCGCCGCCAGCGTCAGGCGCTGCAGCTCGGCCGAAGCCGCACCCTCCGCCTCGCGCAGGCGCGGCAGGGCGGCGGCGGCGACCCCTTGCGCCGTCGCTGAGTCCACCTGCTCGGCCTGCGCGCGCGCCAGCCGGTCGAGGGCCTGGGCGAGTGCCGCTTCCGCCGCCTGGACCTCGCGGCGGGCATTCGTGTGCCCGATCAGGAGCAGCAGCGCTTCGTGCCGGCGGATCTCGGCCGCGATCGCCCGGTAGCGCTGGGCCGAGCGGGCCTGGCGGCGCAGCGAATCGACCCCGGCGGTGATCGCCGTCAGCACGTCCTCGACGCGGGCGAGGTTGTCCTCCGCCGCCCGCAGGCGCAGCTCGGCCTCGTGCCGGCGGGCATGCAGGCCGCCGATGCCGGCGGCATCCTCCAGGATGCGCCGCCGCGCCTGGGGCTTGGCCGCGATCAGCTCCGCGACCTGGCCCTGGCGCACCATGGCCGGGGAGCGGGCGCCGGTCGCCGCGTCGGCGAACATCAGCTGCACGTCGCGGGCCCGGACCTCGCGGCCGTTGACCCGGTAGGTCGAGCCGGCGCCCCGGTCGATGCGGCGCGAGACCTCCAGCAGGTCGGCGGCGTTGAAGGCGGCGGGGGCGGTGCGGGCGCCGTTGTCGAGGGTGAGCGTCACCTCGGCGTGGCTGCGTCCCGGGCGCCCGCCGGAGCCCGAGAAGATCACGTCGTCCATGCCCGAGGCCCGCATGCTCTTGTGCGAGCTCTCCCCCATCACCCAGCGCAGGGCCTCGACGAGGTTCGACTTGCCGCAGCCGTTCGGGCCGATCACCCCGGTCAGCCCGGGCTCGATCAGGAACTCGCTCGGCTCGACGAAGGTCTTGAAGCCGACGATGCGCAGGCGCGTGAATTTCATGGGGAGACGCGGTGCGCGGGGTCGGGGTGCGTGTGTGTTGGCGCCGGGGGCGAGGTCAGGCGCGATTCCCCTCTCCCGTGCGGGAGAGGGGACCCCGCGCTCACTCCTCTAATGTTCGTCCAAACGAAAGCGAATTACGCTCCCACGATCGGCTTGATCACCTTCTCCATGCCCTCGATCGTCATCTCGCCCTGGTACTTCTGGCCGTTGATGAAGAAGGTCGGCGTGGCGTTGACCTTGAAGGTCGTCATCGCGCGCTCCTTCACGGCGTTGACCGCGTCGTAGAGCTTCTGGTCCTTCAGGGTCGCCTCGAACTTCTCCTTCGAGAAGCCGGCCTGGCGCATCATCTGCTCGAGGGCGTCGAGGGGCTTCGGCACGAAGGCCCAGTTCGCCTGCTGGTCGAACAGCATGTCGGTGATCGGGTAGTAGCGCGCCGCGTTGTCCGACCGGGCCAGCATGAAGGCTGCGGTGGCGAGCGGGTCGAGGGGGAACTCGCGGAGCGTGAAGCGGACCTTGCCGGTGTCGATCCAGCGCTCCTTGAGCGCCGGCCAGGTCGTCTTGTGGAAGCCGGCGCAGTGGGAGCAGGTCATCGAGGCGTATTCGATGATGGTGCAGCGGGCGGTGTCGGGCCCGAGCCAGACGTCGCCGAGGGGGCCGGGCTGCATCAGGCCGTCCACCACCGGTCCTTGCGCCAGGGCTGCCTGATTGAGGGCGCGGAACGGCAGGGCCGGGGCGAGCAGGGCCGCGCCGAGGGCCGAGCCGGTGAGTGTCAGGGCCTCGCGACGGGTGAGCATGGCAGGCGTCCTCGTGGAGGGTGCGGGAGGGTCCGCATTCGTGAGTGCGGTAGAATCCCGGCCGCCTCGTGGCAAGCAGCCGGCGCATCAACAGCCCGCGACGCTTCCGCCTTTCCGTGGTGCCGCCGCGTGCCGCGACGGCGTCCGGCGCCCGGTCGGGCTTGCCGCGGGCGAGGTACGCGGAATGCGAAAGACGGCTGCGGTCAGCGCGAGCGCTGCGCCCCCAGCACCGCGAGGCCGAGGCGGTCGAGGGCGTCGCGGAGCGCCGCCTCGCTCACGGTGGAGACGGCGAGCGCCACCTCGCCGCGGCGCACCGGGTCGAGGGGCGGGGGAGCGGCGGCGCGGCGCCGGGCCTGGGCGACCCGGTCCTGGCGCAGGCGGATCTTGCCGACGCAGGCCCAGCCGTAATGGCGGTTGATGCGTTCGATCACCAGCGGCACGAGGTGCTGGAGCTCGAGGGCGAAGGCGCCCTCGACCCGCACCGTCAGGGTGCCGGGCTCCGGCCGCTCGCGCGTGCTGCCGCGCCGGCGCGGCCATTCGAGCTTCTCCGGCTGGCAGGCCCGGGCCAGGCGCTCGCCGACGATCTCCGACCAGGAGGCCAGGATGTCGGTCGAGGCGAAGCCCTGCGCCGCGAAGACGGGGCCGAGGGACCGCTCGATCAGCTCGCTCAAGGGTTTGGGCCGCGCCATCGCCCGTCCGTCCTGGTGAGTCGCCGCTTCCGGCGTGAAGCCCCGACAGATAGAGCCTTCGTGTAAGGGAACACTTAACCCTCGGCCTCGCGGCCGCCAGGGTGGGGTCCGGCGGAAGAGCCCCGAAATCCCGCTCCCGCTAAGGCGGAAAACCCGCTAAGGCGGGCCGCATGGTAGCGCCCGCCGCGTCGCACTCAAGGCCGCATGCCGCCGACCTCCTGGTCTGGTACGACCGCCATCGCCGCGCGCTGCCCTGGCGCGCGCTGCCCGGCGTCGCGCCCGACCCGTACCGGGTCTGGCTGTCCGAGATCATGCTGCAGCAGACCACCGTCGCTGCGGTGAAGCCCTATTTCGCCCGCTTCCTGGAGCGCTTCCCGACCGTCGAGGCCCTGGCGGCGGCGCCCGAGGAGGCGGTGATGGGCGCCTGGGCGGGCCTGGGCTATTATTCCCGCGCCCGCAACCTGCATGCCTGCGCGCGTGCGGTGGCGGAGGCCGGGGCCTTTCCCGACACGGTCGAGGGCCTGAGGAAGCTGCCCGGCATCGGCGCCTACACGGCGGGCGCCATCGCGGCGATC
>NZ_LABZ01000136.1 GCF_001043955.1 Methylobacterium tarhaniae | reverse complement strand
ACGCTTCAGGGCTTGGCGCCCCTCGAAACGGCTCAGTCATTTCCGGAAGCGTGGTTCCCCTCTCCCGCCCGGCTCCGCCGGGCACCCTTCCCCCAGAGGGGGAGGGAGAAACCCGCGCAATCCCTTTCCCCGGGCAGTCCTGCCGTCCGGGAGAGGGGAGCGCGCTTCATCCTGATTCATCAGTGAAGCGGCAAGACATTACTTCCCCGCCAACCCCCGCCCCAGCGCTCCCACCACGATCTCGATCTGCCCGCGCAGGACCGGCTCGCTCAGCACCATCAGCTTCTCGTCGAGGCCGAGGCTGACGAGGCCGTGGGTGGCGGAGAACAGGGAGCGGGCGAGCAGCGCCCGCTCGCGATCCCCGAGATCGGGCTTCAAGATCCGCAACGGCGCCTCGATGTAGCGGAACAGGCGCACCTGCTCGACGAGGTACCAATCGGGCAGCGCGTGCGTGACCCGGTGCTGGAACAGGGCGCGCCAGCGCGCCGGGTTGGCCGCGGCGAAGTGCAGGTAGGCCACCGCCAGCCGTACCAGGGTCTCGACCGCCGCGTCCCGCTCGGCCGGCGACGCCGGGCCCTCCGGCTCCGGTGCGATGCGCACCGCCGTGATCGCCCGTTCGAACAGGGCGAGCGTGCGCAGGTTCACCGTGAGGATCAGGGCGTCGAGGTCCGGAAACACCGTGTAGATCGCGCCGAGGGCGCAGCCGACCTCCTTGGCGAGGTCGCGGGCCTTCAGGGCCGACAGGCCGTCGGCCGCGATGGTGGCCTCGGCCGCGTCGGTCAGGGCCGTCCGCAGCCGTTCACGCCTGTCGTCGTTGCGCATGCCGTATCCGCCTCCCCGTGCGTTTTCGCACCTTCGTGAACGATGTTCAAATTTGCGCTTGAACAACGTTCAGAGCTGTGGAAATCTGCGCTCGTGAACAACGTTCACGAACCCGGAGCCGACGATGCTCAACCTCCTCTCCACCCTCGTCCGGGGGGCCGCCGCCAGGGCCGCCGAGGACCTGCACGACCAGCACGCCTTCCTGATCCTGGAGCAGCAGCTGCGCGACGCGGCCGCCGCCCTCGACGACAGCCGCCGGACCCTGGCGCTCGCCATCGCCCAGGAGGCCGCCGACGCGAAGCGTCAGGCCGCCCTCGCGGAACGCATCGCGGCGCTGGAGGCGAGCGCGGTCGCGGCGCTCTCCGGCGGGCGCGAGGACCTGGCATCCGAGGCCGCCGAGGCGTTGGCCGAGATGGAGCAGGAAGCGAAGGCGCTGGAGACGACCCGCGCGGCCTACGCGGCGGAGGTCGCGGCCCTGCGCCGGGCGGTGCGCAAGGGCACCCACCTCTTCGCCGAGCTGGAGCGGGGCCAGCGCATCGCCCGGGCATCGGAAGCGGTGCGCCGCCTGCGGGCCCGGCGCGGGCAAGGCGGCGGGAGCCCGGCGGCGCTCGCCGAGGCGCAGGCCACCCTCCGCCGCCTGCGCGAGGCGCAAGCGGCCGAGGCCGCCTCCGACGAGGCCCTGACGATCATCGAGGCGGCGGCGCCCGAATCCCTGTGCGAGCGCCTGGAGGAGGCCGGCTTCGGCCCGCGCACCCGGCCGAGCGCCGGCAGCGTGATGGAGCGTCTGCGCGCCAAGGCGCGGAGCCAGGCCCCGACCGGCGCCGCCTGACCGCCCCGTTCCCTGACGATCCTCTCGAGGAGACCCCATCATGACCCCCCAGAACCCGCAGCACACCTCAGCCTGGGTGGCGTTCACCTACGCCTCCTTCATCGGCGCCGCCATCATGGTGGCGGGCGGCATCCTGTTCCTGCCCCTCGACCTCTGGACCAAGGCCTACCTCGCCATGGGCGTGACGATGCTGGTCCAGTCCTGCATCACCCTGGTCAAGACCGTGCGCGACGTCCACGAGGGCAAGCGCCTCGTCAACCGCATCGAGGATGCCCGGGCCGAGCGCCTGCTGATGGAGATAGGCAAGGAGTGAACCCGCGAGCCCTCGCGAGCGGATCCTTCGCGGGGCCGGGCGAGTCCGAACGGGCATCGGCGCGCCGGCGCCGAACCTCCTCACGCGCCGACTTGCCGGGGAAGGACTTGCCTGGGGAAGGACTTGCCTGGGGAGGGACTTGCCAAGGCAGGGACTCGCCAAGGCAGGGACTTGCCGGGGGAGGGACTTGCCGGGGGAAGGAGGCGCGCGGACAGTGACATCGGATCGCCGCAGATCGCGGCAAGAAAACCGATTAGGGTTTACCGGCTAAGCAGTCTCCTGCCGCGGCGGCGCCCGGCCTCCACGCATGAATCGTCACCGAGCGAGGAACGCCCCCCATGTCCGGATCGCTGATGGCCAGCCGGCGCTTCGCGCCCTTGTTCTGGTGCCAGTTCTTCTCCGCCTTCAACGACAACTTCCTCAAGAACGCCCTGGTGTTCCTGATCATGTTCGGGGCGGGCGGGGTCGGCGGCGGCGCGGATGGCGGCTCGGCGGCCCTGGTGACGCTGGCCGGCGCGGCCTTCATCGCACCGTTCTTCTTCCTCTCGGGCCTCGGCGGCGAGCTCGCCGACCGCTACGACAAGGCCTTCATCGCGAAGCGCCTCAAGGCGGCGGAGATCGTCGCGGCGGGCGTCGCGGTCCTCGGCTTCTGGCTCGCCTCGGTGCCGATCCTGTTCGTGGCCCTCATCCTGTTCGGGATCGTGGCGGCCCTGTTCGGGCCGATCAAGTACGGCATCCTGCCCGACCACCTGGCCCGGGCCGAGCTGCCGGCCGGCAACGCGCTCATCGAGGCGGCGACCTTCCTCGCCATCCTCAGCGGCACCATCGCGGGCGGCCTCGCCGTCACCCATGGCGGGGCGCATGCCTTCGGGCTCCTGGTGATGGGATTCGCGGTCCTGTGCTGGCTCGCCAGCCTCGCGATCCCGAAGACCGGCGAGGCGGCGCCCTACCTCCAGGTCGACCGCAACGTGCTGCGCTCCACGGGCAGCCTGATGCGCGACCTCTACGAGGATACCCGGCTGTGGCGCACCGGCGTCATCACGAGCTGGTTCTGGCTCGTCGGCGCCGTGGTGCTCGCCCTGCTGCCGGCTCTGGTGAAGGGCACCTTCGGCGGCGACGAGACGGTGGTGACGGCCCTGCTCGCCCTGTTCTCGATCGGCGTGGCGCTCGGCTCCGGCCTCGCCTCCTGGCTCTGCGCCGGGCGGATCGTGATGCTGCCGACGCCGATCGCGGCGCTCGCGATGGGTGTCGTCTCCCTGGATCTGGCCTATGTCGCCGCCACCGGCGTGCCGCCCTCCTCTCCCGTCGGCGCCTTCGATTTCCTGAGCTCCTGGCGCGGCGTCCGGATCGCGATCGACTTCGTGCTGCTCGCCGCCGCCGCCGGCCTGTTCATCGTGCCGTCCTTCGCCGCGCTCCAGGCCTGGACCCCGAAGGAGCGCCGCGCCCGCGTCATCGCGGCCTCGAACGTGCTCGCCGCCGCCCTCATCGTGCTCGGCGCCGTCGGCCTCGCGGTGCTGCAGAAGGCGGGCCTGTCCTCCTCCGGGCAGTTCCTGATCGTCGGCATTGCCAACCTTCTCGCCGGCCTCGCCATCCTGGCGGTCCTGCCGACGAGCGGTTTTCGCGATTTCCTGTCGATCCTCTTCCGGGCCTTCTATCGGCTGGAGGTGCGCGGGCTCGAGAACATCGAGAAGGCGGGGCCCAACGCCATCATCGCCCTCAACCACGTCAGCTTCCTGGATGCGGGCCTCGCCCTGTCGCTGACCGAGCGCGACCCGACCTTCGCCATCGACCACACCATCGCGCAGAAATGGTGGGTGAAGCCGTTCCTCTGGCTGACCCGGGCGCTGCCCCTCGATCCCACGAAGCCGATGGCGACGCGCACGCTCATCAACGCCGTCAAGGCCGGCGAGACCCTGATCATCTTCCCCGAGGGGCGGCTCACCGTCACCGGCAGCCTGATGAAGGTCTATGACGGCGCCGGCCTCATCGCCGACAAGTCCGGGGTGCCGGTGGTGCCGGTGAAGATCGAGGGGCCGGAGCAGACCGTGTTCTCGCGCCTGTCGCGGGCCCAGATGCGCCGGCGCTGGTGGCCGAAATTCACCGTGACGGTGCTGGAGCCGGTGCGGCTCGACGTCGATGCAGGCCTGAAGGGCAAAGCCCGCCGGCAGGCGGCGGGGGCCGCCCTGTACGGGGTGATGTCGGACCTGATCTTCCGCACCGCGCCGATCGACCGCACGGTGTTCGACGCGGTGGTCCAGGCGGCCGAGCGCGAGGGCGGGAGCCGGGTCGCGGTCGAGGATCCCGTATCAGGAAAAATGTCCTATCGACGCCTGCTGATGGGCGCCCGGGTGCTGGGAGGCAAGCTCGGAGGCCTCGCTCCGCGAGGCCGGGCCATCGGCGTGATGCTGCCGAACGCCAACGCCGCCGCCGTCACGGTGCTGGGCGTGATGTCGGCGGGCCGGGTGCCGGCGATGATCAACTTCACCGCCGGCGCGACCAACATCCTCAATGCCTGCAAGGCGGCGGAGGTCGACACGATCGTGACCTCCCGGGCCTTCGTGCAGAAGGGCCGCCTCGACGGCCTGTTGGAAGCGCTGAGCCAGAGCCTGAACATCGTCTACCTGGAGGATGTCCGCGGGCAGGTCGGCCGGCTCGACAAGCTGCGCGGCTTCCTAAGCTGGCGGCGGGCGATCCATCCCCGCCGCCCGGACGACCCGGCGGCGATCCTGTTCACCTCGGGGAGCGAGGGCACGCCGAAGGGCGTGGTGCTCTCCCACCGCAACATGCTGGCCAACGCCGCCCAGGCCCAGGCGCGGATCGATTTCGGCCGCACCGACAAGGTGTTCAACGTCCTGCCGGTGTTCCACTCCTTCGGGCTCACCGTCGGGCTGGTGCTGCCGCTGGTCTCCGGCGTGCCGGTCTACCTCTACCCCTCGCCGCTGCATTACCGGGTGGTGCCGGAGCTGGTCTACGGCGCGAACGCCACCATCCTGTTCGGCACCGACACCTTCCTCGCCGGCTATGCCCGCGCCGCCCACGCCTACGACTTCCGCTCGCTGCGCTACATCCTGGCCGGGGCCGAGCCGGTGAAGCCGGCGACGCGCAAGGCCTACGCCGAAAAATTCGGCCTGCGCATCCTGGAAGGCTACGGCGTGACCGAGACGGCGCCGGTGCTCGCCCTCAACACCCCGATGTTCAACCGCTTCGGCACGGTCGGGCGGATCATGCCCGGCATGGAGGCGCGGCTGGAGCCGGTCCCCGGCGTCGCCGAGGGCGGGCGCCTGTTCGTGCGCGGCCCCAACGTGATGCTGGGCTACCTGCGGGCCGAGAACCCCGGCGTGCTGGAGGCGCCGCCCGAGGGCTGGCACGACACCGGCGACATCGTGACGATCGACCCGGAGGGCTTCGTCACCATCCGCGGCCGGGCCAAGCGCTTCGCCAAGGTCGGCGGCGAGATGATCTCGCTCGCCGCGGTCGAGGCGGTCGCCGCCGAACTCTACCCGGATGCGGCCAGCGCCGTCGCGGCCCTGCCCGATGCCCGCAAGGGCGAGCGCCTGGTGCTGGTGACCGAGAGGAAGGACGCGACGCGGAGCGCCTTCCAGGCCGAGGCCCGCTCCCGGGGCCTGAGCGAACTCGCGGTGCCGGCCGAGATCGTGACCGTCGACAAGCTGCCGCAGCTCGGCTCCGGCAAGGTCGACTTCGCCGCCGTGGCCCGGCTCGCCGCGGAGCGGACCCGGCCGGCGGAGGTCGCGGCCTGAGCGTATCCCTCGGATGTCGGCCTCGCCCGGTCTCCATGGACCCGGCGACGCCGGTATCCGAGGGCGATGCCGGCCTATCTCAGGTCGCAGGTTTGACAATCCGCAACGCAAAATAGAAAATTCGAGATCATTTCCTGTGATCGTATGACACATATTGATCATTTTTGATCAATTGGCATCCTGTCCAGCGAATTCCCTTGCGCCGACCCGCACATGACGATTTAATCCGCGTCAGACATTTTTTTGAACGCCAATAATAAGAATAATATCCTATAAGGTCCTTACGTCATGAATGCCCAGTCTCACGTGCATGGATGCGTCGAACTCGATGGCAACGGGCTGATCCTGGCCGCGGACGCCCGCGCGCTCGACGTGTTCGGCTATGATCGCGGCGAGATCGTCAGTCGGCATCACAGGCTCCTGCTGAGCCCGGCCGAGCGGGATGGGGCACGCTGGCGCATCGCGTGGGACGCCTTGCAGCGCGGCCTCTTCCAGGCCGGCGAGTTCCGGGGCGCGAGGCGGGACGGCCGGCCGTTGTGGATCCGGGCCTCCTGCCATCCGGTCCGCGATCGCCTCGGGCGGGTGACCCGGATCGCGCTGTACGTCGCCGACGTCACCGCCGAGATCGAGCAGGCCGTGCTCCGCGACGGCCAAATCGCGGCGCTCGACCGGTCGCAGGCGGTGATCCGCTTCACGCTCGACGGCACGATCCTTGAGGCCAACGACAATTTCCTCGGCCTGATGGGCTACCGGCGCGACGAGGTCGTCGGGCACCACCACCGGCTGTTCGTGCTCGAGTCCGACCGCACGGCGCGGGCCTATGCCGAATTCTGGGCCGCGCTGGCGGCCGGGGAGTACCGGGCGGGGGAGTTCCACCGGCGCGGCAAGGGCGAGAAGGACGTCTGGATCGTCGGCAGCTACAACCCGATCCTCGACCGCGACGGCAAGCCCTGCGCCATCGTCAAGGTCGCGACCGACGTGACCGGGCAGGTGCGGGACCGAATCCGGCGTGCCGCGGGGCAGCAGGCCATCGATGCCGATCTCGCGGCGATCGACGAGGCGATCTCGGCGGTCTCGGCCGAGCTGCGCGCCACCACCGGGGAGGCGATGCAGACGCTCGGCAATGTCGAGGCGGTCGCCGCCGGCGCCGAGGAGCTGGCCGCCTCGATCGACGAGCTCGGCCGCCACGCCGAGGATGCCCGCACCGCCTCCGGCGAGGCGGTGGACCGGGCGCGGGAGGCGAGCATCACCATCGCGAGCCTGACCGAGGCGGCCGAGCGCATCGGCGAAGCGGCCTCCCTCATCCGCTCGATCACCCACCAGACCAACCTTTTGGCGCTCAACGCCTCGATCGAGGCTGCCCGGGCGGGCGAGGCCGGCCGAGGATTCTCGGTCGTCGCCGCGGAGGTGAAGGCGCTGGCCGGACGATCGTCCCAGGCGACCCAGGCGATCGGCCAGCAGATCGAGGCGGTGCAGGGAGCGACCGCACGCGCCGCCGGCGCGCTCGACGGCATCATCCGGACGATCGGCCAACTCGACGGGATCTCGACCGGGGTCTCGTCGGCCGTCGCCGAGCAGGTCGCGGTGACCCGCGACATGTCCGACAACATGCAGAGGGCGGCCGGCCGCGTCGCAGAGGTCCGCCACGCCATGGAGCGCGCCAGCGACGCGACGCAGGACGTCAGCCTGTCCGTCGCCAAGGTGGCACAGGCGGCCCGGGCGCTCGCTTGAAGCATTCTCCGACGAAGTGGATACCGGTTCGTCGCAGACAATGCGGCAGAAGCAAAGACCGTGAGCAATGCCCGGGCGCCCGTCCACGGCGCACGACAGAGCGGTTCAGCCGCCGGGTCAAGCTTTCCAGCCACGATCCGACTTATACCAGCGGCCCAAGATGCTGACGCATCGATTCGATCTCGGGCAGGCCCGAGCATCAACCTCGATCTCGGGCAGGCCCGAGCATCAACCTCGATCTCGGGCAGGCCCGAGCATCAACCTCGATCTCGGGCAGGCCCGAGATCGACGAGGCCGTTGATCCAACTCGAATTTTCGACACCAAGCCCGGATGTCCGGGACCTTGGGAAATCCAGGACCTTCTTGGCGAACATTCGAGAACGGAGCCAAAGGTCGTTTTCAACGACCGTGGGTATTAGAGCGTGTGGCGGCGGTTGCAGCGATCAATCAGGCACACAGGTCAACATCTCTCCACATCACCCCGGGGCCGCCCAGCGGATTCCGGAATGACGGGGCGAATTTGAGATCTGTAGCGGCCCATCGAACAGGCTCCCAGACATGAATGTTTGGATCTGCCACGCCGGACAGCGTGTCAGGCCTCCAGCCAGGTATATTCGGCGAAGCCCGATCCCATCATGCCACCGAGCGGGTTCGCCGCCAGCCCCTTCAGCTTCGGGGATGCCCCGTCGACGTTCGACTGGAAGACCGGGATGACCGTTCCCGCCTCGTTCGACACCATCGCCTGCATCTCGCCGTAGATCTGCTTGCGCTTGGGCTCGTCGAGCAGGCCGCGGGCTTCGAGCAGCATCGCGTCGAACCTGTCCGATTTGAACCGGCTCTCGTTCAACGCGGCCTGGGACTGGTAGAACAGCGAGAACAGGATATCGGGCGTCGGCCGCGGATTGATGGTGCCGAAGTGAATCGGATCCTTGAGCCAGTGGTTCGACCAGTAGCCATCCGCCGGAGCCCGATCGATCACGACGCTCTGGCCGATCGCTCCCGCGGCTTGCTGGATGATCGCGGCGTAATCGAGCGAGTTGTTCGCCGCGTCGGAGGCGACGATGTGGATGTCCTGGCCGAACACCCCCGCCTTCTTGAACAGCGACTTGGCGCGCTCGGGATCGAACTCGCGCTGCTTCAGCTCGGCGTTGAAAGAGGGATGCCAGGGCGGGATCGGGTGATCGTTGGCGATCTCGGCGAGGCCACGCAACACCGACTTCTGGATCACCGGGCGGTTGACGAGGAACTTGAAGCCCTCCACGACCCCGGCCCTGTCGCCCGGCGCCAGATCGAGCCGCAGGTTGAGGCCGGTATAGGTCCCGAGCTTGCTGACGAAGGGAATGACGGCCGGATTGCCCGCCATGATCCGCATCGATCGCGGATGGAGGTTGGCGGCGAGGTGGATGTCGCCCGACAGGATCGCGTTGAGCCGTGCCGGCTCGTCGGAGATCGCGAAGAACTCGAACGAGTCGACGAACGGCCCGGCAGCCTTCCAGTAATTGGCATTGCGCGCGGCGATCGAGCGGACACCCGGCTTGAACTCCCGGAGAACGAACGGGCCGGTGCCGTTGCCCTTGGAGAAATCCGTGGTGCCGTCGGCCACGATCATGAAGTGGTGCAGCGCCAGGATGGTCGGAAGGTCGGCATTGGGTGCGGCCAGCGCGATCTCGACGGTGCGGGCGTCGAGGGCCGTCACCGCCGCGAACTGGCGGGCGATCGCGTTGACCTTGGAGCCGGTGGCGGGGTCGAGATGGCGCTTCAGCGAGAAGACGACATCCTCCGCGGTCAGACTCTTGCCGTCATGGAAGGTCACGCCCTTGCGCAAGCGGACCGTCCAGACCTTGGCGTCGGCGCTCTCCACGCTCTCGGCCAGCTCCATCGTGATCTGGCCGGCGCCGTTCATGAAGGTCAGGCGGTTGTAGAGGCTGCAGCACCGCGCGTAGTCGGTTCCGTTCGAGGCCCTGGCCGGGTCGAGCGTATCGGCCGTGGAGGTGGAGAAGCCCGCCGCCTTGAGGTGGCCGCCCCTGACCGGCTGGGCAGCGAGCGCCGTCCCGGCCCGCCCGAGCAGGGCCGCGCCGGAGCCTAAGCCGATCCCGCCGGAGACGAGCATCCGCAGCAGCTCGCGCCGGTCGGCCCCCCGCCGCAAGGCGGCTTCGATCCGCGCCTCGTCGCGGGAGGTCCAGTTCGAGATGGAGTCGCGCATCCCTGATGCCCTTTGCTTGCAAGCCGGTCGGACGACGGCGCAGTCGAGGAGACGGGCGCGGCGAACGCACGACACGGGCGCCAAGCCGAAGCTCCCGAGCCGAAGCTCCCGAGCCGAAGCCCGGCTGTGGTACGCGCCACTCGTCGAAGCGGGGGTCTTTTCGCGTGGAGCCGATGCGTTGGTCGCCGGCCCCGCACGCGGCCGGACGATCCATCGACGTGCGGTCCGTCTGTCTCACCCGCGCCGCCCGCCCTCGTCACGGGGCATCGGTCGCCTCGGCGCCGGCGGGGATGAGTGTGGCCCGTCGCCCTCGCGGTTCTGGCCGAATCGCGGCAGCGTGACAGCACGAGATTGCGAAGATGCGCGCGGGACGGCATCCCGGCTCGCCGGTCATCGCGGGCGCAGCGCCGGAACGCGCATGGACGGCCGGTCTCGCAGCGGAAGCAGCCGCGAGACGGCCACCCGTGCTCTTGTGCAAGCCCGGCGGAGGCAATCTCCGCCGGGCGACAGGATGTCAGACCCGCTCGCGCCGGATCTCGGCGCCGCAGCGCACGAGCTTGGCTTCCAGCGCCTCGAAGCCGCGATCGAGGTGATAGACCCGGTTGATCTGGGTCTCGCCCTCGGCGGCCAGCCCCGCGATCACGAGCGACACCGAGGCGCGCAGGTCGGTCGCCATCACGGGGGCGCCCTTGAGGCGCTCGACGCCCTCGACCACCGCCACGTCGCCCTCAAGCCGGATCCTGGCGCCGAGGCGGGCCAGCTCCTGCACGTGCATGAAGCGGTTCTCGAAGATCGTCTCGCGGATGCGCGACTGGCCCTTGGCCTTGGTCATCAGGGCCATGAACTGGGCCTGGAGGTCGGTCGGGAAGCCCGGGAACGGATCGGTGGTGACGTCGACCGCCGCGACGCCGTGGCCGTTGCGGCGCACCCGGATGCCGTGGTCGAGGGGCGTCACTTCGGTGCCGGTGGTGGCCAGGATGTCGAGGGCGCTGTGCAGCAGGTCGGCCCGGGTGTTCTCCAGCGTCACGTCGCCGCCGGTCATCGCCACCGCCATGGCGTAGGTGCCGGTCTCGATCCGGTCGGGCAGCACGGCGTGCCGGGCGCCAGAGAGGCGCGAGACGCCCTCGACGACGATCCGGGGCGTGCCGGCGCCCTCGATCCGGGCGCCCATCCGGGTCAGGCAGGCGGCGAGGTCCACCACCTCCGGCTCGCGGGCGGCGTTCTCGATCACCGTGGTGCCGTGGGCCAGCACCGCCGCCATCAGGGCGACGTGGGTGCCGCCGACCGTGACCTTCGGGAACTTGATCTCGCCGCCGCGCAGGCCGTTCTTCGTGCGCGCCACCGCGTAGCCGCCGTCGATCTCGATCGTGGCGCCGAGCGTCTCCAGCGCCATCAGCAGGAGGTCGACCGGGCGCGTGCCGATGGCGCAGCCGCCCGGCAGCGACACCCGCGCCTCGCCGAAGCGGGCGAGCAGCGGCGCGATCACCCAGAAGCTCGCCCGCATGGTCGAGACGAGGTCGTAGGGCGCCGTGGTGTCGATGACGTTCGAGGCGGTGAGCCGGATCGTCTGGCCGGCCTCGGTCGTCTGGCCCGGGCGCTTGCCCACCACCATGTGGTCGACGCCGTGGTTGCCGAGGATGCGCAGGAGCGAGGCGACGTCGGCAAGCCGGGGCACGTTCGACAGTTCCAGCGTCTCGCCGGTGAGCAGGCTGGCGATCATCAGCGGCAGGGCCGCGTTCTTGGCGCCCGAGATCGGGATGATGCCGTGAAGCGGCTTGCCGCCGACGATGTGGATGCGATCCATGGTGACAACGTCCCTCGCGCAACGCGGCGCGTCCTGCGCGCTGTGAAAGCGCGCCCTGATCCGAAACCCGTTTATTGCACCGCAGCGATGCTACCGCTACGCTTGCCCGTCAACGCTCATCTGCGCCGGTTCGATCCACGGTTGCTTGCGGCGGCGCTTCGCCGGGCGCCTCCGTCCTGGGCGCCTCGGTCCCGGTCGTCTCACGCCCGCGCGTCTGCGCCTTGCGGCGCCTGAGATTCTCCCGCAGGGCGGCCTTCAGCCGCTGTTCCCGCGTCGCGTCACCCTGCCCGCTCATCGCGCGCGACCCTTCGTCGCCATGACCAATTTCCAGCTTCCGTGCCCGTGCGGGAGGCGTCAGAACGCAGCCCTCGCCCTCGACTTTTTCAAAAGACAAAGCCGTCGCATTTGAGCGAGATCAAGGCGCGATCAGCGGGAACCGGCCTCCCCGGCCTGCCCCCGCGCGGACGGGCTCCGTTCCGGAGCCCCGCCCGGTCCCGCCCCGGACGTGCCGTCCGGCCAGCCCCGCGAAGGACCACGATGCCCGAGACCCGGCCCGAGACCCGTCAGAGCGCGACCGATTACCAGGCTCTCTTCCGCGGCGCCCTGGAGCGCCTGCACGGCGAGCGCCGCTACCGCGTCTTCGCCGATATCGAGCGCATCAACGGCCGCTTTCCCGCCGCGCAGTGGCGCCGGCCGGACGCCTCCACCCGCGAGATCACCGTGTGGTGCTCGAACGACTATCTCGGCATGGGCCAGCACCCGGCGGTCGTGGGCGCCCTGACCGAGACCGCGCAGCGCTGCGGCGTCGGCGCCGGCGGCACCCGCAACATCGCCGGCAACAACTCGCCCCTCGTCGACCTGGAGCGCGAGCTCGCCGACCTGCACGGCAAGGAGGCGGGCCTCGTCTTCACCTCCGGCTACGTCTCGAACCAGGCCGGCATCTCGACGATCGCCAAGCTGATCCCGAACTGCCTGATCCTGTCGGACGCGTTCAACCACAACTCGATGATCGAGGGCGTGCGCCAGTCGGGCTGCGACAAGCGCATTTTTCGCCACAACGACCTCGCCCATCTCGAAGAGCTGCTGATCGCGGCCGGCGACCGGCCGAAGCTGATCGCCTTCGAGAGCGTCTACTCGATGGACGGCGACGTGGCGCCGATCGGCAAGATCTGCGACCTCGCCGAACGCTACGGCGCGATGACCTACCTCGACGAGGTCCACGCGGTCGGCCTCTACGGTCCCCGCGGCGCCGGCATCGCCGAGCGCGACCGGGTCATGCACCGGGTCGACGTGATCGAGGGCACGCTCGCCAAGGGCTTCGGCTGCGTCGGCGGCTACATCACCGGCTCGGCGGCGCTCTGCGACGCGGTGCGCAGCCACGCCGCCGGCTTCATCTTCACCACGGCGCTGCCGCCGGCCATCGCGGCGGCTGCCATCGCGTCGATCCGCCATCTCAAGCAGTCGGGCCTTGAGCGCGAGGCGCATCAGCGCCAGGCCGCCCGCACCAAGGCGTCGCTCCTCGATGCCGGCCTGCCGGTGCTCGCCACCGACACCCACATCGTGCCGGTGATGGTGGGCGATGCGGAGCTGTGCAAGGCGGCGGCCGACCGGCTGCTGGAGCGCCACGGCATCTACATCCAGCCGATCAACTATCCCACCGTGCCCCGCGGCACCGAGCGCCTGCGCATCACCCCCTCCCCGTTCCACGGCGAGGCGCATATCGCGGCACTGACGGAGGCGCTGGTGGAAGTGTGGGACGCGCTCGACCTGCCGCGGGCCGGGACGGTGTTCGTCGAGGCGGCGGAGTAGGCCCTTTCTCTGGAGCACTGGCAGTCCCCGTCAGTGCTCCTCCCGGTGGGCGGCGTGGCGGATGGTGACGATCTGCACCGCTTCGTCCGCCACATCCACTTTGTAGAAGATCAGGCAGGGCAGGCGCGGTACCGCGAGCCGATACCGGCCTTTCCCGACCATGCGCCCGGCCTGCGGGTGCAAAGTCAGCCTCGTCAACGCCGAGCGAATAGCCTCTCCCACATGCTTGGCAGCGGCCGGATTGCGGGCGTTGATGTAGCGGCCGATCGCATCGATAACGCAGCCTTCACATTGTCCCCGGCATCGCCGACGGCAAACTCACGCCGCTCCGCCTGAGCCATGCCTTCAAGCACGGCTGCCAGATGGTCGGGCCTCATGTCCTCGGGCTCCTCATCGCCCGAAGCGCCATCACGCGCATAGGCGAGAAGCGCCCGGGCAAGATCGTCCTGCCGATCGGGCGGCAGCCTCTCCAGCACCGCCAACGCTTGCCGCAGCAACTCCGTCATCGCCGGGCGCCCCGTTCGTCTCCGATCCGCGGATCGTAGCGTGGACAGGCACCCAGGCTCCTTACGACAACCGCCCCAGCAACCGCTCCACCAGCGGGTTCTCCGCCGCGAAGGCGTAGTCGATCCGCCGCACGCTCACCGCCTGGGCGCCCGCCTGCACCAAGGCGTCGGCGAGGCCGAACACCGCATCGGCGGGGCAGCGCAGGACGATCTCACCCCGTCCCTCCGGTGCGCCGTAGGGCAGTTCGGCCTCGTGCAGGGCGGCGAGCGCCGCGAGGTCGATCTCGCCCGAGGCCGGCATCCCGGCCCGGACCTCGCGGGTGGTGCGGGCCCGCTCCTCGGCGCTGATCCGGCCGAGCACCGCCTGCACGGCCCGGCGCGGGGTCTCGCTCCAGGAGGCGGCGAGCGAGGCGACGAGGTTCGCCTCCGAGCGCAGGATCACCCCGTCGTCGAGGATCTTGAGGGCGTTGGCGGCGAGCGTGGCGCCGGTGGTCGTGATGTCGACGATGATCTCGGCGCTGCCGGAGGCCGGCGCGCCCTCGGTGGCGCCCAGGCTCTCGACGATGCGGTAATCGGCGACGCCGTGCTCGGCGAAGAAGCGGCGGGTCAGGTTGACGTATTTAGTGGCGATGCGCAGGCGCTTGCCGTGGCGCACCCGCATGTCGCTCGCCACCTCGTCGAGGTCGCTCATCGAGCGCACGTCGATCCAGGCCTGGGGCACCGCCACCACCACGGTGGCCTGGCCGAAGCCGAGCGGCGTCAGCAGCTCGACCTGCCCGGCGGCATCCGGCAGGGTCTCGCGGATCAGGTCCTCGCCGGTGATGCCGAGATGGGCGGCGCCGCTCGCGAGTTGGCCGGCGATCTCGGAGGCCGAGAGGAAGCGCACCTCGACCCCGTCCACGCCCTTGAGGCGGCCGCGATAGTCGCGGGCGCCGCTGGTCTGGGCCAGCGTCAGGCCGGCGCGGCCGAAGAAGGCGGCGGCGTTCTCCTGCAGGCGGCCCTTCGAGGGCACCGCCAGGACCAGGGGACCGTCAGTCATCGTGTCGGCCATCACCGCACCCCCTCCAGGCGTTCGAGCCAGAACGAGCAGCCCACGGCGGGCAGGGCGTCCTGGCTGCCGAGGTGCTGGAGCAGGCCGTCGTAGCGCCCGCCGCCGACCAGGGGCTTGGCGCCTTCCTCCGCGACCTCGAAGATGAAGCCGGTATAATAGTCGAGGTTGCGGGCGAAGCTGCCGGTGAAGACGAAGCGCTCGAGGGGCAGGCCGCGGGCGGCGATGAAGCCGTTGCGCTCCTCGAACAGCGCGAGCGCCGCCTCGAGCCTCGGGTCGTCGAGCCCGGCCCGGCGGGCGAGGTCGCGGGCGGCGAGCGCCGCGGCGTCGGGATCGCCGGTGAGGGCGAGGTAGGCGTCCAGCACCTCGCGGGCCTTCGGCCCGAGGCCGGCGCCGCCCTCGGCATGCGCCGCCGCCTTGGCGAGGAAGCGCTCGGCGATCTCGCCGGCGGTGCGGCCGCCGACCCGGCTGATGCCCGCGATGGCGAGCACGTCCTCGACGAAGGCGCGCACCCCTTGCGGGTCCTGGCCCTGGATGGCGGAGAGAAGGCCCGCATGGGCCGCGTCGACCGCCACGGGCGCGGCGATCTCGTCGAGGGAGCGGCCGGCGGCCACCGCCCGCAACGTCCGGCGCTTGGCCGCCGGCTGGACGTTCAGCGCGTCGAGGAGCGCGGTGATCAGCCCCATGTCGCCGAGGCGGACCTGATGGTCGCGGCGTCCGAGCCGGTCGAGCCCGTCGAGGGCGAGGCCCAGGATCTCGGCGTCGGCCGCCGGCACGTCGGTCCGGCCGATCGACTCGATGCCGGCCTGGTGGAACTCGTCGGGCTCGGCCGCCCGCAGGCGGAAGACCGGGCCGAGATAGCTGTAATCGGCCGCCCGCCCGTCGGCGACGGCGCGATGGTGGCGCCCGACCGGAATCGTGTATTCGGGCCGGAGGCAGAGTTCCGCCCCGGCGCCGTCCTGGGTGATGAAGATGCGCCGGCGGATGTCCTCGCCGGACAGCTCCAGGAACGGCTCGACCGGCTGCAGCACCGGCGGCTCGACCCGCGCGTAGCCCCGGTCCTCGAACAGCGCCAGAAGCGCCTCGTGCGCCGCCGCCGGCCGGGGGGCCGCGGCTCCGTTACCCGTCATTGGTCACAACACCTGCAAGTCTCGGACGGCCCTGTAGCAGCCGCGGGCGGGCTTGGCGACCGTGGGGGTGTGCGGCCCTCTGCGGAGGGTTGGCATAGTCAACGGTCATCGGGTGAATCGCAGGAAATCCCCCTCCCCGTGGGCGGCAGGGCTGTCCGGGGAAAATGCCGTTCAACATCAAGCGCGGGATCCCCTCTCCAGGCGATGCCGGGCTTGCCAGAGATCCTTGCCCGGTATCGCTGCAAGGTGTGGGAGAGGGGTAGTGGCGATCGAAGATCGCGCAGGGTGGCGCGCTTCACTGTAAAGCTCGGACCGTGGTGCCGGCAGCTCGACGTCCAGTGTTTTATCCGGAGGCCGAGCCACCCTCACGCGGGATCTTCGATCCCCCGACCCCTCTCCCAAACGGGAGAGGGGAGGCGCGCCATTCTTTTTCCCGGACAGCCCTACGCTCGCGGGGATAGCCGGTACGACGAGTTGCGAGCGGGAAAGGCTCTCACCCTCCGTAATGCCGCGCCAGCACCTCGCCCACCCGGGCGACCATCTCGTCCACCGGGACCGAGAACTGCGCCGGCCGGGCGGCCTTCCACTCGGCGTTGCTGCCGATGGCATCCGCCGCCTTGGCGCCCTCGATCAGGTCCTTGATCTGGACCTCGGCCCTAGCCCGCTCGTCGCTGCCCTGGATGACGACGCAAGGAGCGCCGCGACGGTCGGCGTACTTCATCTGGGCCTTCATGCCGGACGAGCCGAGATACAGCTCCGAGCGGATGCCGGCCTGGCGCAAGGCGGCGACCAGGGCCTGGTAGGCGGCGGTCTCCTCGCGATCGAGCACCAGCACCACCACCGGGCCGGGCGCGGCCCGACCCGAGACGATCGGGCTACGGACCACCTGGAGGGCGGAGAAGAGGCGCGAGACGCCGACCGAGAACCCGGTCGCCGGGACCGGCTCGGAGCGGAAGCGGCCCACGAGGCCGTCATAGCGCCCGCCGCCCGCCACCGAGCCGAAGCGCACGGTCTGGCCGTCCTCGTTCACGACCGGGAAGGTCAGCTCGGCCTCGAAGACCGGGCCGGTATAATATTCGAGGCCGCGCACCACGGACGGGTCGGCCCGCACCCGGTCGTGGCCGTAGCCCGCCGCCTCGCACAGCTTCATGATGGCGTGCAATTCGGCGATGCCCTGGCGCCCGGTCTCGGAGGAGCCGACGACCTCGCCCCAGCCGCCGAAGAAGCTTTCCCAGAAGGCGAGGCGGTCGCCGCCCTCGGTGGGGGCGGCCTGGAACGAGACGTAGCGCAGGATGCGCTCGATCGCCTCGTCGGCGAGGCCGGCCCCCTTGGTGAAGTCGCCGCTCTCGTCCTTGCGGCCGGGGCCCAGCAGCAGGCGCACGCCGTCGGCGCCCAGCCGGTCGAGCTTGTCGATCGCCCGCAGCACGGTGAGGCGCCGCCCGGCCTGGTCGTCGCCGCCGAGCCCGATGGCCTCCATCACGCCGTCGAGGACCTTGCGGTTGTTGACCTTCACCACGTAGTCGCCGCGGCCGATGCCGACCTTCTCCAGCGTGTCGGCGGCCATCATGCAGATCTCGGCATCCGCCGCGACGGTCGGCGCCCCGACGATGTCGGCGTCGAACTGCATGAACTGGCGGAAGCGGCCCGGGCCCGGCTTCTCGTTGCGGAAGACGTAGCCGGCGCGGTAGCTGCGATAGGGCTTGGGCAGGGCGTCGAAATGCTCGGCGACGTAGCGGGCGAGCGGCGCCGTCAGGTCGTAGCGCAGGGACAGCCAGGATTCATCGTCGTCCTGGAACGAGAACACGCCCTCGTTCGGCCGGTCGAGGTCGGGCAGGAACTTGCCGAGCGCCTCGGTGTACTCGATGAACGGGGTCTCCACCGCCTCGAAGCCGTAGAGCTCGAAGCTCTCGCGGATCTTGTCCAGCATCCGGTTCGTCGCGGCGATCTCGGCCGGCCCGCGGTCGACGAGGCCGCGCGGCAGGCGGGGCTTGAGGGTGGCGGCCTTCTCGGCCTTCGCGGGCTTGGACATCGGGTCTCGCAGGAGCAATCGGTCTGGCACTAGCCTCCCGCGACGGACGGGCGAGGCGGGTGCGGAGTTCGGCACGGGGGTCCGGGACGTGATCGGCCCCGGACGACCCCTCTCGGCCTGGGCTCTAGCCCAATCGGAGGCGGCTGCCTACCGCGGGGCTCGCACCGCGCCATCCCTCGGCATCTCCGCGCCGCCGACCTCAGAGAATGGTCCCGAATTCCATGCTCTCGGGCTCGATCAGGGCGAGGAAGCGGTCGCAGGCGGGATTGCCCGCCCAGGCCGCGCAGATCGCTTCCGAACGCTCCTGGTCCTCCGCGAAGGCGAGATCGAGAAACAGGCCGTCCGCCAGCCGCACGAGGTGCTGGCGTCGCCATCCCGGCAACGCGGCGAGACCGGCCAGCATGGCGGCATAGGCGGCGCGCATCTCCGCTTCCCGAACCCCAGGCTTCAGGCGGAACCGGCCGACCTCGACGCCAGCTCCCGCCGCGACGGGCCGGGGCTCCAGGTCTGGGGTCGAGTCCGGGGCACGGTAATGACTCATGCTGACGAGCGTGGCGACCGATGCGCGAAACCCGGCGAAGTCGGGCGCCGTGCCGACCGCCGTCGCGGCTGCCCGCGCGTGCGCCTCGTCGGCCCAGGCGACGAGATCGGCGCGGCGGTTCGGGGCGTCCCATTCGGTGAACGGGGTCCAGGCGATAAAGCCCGGGAAGCGCCGGAGCAACGTCCTGGCCCGGTCGCGGGCATGGTCCGCGTCCGCTGCGTCGCCGACCTCGTAGACGACGATCTCGTAGCACGGTTCTGGCATGTGACGACCTCGCGGTTCCTGTCCGGTGCCGGACGCGATACACGCTTGCCCCTGACAGCTTCCGTCAGGAGCCGTAGCGGCCGACCTGCATGAGGACCCTCCGGCTCTTCGCCCTCCTCGACCATCTGCGCGGACGATCGGCCCCGATCTCGGCCGAAGCGCTCGCAGATGCCTTCGGCGTCTCGACCCGGACGATCTACCGGGACGTGGTGACGCTCCAGGCCATGGGTGCGCCTTTGCGCGGCGAGCCGGGGCTCGGCTACCAGCTCGACAAGGGCTGCTTCCTGCCCCCGCTCCATCTCGATCCCGACGAGATGGACGCGGTCATGCTCGGGATGCGGCTCATCGCGGCACGGGGCGACGAGACGCTCGCCGCCGCCGCACGGCGCGTCTCGGCCAAGGTCGGCGCCTCCATGGAGCCGGAAAAGGAAGAGGCCTATACCCGCCTCCCGCTCCGGGCCGTGTCCCGGCCGACCGAAGAGGCCGCGGGGGCGAACGCCCATCTCTCCGTGCTGCGGACCGGCATCCGCCGGCGAACTATCCTGGAGATCGCGTATCGGGATCTGGCGGAGAACCGCAGCCGCCGGATCGTGCGGCCGCTCGGCCTGACCCTCTTCGACACGGCCTGGCTGCTGACCGCCTGGTGCGAGAGCCGCAGCGCCTTCCGCAACTTCCGGGTCGATCGCCTGTTGCTCGTCCGCAGCACCGGCGAGTCCTTCCGGCACGAGCGCGGCAAGCGCTTCGAGGATTATCTCGCGACCCTCTGACGGCAGTTCGGACGGCTCACGCTTCCCCGCCGGCCAACCACCGCACCCGCGCCGCCTCCAAGCCCCAGACCATGCCGAGCATCATGTAGACGTGGCGCCACTTCTCCATGTCGATCTGCATCGCCTGGAGGAAGAACATCAGGAGCGCCGGCACCGCGATCTGGGCGTGGCGCCGGTAGGGCGTGTCCTGGCTCATCAGACGGAACCCCACCCGGGTGGTCATCAGCACCAGGAACACGAAGGCGACGCCGGCGACCCAGCCGCCATTGGCGAAGGCGCCGATATAGGAATTGTGCGGCTCGAGGTTGAAGGTGCGGCGCCAGCGCAGGGGGCCCATCCCGAGCGGATCCTCGATCAGCATGCCGATGCCGCGCAGCTGGTTGCCGAAGCGGCCGGTCTCGCCCTCGTCGTAATCCTGGGTGACGGCGGCGCGCTTGGCGAAGGTCTCGCGGACCTCGCCGATGGAGAGGAGGCCGACGAGGGCCACGGCCCCGAACCCCGCCGCGAGGCCTGCGAGCAGCACGATGCGGCGGCGGAGATGCGGAGTGCTGGTGCGATAGAGCATCACGACCATCAGGGCGCCCATCAGCACGGTGCCGCCCCAGGAACCGCGGGAGAACGACAGGAACACGCCGGCGAGCAGGATCGCGAGGCCGAGGCCCGACAGGAGCGGGCGCCGGGCGCGGCCGGTGAGCAGATCGTGCGCCAGGTAGAAGGCGCCCAGCGTCAGGAACGAGCCGAACACGTTCGGGTCCTGGAAGGTGCCGGAGGCCCGGCCATACTTGCTGAACAGGTCCTCGTCGCCGATCAGCCCGAGATAGCCGCCGATGCCGAGGACGGCGCAGAAGAGCGTGCTGGCGGTGTAGACCCTGAGGGCGAGTTCGATCCGCCGGTCGCTCTCGTCGGAGAAGAACATCGTGAAGAAGATGCCGGTGACGGCGAGGTAGCACAGCTGCATGGTCCAGACCGGCGGCAGCTCCTCGTCGAGATAGGGCATCAGGGCCACCACCGTGGCGCCGACATAGACGAGCAGCACCGCGACGAGCGGCACCGCACCCCGGTACAGCCGCACGCCGAGCAGGACCCAGAGCACGATGGTGGGGATCGCCACGATGTCGTAGGGCGAGGTGTCCGAGAAGGCGAAGCAGGCGAAGAAGATGAATGCCGCCATCAGGACGAGGCCGAGCCCGTGCAGGAGCCGCAGGAACGGCATCGCCGCGAGATCGCGGCGCGGCAGGACGAACGTGCTCATCGGGCGCCTCCTCGGGTGACGGCGCCGGGAGGCTAGCGGCAGGATGGTGTGTGCCGGCTGAAGCGACACAGTGAATGGACTATGAAGATCCGGAAAACCTCGTCCCGCCCATGGCCTCATCCTGAGGTGCTGGCGATCGAAGATCGCGACTGAAAGGAGCCCCGGAAGCGGGCTCCAGATGTCCCGGCGAGTACGGGAGCCCTCCTTCGCGGCTCAGCGATCTTCGATCGCCCGCATCTCGGGATGAGGTCGCAGGTGTGGGAAGGACCGCACGAAAACGTCGATCAGCCCCATCAAATGGGGCGGCCCCGCCGCGGAACGCGCGACGGGGCCGGACATCCAGGAGAGCCGGTACGCAACTTGGCTCCCCAGGAGAATGGCGCGACGACGTGAATCTTTCGTCAACGCGCCGCGAGCCTCGTCAACGCGCCGCGAGCCTCGTCAACGCGCCGCGAGCCTCGTCAACGCGCCGCGAGCCTCGTCAACGCGCCGCGAGCCTCGTCAGCGCGCCGCGGCGGGCGCGACGCCGGTCCGGGCCGGGCCCTCCCCGGCGGCGGGCGCGCGGTGCAGGCGGGCGGCGTAGCGGCGGGCCAGCGTCGCGCAGGCCATGAGCTGGACCTGGTGGAAGAGCATCAGGGGCAGCAGGATGCCGCCGACATCCTGGCCGGCGAAGATCACGTTCGCCATCGGCACGCCCGAGGCCAGGCTCTTCTTCGAGCCGCAGAACACGATGGTGATCTCGTCCTCCTTCGAGAAGCCGAGGAGGCGGCTCGCCGCGGTCGTGATCGACAGCACCAGCGCCAGCAGGACGAGGTCGACGACCAGCATGGTGGCCAGCGCCGGCAGGGGCGTGCGGCTCCACAGGCCCGTCGCCACCGCGTGGCTGAAGGCGATGTAGACGATGAGCAGGATCGAGCCGCGATCGACCACCATGGTCAGGGGCTTGTGCCGGGTCAGCCAGGGCCCGAGGCGCGGCTGCAGGAGCTGGCCGACCGCGAAGGGCAGGAGCAGCTGGGCCATGATCTTGCCCACCGCCGCCCAGTCGAAGCCGTGGTGGTGCCCCTGCGTGTTCAGCAGCACCGCGACGAGGAGCGGGGTGATGAGCATCCCGAGGATGTTCGAGGCCGAGGCGGAGCAGATCGCCGCCGGCACGTTGCCGCCCGCCACCGACGTGAAGGCGATGGAGGATTGCACGGTGGAGGGCAGCACGCACAGGAACAGCACGCCCGCGGCGAGCGCCGGGGTCAGCAGGGCCGGGCTCAGCAGGCCGGCGGCGAGGCCGAGGATCGGGAAGAGCACGAAGGTCGAGGCGAACACCACGAGGTGCAGGCGCCAATGCACCAGGCCGGCGAGCGCCGTCTGGCGGTCGATGCGCGCGCCGTGCAGGAAGAACAGGAGCGCGATCATGCCGTCGGCGAAGACGCCGAGCCACTCGGCCGCCCGGTCCTGCACCGGAAGCAGGCTGCCGAGGATCAGGGCGCCGACGATCATCAGCGTGAAGTTGTCGGGGCGGAAGCGCGAGAGCATGGCGGGCCGGAGGATCTGGAAGGGTCCCGGTCTACCTAATCGGCCGGCGCCCGGATGGGTACGCGGGGTGCCAGGATTACAGTTATCGCGAAATGCGATAGCCTGCCGGCCGCTCATGCAGGATGCGGAGAGCCGCACGGAGAGCCGTCATGACCCGCCTGATCGATCCCGTGCTCCTGCGCACCCTGGCGGCGGTGGTGCGCAGCCGCAGCTTCAGCCGGGCGGCCGAGCAGCTCGGCCTCGGCCAGTCGACGGTGAGCCAGCACGTCCAGCGCCTGGAGGCGCAGCTCGGGCACCGGCTGGTGGCGCGGGACACCCATTCGGTGGCCCTCACCCCGGAGGGCGAGACGGTCTTGGGCTTCGCCCGCACGGTGCTCGACGCGCATGAGCGGCTGGAACGCGCGCTCGCCGGCGGCCCGGTGCGCGGCAAGGTGCGCTTCGGCGCCTCCGAAGATTTCGTGCAGAGCCGGCTGTCGGAGGTACTTCGCGATTTTCGCGAGGCCTATCCCTCGGTCGACCTCGAGTTGAGCGTCTCGCTGACGAGCTTCCTCAACGAGGCCCTGGCGCGGGGCGAGCTCGACCTGGTGCTCGGCAAGCGCCATGTCGGCGAGACGCAGGGGATGCTGGTGCGGCGCGACCGGCTGGTCTGGGTCGGGATCCCCGCCGCCCTGCCGGAGCGGGGCGAGCCGGTGGCGCTCGCGAGCTTCCCGGCTCCCAGCATCACCCGGGCGATCGCGCTCGCGGCGCTCACGCAGGAAGGCCGGGCGTTCCGCATCACCTGCACCTGCGGCAGCCTCAGCGGGCTGCGCGCCGCGGCCCTGGCCGGCGTCGGCCTGATGGCGCAGCCCCGCAGCCTGATCCCGGACGGGCTGCAGGAACTGGCGCATCCCGACCTGCCGCGCCTCGCCGATGTCGAGTTCGTGCTGTCCGGCCCGGGGTTGCACCGCGAGCCGAGCCGGGCGCTGGCGCACGAGATCCTGAACGCGGATATCTGGGATTGAGGCCGCGCCCAGGGACTGTCGCAGGAACTTCGACGCGGTGTGGACGACCGGGCTCAGTACCCGATGGCGCCGCGCTTGAAGCCGAAGCCCGGGACCTCGCAGCCGCAGGAGGAGTTGAGGGGGGCCGGCCGGGTCGGGCAGCTGCCGCGGGCGGTGACGCAGATCCGGCCGATGCGGCCGCCGCCATAGTCGCGGTAGCGCGGGCGGTCGTACTCGCCGCGGTAGCGCGGACGATCGTAGTCGTAGCGCTCCTCGTAACGGCGGCGCGGACGGTCGTCGTCGTAGCCGTAGCCATATTGCGCGAAGGCCGGCGCGACACCGAGGCCGAGGGTCAACGCGGCCAGGGCGGCGGTCATCACGGTTCTCACGGATCTCTCCTCCGATGGGGACGCTCTGTCGGACCTTTTCTCGCCGGTCACGCTAGGCGGTCGGACATGAACGCCGGCTGAGGCGATTCGGTGCCGTTGCGACAATCGCGACGATGACGAATTCCGCTCGCCGGACTTCGCAGGGGCGACGGTTGTCGTCGGCGGGGGGCATCGCTACCTACCCTCGGTATCACTCCGACAGCGCGGGCCCGCCGCTCGACGGGCCGGCCCCAAGCACAGGGACGCCGACAGTGAAGGACGCGGAGATGGAGCTCCTGAAGCTCGCTGCCCTCGACGCCGACGATCTCGCGGTCATCTCGACCCACCTTCAGGATGCGGTCCTGCGGACCGGAGACCTCGCCTACCTGCCCCGGGAGCGCCGCTTCGCCCTGGTGGCGCGGCGCTTCGACTGGGAATGCCCCGACGGCGCCCCGCCCCGGCGGCGGCTGACCGGCCTGCACTTCGACCGGGTGCTCGCCGTGCGCTGCCGCAACATCCCTCGCGACGAGCCCGACGCGCCGCTCGAACTCCTCGCCATCACCTTCGAGCCCGGCGAGGCGCCCTCCGGCATCGCGACCCTGGTGTTTTCCGGGGGCGGCGCGATCCGGCTCGAGCTCGAATGCATCGAGGCGGCGATGAAGGATCTCGGCCCGGTCTGGCAGGCCGAGAGCAAGCCGGTCCACGCCACCCTCGACATGCCCCTCGACGCGGCCTGAATTTTTTGGCAGTCGGCGGGCCTCGGTTCGATCCTTTGGTTCGCTCCTTTGGTTCGCTCCTTGGCCCCGCCGACCGCGAGACCGGACACAACATGCAGCGCCTCGATTCCCGCGATGCCGATTTCGAGGCACAGTTCGCCCGCCTGCTCTCGGTCAAGCGCGAGGTGGCGGAGGATGTCGACGCGGCGGTGCGGGACATCATCCGCGACGTGGTCGATCGCGGCGACGCGGCGCTGATCGACTACACGACGCGCTTCGACCGGCTCGACCTCACCCCCGGGACCATCCGGGTCTCCCCCGACGAGATCGACGCCGCGACGGCCTCCTGCTCCACGGAAGCCCTCGACGCCCTGGCCTTGGCGAAGGAGCGGATCGAGACCTACCACCGCGCCCAGGTTCCGGCCGACCACCGCGAGACCGACGCGCTCGGCGTCACCCTCGGCTGGCGCTGGACCGCGCTCGAATCGGTCGGCCTCTACGTGCCGGGGGGCACCGCGAGCTATCCCTCCTCGGTGCTGATGAACGCGGTGCCGGCGAAGGTCGCGGGCGTGCCGCGCATCGCCATGGTGGTGCCGACGCCGGACGGGGTCACCAACCCGCTGGTGCTGGCCGCCGCGAAGCTCGCTGGGGTCGACGAGGTCTTCCGGGTCGGCGGGGCCCAGGCGGTGGCGGCGCTGGCCTACGGCACGGCGACCATTCGCCCGGTCGCCAAGATCGTCGGGCCGGGCAACGCCTACGTGGCGGCGGCCAAGCGCCGGGTGTTCGGCCAGGTCGGCATCGACATGATCGCCGGCCCGTCCGAGGTGCTGATCCTCGCCGATGCCTCCGCCAACCCGGACTGGGTCGCGGCCGACCTGCTCGCCCAGGCCGAGCACGACACGGCCGCCCAGGCGATCCTGGTCACCGACAGCGCCGCGCTGGCGGATGCGGTCGCGGCGGCGGTGGAGGGGCAGCTGAAGACCCTGCCGCGCAGGGAGATCGCCACCGCGAGCTGGCGCGACTACGGCGCCATCGTCCGGGTCGAGCGCCTGTCCGACGCGATCCCGCTGGTCGATCGCCTGGCGCCGGAGCACCTCGAGATCGAGTCGGCGGATGCGGACGATCTGGCGGCGCGGGTGCGCAATGCCGGGGCGATCTTCCTCGGCGCCCACACGCCGGAGGCGATCGGCGACTATGTCGGCGGTCCCAACCACGTCCTGCCGACCGCCCGCTCGGCCCGGTTCTCCTCCGGCCTCGGCGTGCTCGACTTCATGAAGCGGACCTCGCTCCTCTCCTGCACGCCCGAAGCCCTGCGGGCGCTCGGGCCCGCCGCGGTGGCGCTCGGCCGCTCGGAGGGGCTGGACGGGCATGCCCGCTCGGTGGCGATCCGCCTGAACCTTTGACCGGGATCACCCAACGTCCGGCTTGCGCGCGCGGCCGCGCTCGCCTCTGCTGCACGCCCTGAGAAAACCCGCGAAGAGCCGGAGAGGAGATCCGATGGCGAGCGAGGCTCCCGATCCGCGACAGCGCCTGGCGGCGGTGACGCTCGACGAGGATTCGATCGGGCGCGGCAATCCCGACCAGGAGCACGAGCGCGCCATCGCGATCTACGACATCCTGGAGTCGAACAGCTTTCGCGTGGCCAACCATGACGGCGGGCCCTACGCGCTGGCGCTCGGCCTCGTCGAGAACAAGCTGTCCTTCGCGATCTCGACCGCCGACGGCCAGCCGGTGATGACCCATCTCCTCTCGCTGACGCCGTTCCGCGGCGTGATCCGCGACTACGAGATGATCTGCGACAGCTACTTCAAGGCGATCCGCACCGCCTCGCCGAGCCAGATCGAGGCGATCGACATGGGCCGGCGCGGGGTCCACAACGAGGCCTCGGAGCTGCTGCTCCAGCGCCTGGAGGGCAAGGTGGAGATCGACCACGATACCGCCCGCCGGCTGTTCACCCTGATCTTCGCCCTGCACTGGAAGGGCTGATCCGGTGTCCGGAAGCCCCCTTCCGGACAGCGCCGCTCCCGCCGGGGCCGATTCGTCCAAGCCGGATCTTGCAAAGTCAGATCTTGCAAATTCGGATCTTGCGAAGCCGGATCCCGCCAAACCGGATCCCGCGAAGCCGGGCAGACGGGTGCAGTCGGTGCTGTTCGTCTGCAACTTCAACGCCGTGCGCTCGGCCTGCGCCGAGGCGCTGGCCCGGCACTATTTCGGCAGGTCGGTTTACGTGCAGTCCGCCGGCGTGCGCAGCGGCGAGCCCACCGACCCCTTCATGGTCTCGGCCCTCGACGAGATCGGCATCGACGCCTCCCGCCACCGCCCCCGCACCCTGGAGGAGCTGGAGGAGTGGGAGGGCCTGAACTTCGACCTGATCGTCTCGCTCTCGCCGGAGGCCCACCATGCCGCCCTGGAGCTCACCCGCACGGTGGCGGCCGAGGTCGAGTACTGGCCGACCCCGGATCCGACGGTGTCGCAGGGATCCCGCGAGCAGCGCCTCGACGCCTATCGCGACGTGCGCGACGGGCTGGGGTTTCGCATCCGGCAGCGGTTGCGGTGAAACCTCAGAGGCCCATCGCACGCCCGGCCGCCACGACTCCCATCCCGGCCAGCACCGCCGCCAGCTCGAACCGGGTCAGCGCCATCACGCCCGCGGCGGTGACGAGGCCGAGCAATCCCGGCAGGCCGGCGGAGAGGCCGGTGGGCAGCGCCGTCGCCACCACGATCGAACCCGGCAGGGCGCGCAATCCCCGCTCGACCCGCGGGGTGAGCCGCACCCGGCTCATCAGCACCACGCCGGAGGCGCGGCAGAGATAGGTGACGAGGGCGAGCGCCAGGATGGCGATCCAGGGACCGGCGGGGCCAGCCAGAACGGCATCGATCATCGCGCCGCCCCGTCATCGACGAGAAGGCCGGTGACGAGGCCGGCCGCCGCCCCCGCCGCGATGAAGGCGTAGCCCGGCACCAGCCGCTGCACGACGAGCGCCACCAGGCCGGAGGCGATCCAGGGCAGGGCCGGCCGTGCCCCGCGCCAGAGCGGCGCCAGCATGGCGGCGAAGAAGATCGGCAGGATCATGTCGAGGGCGTAGGCCCGGGGCTGGGTCACCAGGGCGCCGGCGAGGTGGCCGGCGGCCGTCGAGGCGACCCAGAGCGGCCACAGGCCGATGCCGGAGCCGAACAGCACGCCGAGGTCGCGGCCGCCCTCCGAGCGGTGGCGCACGCCGATGAGCCAGCTCGCGTCGACGAGCACGAACAGCGTCAGCGCCGTGCGCCAGAGCGGCGTGCCGCGCATCCAGGGCTGGATCGTGGCGCCCATCAGGATCATGCGGGCGTTGATGAGCCCGGTCACCGTCATGGCGGCGAGAAGGGCGCTCAGCGTCCAGGGCTGGCCCCAGACCTCGAGGGTCACCATCTGGGCCGAGCCGGCATAGACGAGGGCGCTGGCACCCACCGCCTCGGCCAGGCTGACGCCTCTCTGGGCCGCGGCAGCCCCGAAGGCGGCGCCGAACACCGCGATGCTGGGCCAGAGCGGCAGGCTGAGCCGGATGCCCGTGAGGATGCCGGCCCGGGTGAACGGCGCGGCGGACGCGTGGGACATGGGTGCAGAGCTTGGGTGGCGGAAGCCTGGGACGAGGCGGAACGGATGGTCGTCTGTGGCCTCCCGGGCGGTGAAGCGTCAATCGGCGGATGTGCCGGCCAGGGTTGCGGGACGCGCGCCCGAGGCGGCGGGCTCCATGGTTGACGAAACTTCACCGCAACGAATCACCCGGCGTTTCCACGTGAAACAGCCACGCTCGCGGCTCACGCCGGCAACGGCAGGACGATGATGACGCGGCGCTCGCGGCCGGTCTCGGTGACGACGGTGGTGGCACGCAGGTCGTAGGCGAGCATCCGCTCCAGCATCTCGCCGCGCAGGGTCTCGCCGCTGGTCCTCGGTGCGCCGGGCCGTGCGCGCTCGTGCCAGACCAGGGTGAGGTGGTCGGGCGTCACGGTCCAGGTGGCACCGATCCGCTCGTGGCCGTCGAGCACGGCGCTCACCACCAGTTCGTGCAGGGCGAGCCCGAGCTTCTCGGCCACCTCGACCGGCAGCCGCACCGGCGGGCCGGCGAGCTCGCACGGCTCGGGCAGGGCATGGGCGGAGAGCTCGTCCCGGATCAGCACCTCCAGGGCGACCCCGGCGAGGGGCTCGCGCGAGACCTCCGCCTGGATGCGGGCCATCGCGGCGAGGCGATCATCGACATGGGCGACGATGTCCTCGGCCGTCTGGCCGGTATCGGCGATGCGGCGCACGATGCCGCGGATGACCGCGAGGTTGTTGCGGCCCTGGCGCTGCAGCTCGTGCAGCAGGCGCGCCTGCGCCTCGCGCATCAGATAGAGGGCATGGATGTCCGTGGAGGTGCCGAACCAGCTCGTCGGCCGGCCGTCGCCGCCGCGCCGGGGCACGGCCTGGGTGGAGAACCAGAGATAGGACTCGCTCTCCGCTCCCTCCCCCGGCTGCCGGCACAGGCGGTGCTCGATCGCCAGGTGGCCGCGGCGGGAGGCCGCCTGCCAAGCCTGCAAGGTGTGCTCGCGGTCCTCCGGATGCACGGCGTCGAGCCAGCCGTAGCCGTGGCTGCGACCGGAATTCTGCCCGGTGAAGACCGTCCATTGACGGCTCGCCCAGATCCAGTCGCCTCGCGGATTCGCCTCCCAGACCAGGTGCGGGATGCTCTCGATCAGCCGGCGGAAATCGGGTTCGTCCCCCTCCCCCGCCGCGTCGGTCTCGCGCCTGTCCGCATCATGCCTCATTCGAGTCGAGGTGCCGTCCTTCGCGGCCCAGATGCAGGTAGTTCGGGTTGAACTGCACCGCCCGCTGGAGCGCGTCGAGCCGATGGATGGTGAGCTCGCGGCCGCGCAGGGAAATCAGCCCGACGCTGCGCAGCTCCTGCAGCGTGCGGTTCACGTGCACCACCGACAGTCCGATCGTGTCGGCAATCTCGGCCTGGGTGAGGGGCAGTTCGCAGGTATTGCCTTGGGTCAGGCCGACGGCGCGCAGGCGCACGTAGAGTTCGCAGAGCAGGTGGCCGAGGCGCTCGAAGGCGGTGCGCTGGCCGATATTCACCGTCCATTCGCGCTGGATCGCCGCCGCGACCAGGGATTCCCAGCACAGGGCCTGCGACAGCCGGGCCTGGCCGGCCGTGAGCTGGCGCATCGTCTCGGTGGGGATCTCGGCCAGGGTCACGGCGGTCACGGTGCCGATCGAGTGATCCATCTCGCGCAGGATCGAGACGTGGTGGTCGCACAGGTCGCCGGGCAGAAGGTAGGCGATGATCTGGCGGCGCCCATCCTCGAGCGTCTTGTACCGGCAGGCCCAGCCGTCGAGGATCAGGTTGACACCCTGAGGTAGATCGCCCTCGTGAACAATATCGTCCCGTGAGCGAATGCGCCGCGTGCGCTGCCGCGACGCCTGATCGAGCGCGTGTTTGTCCTCGGTGGACAAGCTCGTGAAGTGCTCGAGCTTGCGAATGAGAAACTCAGCCAAAACGCCCCGCCATACCGCCGCGTGGTGCAACTAGCACATTTTTGTTCAAAATTGTCATAACAAAAGTTAATTACAATCAGTAATAGTGTCACTTTTGAAGCATTACTGTTATTTTCATCCGGATCGACGATGGCGGCGCAGCGCCCGAGGTCGGGAATGCGGCGCCCCTGCCGTGCCCGCGCGGCTCGGCACGGTGGGCCGGCCGGCACTGGAACCGAGCGTCCGGGCGCCGTTCGAAGTGTTGCGGTCTCACAACATCGGGTTTGGAATTGGAAGCTCAGCCACAGAGCAGGGATTGTGATCCGCGCCCGGATGGGCAGTTTTGGCCGCGAGGCGGCTCCCGAAACTGAGGCTGCGATGATGTTACGGGCGATGCACGATCGACCCGGCGGGCCGGCTCCCGCCATCCCGCCGAGGGCCCTGCGGTCTGCGGCTCATGACGCCGGACGTATGGACGCGTTCCTGGCGCAAGGCCTGCACGCCGCGTTCGACGGCTGCCTGGCCGAGGCGCTTCCGGCGGATCTCGCCGATCTCCTGGGACGGCTCGACCGTCCGGGAGCCTCACCGGGACCTTCGCACGACCGCGACGCGGCCGCGCGGTGCTCCCGCACACCCGATTCCTTCCAGCGTTCGTAGAGTCCCATGATCGAAACCGCAGCCGAAACCAACCGCGTCGTCGCCTTCCCGCAGGCCGTGGCCGCGGCTCCCGTCGACGAGAACACCGCCTCGATGATCGAGGTGCTGCAGGAGCAGCTGCGCCTCGCCCGCGAGGGCAAGCTGCGCTCCGTCGCGGTGGTCTCGGTCTCCTCCGATGGCGGGGCGATCGGCACGCAATGGTCCTGCACCCACGGCGACATCACCAGCCTGATCGGCAAGCTGACGGTGCTGACCCACGACATGATGGCCGCCCGCAAGTGACGGTCATCGGGTGACGCCCAGACCGGTGGCGTTCCGCCGGTCACGATCCGGGTGTCGCATCGTTCCGCTCCCGCCGCGCCGATACCGCCACGGCGAGCAAGGACGGTGACCGGGACGTTTCGCGCGCCGCGCGCTCAGCCGCGGCTGAGCCGGCGGGCATTGGCCCGCACCTTGCGGCGGTAATCCCGCACCACCCGCTCGGCCGTGCCTCCGGTGGCGAGCGTCATCGCGGCTTCCGCCGCGGCCTCCAGCTTCTCCGTCACCATGCGCTGCGCCTCGATCTGGGCCGCCTCCCCACCGAGGGAGAGCTTGGCGAGCCGCAGGGCGACGACCGTCTGCGCCTCGAACCCCAGGCGAACCGTGTCGAGGCCGAGGCGCAGCCAGGAATCGTACATCGCGAGGCTTCTCCGAGATCGGGTCTTGAGGGGATCGCATCGTCCAGCGGACGAACGCCGCAACGGCCGCGGTGGTTCGGGACAGGATCAGGGAATCGCACCTTGCGGCAGCACGAGGCCGCCCGGCGTCCGGGCCGACGCGCCGTCGGGCGCCGCGTCCCTCTCGCGCTTGTGCTGGTCGCGCTTCTGCTGGTTCCTGGGTTTCGCGGAGCGCGGGGCCGGCTCCGTCGCCTCCGCCTGGGCCGCGTCCGCCTTGGACCCGTCGGTCTTGGAAGCCTCAGTCTTGGAAGCGTCGGTCTTGGAGGCCGCCTTCGGGGTGCCCTTGGGCGTGGCGCGGGCGGTGGGAACGGGTTTCGGCGCCTTCGGCTCCGCCACCTTCGGGGGGTCGCCACAGGCCTGGAACTTGAGCTCGGCCAGGACCTGGCCGCCGTCATCGGCCAGGATCCGCAAGGTCGGCGGCAGGGAGTCCGGATTGCCGGCCCACTGGATCGCCGCGCCGTTCTGCGCCTCCAGGGCGGCCGGCGAGGGACCGCGCCGCAGGCCCGACAGGTCGGGGCCGTAGGCGGTCGCGAGCTTGTTGCGGATCACCACCTGCAGAACCTGCACGGTCTCGGGCGAGAGCGGCCGCAGCGGGTTGGCCCAGGTCATGCTCCCCTGCCGGGTGACCCAGAGACGGAATCCCTTGCCGCCGGCGAACTCGGCCGCCTGCGGCGCCGGGCAGGCGGGCGCCGCCTCGCCGGGGGCCGCACGGGCCGGGACGGCCGAAAGGGCAGCCAGAAGGACGGCCTGCACGGCGGCACGCTTCACCGGAACTCTCCGTCGCGCTTGGTGGGATCTGATCGGCGATCGTCGACCTCGCGGGCGCCGGGCTCGGGCGCCCGGTCCGGCAGGCCGGGCTCAGCCGGATCGTGATCGATGGTGATGTGGCCCTGCGGCCGGAACCTCGGCGCGTCGGGCGCCTCCAGCCGCTCGGGAACGGCACGCTGCGCCGCCGGCTGGCGGGCCGCCTCCTCGAGCATGCCGGCGAGGTCGTGGTCGAAGTCGCGAAACAGCTCGTCGCCCCTGTCCTCCAGCTCCTGCTCGTGCGGGAGCCGCAGGGGCGGGCGGCGGGCGCGCCCGAACACGAGCACCAGGCCGGCGAACACCAGGGCTGCCGCGGCAGCCAGAATCACGATCATTTCCATCGTGACGCCAGCCTTAGAGCATTTCCGGCGGCGTGTCCGGTCGCGCGGCGACGTCCCCGCACGCGATCACCGGGCCCATCGCAGCAGGCTCCGTCCCGGCGGATCAGGCCGGCAGGTAGCCCGCCTCGCGCAGGCCCGCCTCGATGGCGACGAGAAGGGCGCCGTCCGCCGGCGGCGCCTGCGACTCCTCGGTCTCCTGCGACTCCTCGGCCTCGTGCATCCTCCGCATCGGCGCGCGTTGCCCGATCAGCCCGGCGGGCAGGGCGCCTCCGACGAGGGTTGTGGCCGCATTCAGGGCGGCTCCGATCGGCATCATGGCGTGGCGCTCCTGCGAATCAGTCCCCGGGCCCGGCACTATGGCGCGTTGACGAAATCTTAACCATTGCCCGGGGGACACCGGACGCGGATTTCGGCATGGGCCGTGGCGCGCCGACCGCGACGGCCGCCGGAATCCGGGGCGGGACGGCTCGCCACCCGGCAGCACCCGGGATAGAGCGTGGCCGGGCTGCGGAACGCTCCTTGCGTCACGGCCTCCAGGCGCGAGCCCGCGCGCCGCGCGATCCGGACGGTGATCCGGCGACAGGACGAAGCGACCCGATGGACAGGCTCCAAGGTTCCACCATCCAAGGTTCCACCCTCCCAGGTTCCGGGATCCAAGGTTCCGGGATCCGAGGTTCCGACACCCGAGCGACCGACCCGCACGCCGCCGCCACCCTGGAGGCGGACCTGCTCGGGCTGGTCGAGGAGGCGCGCCACCAGGCGAGCCAGGATCCGTTCCGCAACCCCGTCCTCACCGTGGCGCTGGCGGTCAGCCGCCTGTTCGACCGGGGCGAGATCGGCGAGGACGAGCTGGACGGCCTGTTCGTGCGCCTGCGGGCCCAGGCGCTGGAAGCCCGGGCGGCGCGGCTGCGGGCCTATCTCGGCCTCGGGGCGGAGGCGGATTCGCGTGCCGCGACCGAGGCCGTGGCGGCGGCGGCCCTCGGCGACCCGGAGACGAGCTTCGAGACCGCCCGCACCCGGGTCGAGCGCACCCGCTTCGCCGCGGTCTTCACCGCCCACCCGACCTTCGGGATGCCGAAGGCGGTGGCCCGGCTCCTGGCCGAGGCCGCCTCCGAGCCCGACCCGGCAGCGCGCCATGCCCCGATCGAGGCCGCCGCGGCGCTCTCCGCCCGGGCCGACCCGGTGATCACCCTCAACGACGAGTTCGACCAGGCCCGGCACGCGGTCCAGCACGGCCGTGCCGCCCTCGACGGGCTGAACGAGGCGATCCTGCTCGCCGCCCGCGAGCGCTGGCCCGATCACTGGAGCGAGCTCGTCCCGAAGCCCGTCGTGATCGCCTCCTGGGTCGGTTGCGACACCGACGGGCGCACCGATATCGGCTGGTGGGACACCCTGCGCTACCGGCTCGAGTCGAAGCGCACCCAGTTCGACCGGGTGCTGGCGCAACTGCCCGACGACCCCGCCGCCGAGCCCGCCCGCCGGCTCGCCGAGGAGGCGCGGGCGGCCGTGCTGCGCCAGCTCGCGGTGGCGCCGAAGCTCGGCGAGCAGCCGAGCCTCGAAGCGGTGCATCGCTTCGCGCTCGCCCTCATCATCGAGCGCGACCGGGCCCAGACCGAGGCCGGCCCACTCCTCGCCCTCCTCGACCGGGCGGTGGCGCAGGCCGCCGACGACGCGGCGCGGCTCGCGCTCTGCGTCTTGCGGGCGGGCGTCGCCGCGCACGGCCTCCAGAACGGCCTGCCGCATTTCCGGCTCAACGCCAGCCAGGTCCACAACGCGGTGCGCCGCGAGCTCGACCAGGACGGCGACCCGATCGACCCGGCCCAGCGGCGCTCGCACCTCGCCTCGATCAACGCCCTCCTCGACGCGGTCGCGGCGGTGCCGGTGGATTTCGGCGCGCTCGCCGCCGAGCGGGCCTCGGCCGCCCGGCTGATGATGACGATCGCCCAGATCCTCAAGCATATCGACGGCACCCACCCGGTCCGCTTCCTGATCGCCGAGACCGAGACCGGCTACACCCTGCTCGCCGCCCTGTGGCTCGCCCAGCATTTCGGCATCGGCGACCGGGTCGAGATCACGCCCCTCTTCGAGACGGCGTCCGCGCTCGAACAGGGCGTGCACGTGATCGAGGATGCGCTCCGCTCACCCCATTGGCGCGCCTATCTCAAGCGCACCGGGCGTCTCGTCGTGCAGTTCGGCTACTCGGATTCGGGGCGCTATGTCGGCCAGCTCGCCGCCACCTTCTGGATCGAGCGCCTGCGCTTCCGCATCACCGAGTTGATGGCGGCGCACGACCTCACCGACATCGAGCTGGTGATCTTCGACACCCACGGCGAATCGATCGGCCGGGGCGCCCACCCGACGAGCCTCGCGGACCGCCTGGCCTATCTCGCCCCCGATCACGCCCGGCGCCGCAACCGCGAGGCCGGGATCCGCACCAGCCTCGAATCGAGCTTCCAGGGCAGCGACGGCTACCTGATGTTCGGGACGAAGACCCTGGCCGAGGCGACGGTGGCGCGCATCGGCGAGCACGTCTACAGCCGGCTCCAGCCGGCGCCCGACCCGATCTACGCGGAGGCCGACTTCGCCACCGAGTTCTTCACCGGCGTGCGCCAGGACATGGAGACCCTGGTCAACGATCCGGGCTACGCGGCGTTGCTCGGCACGTTCGGGCCGAACCTGATCGACCGCACCGGCTCGCGCCCGGTGGCGCGGCAATCGGATGGCGGCGGCCCCGTCGCCATCACCCATCCGCGCCAGATGCGGGCGATCCCCAACAACGCGATCCTGCAGCAGCTCGGCTTCCTGGCGAACTCCCTGCACGGGGTCGGGCGGGCGGCGGGCCGCGCGCCCGACCTGTTCGTCGAGATGCGCGAGCGCTCCGAGCGCTTCGCCCGCGCCTTCCGGCTGGTGCAGGAGGCGACCGCCGTCGGCGACCTCGACGTGCTGCGCGCCTATATCGACACCCTCGACCCCTCGGTCTGGCTCGAGCGGGCGCGCCGCGCCACCCGGGACGGGCGGCGCGAGGAGATCGTGGCGGTCGCCGCCGCCCTCGACCGGCTCAACCTCGCACCCCATCTGCGGCGCCTGTTCGGCCGGCTGACGCAGGACCACCTGATGCTGCATTCCGTGGCGCCGGACCTGCCCGGGATGACGCCGCGGCTCGCCCTGCTGCACGCTTTGCGCCTGGCGCTGATCCACCGGATCTGGTTCCTGGCGGTGCACATCCCGGGCTTCCGGCCGCAGAACGGGATCACCCGCGAGGCCCTGATCGAGCGCATCCTGCGCCTCGACGTCGAGAGCTGCCTGAAGCTCCTCGACGACATCTTTCCCGTCACGCCGGATCCGACCTTGGGCCTCAATTTCGGCGAGCCGGCGGGGCCCCGCGGCGTCGGAACCTACGAGGCCGAGCACCGCACCTTGTTCGCGCCGATCCGCCGGCTGTTCGGCCTCGTGCGCGAGATCAGCGGCATGATCCAGCACGAGGTCGGGGCGTTCGGCTGAAGAAAGACGCGAAGGCAGAAGAGACCTGCATGGCATCGGTCTCTTCTGCCTTCGAGATCGTGCTCGATCGGGGAGAGTTTCCGCGCCGGGAGATCACCCTCGGCGACGGCTTGCTCGGCTAGGGCTTGCCCCAGATCCCGAGCTTGCCCGAGCGGGCGTGGCGCTCGGCCTCGACGAGATCCGGGGTCGCCTCGGCGGTGGCGCGGCCGCCGCCGTTGTAGAGCACCACCTCGGAGAGGTCGTGCCCGTCGACGGTGCAGATCCAGGCGGTCTTCGCGGGGCTCGGCTGGCAGTTCACCGGGCGGCCGCCGAGATAGCCGGAGAGATCGCTCGCCTGCGCGCCCTTGGCCGTCTCGACGCCGTAGAGGCGCAGGGTCCGGCCGCCGAGCCGCAGGGTCGCGGTGTCGAGCACCTCGGCGACGCCGGCCACCGGGCCGGCCGCCTCCGGCGCCACCGCCCCGGTCTCGACCGGCTCGCGCTTCGCTTCGGGCGCCTTCGTCTCGCCGGGTCCCGACGCGGGCTTTCCCTCGGCGGATTTCCTGTCGGTGGGATTCGCCTCGGCCGTGCGCGCATCGGCGGGCTTGCCGGCGCTTCCCTGGCTCGCACCCTGGCCGGTCGCCTGCGCGACCGCGGCCTCGCGGGGGGCGGGCTCGCCGCCGCGGAGGGCGGCGTAGCCGATGCCGAGCAAGGCGAGCGACCCGAGGACCGCGACGAGCGGGCGGCGGGCCGTGTTCCGTCCGGGCAAGGGCCGGGGCCGGGCGAGGCCGGGCTTCAG
>NZ_LABZ01000135.1 GCF_001043955.1 Methylobacterium tarhaniae | reverse complement strand
GGCGGCGGCTCGCCTCAATATTCGACACTCTGAAGCCCCGGCGGACGCCCACCGCCCCGCGAGAAGCACCCTCCGCCGAATGACTCTCCCCCCCTCCATCGACGCCACCCAGGCGCTGCTCTCCTCCGCCGGCTACGTCGCCGACCGGGCGCTCTCCACCGTGGTGTTCCTGTCGCTCAAGCTGCAACGCCCGCTCTTCCTCGAAGGCGAGGCGGGAGTCGGCAAGACCGAGATCGCCAAGGTGCTGGCGAAATCCCTCGGCCGGCCGCTGATCCGGCTGCAATGCTACGAGGGGCTCGACGTCGCGGCGGCCGTCTACGAGTGGAACTATGCCGGCCAGATGATGGCGATCCGGCTGGCCGAAGCCGGCGGCGCCGTCGACCGCGAGCGGCTGGAATCCGAGCTGTTCTCCGAGCGCTACCTGATCCGCCGCCCGCTGCTCCGGGCCCTGGAACCCGGCGAGGGCGGGGCGCCGGTGCTGCTGATCGACGAGCTGGACCGCACCGACGAGGCATTCGAGGCCTTCCTGCTGGAGGTGCTGTCCGATTTCCAGGTCACGATTCCGGAACTCGGCACCATCCGCGCGCCCGAGCCGCCGCTGGTCATCCTGACCTCGAACCGCACCCGCGAGATCCACGACGCTCTCAAGCGCCGCTGCCTCTATCATTGGGTCGATTACCCGGATGCGGAGCGCGAGCTGCAGATCCTGCGCACCCGCCTGCCGCACGCACCGGAGGCGCTGTCGCGGGACGTGGTCGCCTTCGTGCAGGCGATCCGCAAGGAGGACCTGTTCAAGGCGCCGGGCGTCGCCGAGACCCTGGACTGGGCCACCGCGCTCGTCGAACTCGATGCCGTCGCCCTCGATCCGACGCTGGTCATCGACACGCTCGGCGTGCTGCTGAAGTACCAGGACGACATCCAGGCGATGCAGGGCGGGCGCGCCAAGGCGCTGCTCGACGCGGTGCGATCCTCCGCCGGATGAGCGACGCTCCCGCGGGCTCCGGCCGGCTCCCCGACAACATCGCCTACTTCGCCCGTGCCCTGCGAAAAGCGGGCGTGCCGGTCGGGCCCGGCGACGTGATCGACGCCGTCGAGGCGGTCGAGGCCGCCGCCATCGGCAGCCGCGAGGATTTTTATTGGACCCTGCACGCGGTGCTGGTGCGCCGCCACGAGCATTCGGCCCTGTTCGCCGAGGCCTTCCGGCTGTTCTGGCGCCGGCGCGACCTCATCGAGAAGATGATCGCCCAGATGTCGCCGGTCGCCCCCGACAAGGCACCACGTAAAGACCCGAATGCCGGCGCCTTGCGGGTGCAGGAGGCCCTGTCGCCCAAATCCGAGCGGCCGAAGCCGAAGATCACGGAAGAGGACCTCACCACCGTCACGCTCTCGGTCTCGCAGGCCGAGGTGCTGAAGGCGAAGGACTTCGCCCAGATGAGCGCCGAGGAGGTCGCCCAGGCGCGCCGCCTCATCGCGGGCCTGCGGCTGCCGGACGACGCCACCCGGACCCGGCGGTTCGAGGCGCGGATGCGCGGGCGCATCGATCCCCGCCGCAGCTTCCAGCGCACCGTGCGGGCGGGCGGCGCCATCGATCTCGCCTTCCGGGCGCCGCGGGAGCGGCCGCCGCCGATCGTGGCGCTCTGCGACATCTCCGGCTCGATGGCGGAGTATTCGCGCCTGTTCCTGCACTTCCTGCACGCCCTCTCCGAGCAGCGCCGGGTGCACAGCTTCGTCTTCGCGACGCGGCTCACCAACATCACCCGGGAGCTGACCCGCCGCGATCCCGACGAGGCGCTCGCCCGCGCCAGCGCCCGGGCGCAGGACTGGGAGGGCGGCACCCGCATCGCCGAGGCCCTGCACCTGTTCAACCGGCACTGGTCGCGCCGGGTGCTCGGTGGCGGCGCCGTGGTGCTGCTGTTCACCGACGGGCTCGAGCGCGAGGTGACGCCGGAGCTGACCCACGAGATGGACCGCCTGCGGCGCTCGTGCCGGCGGCTGGTCTGGCTCAACCCGCTCTTGCGCTTCGAGGGGTTTTCCGCGCGGGCCAGCGGCATCCGGGCGATGCTGCCCCATGTCGACGATTTCCGGCCGATCCACAGCCTGGCGGCGATGGCCGACCTCTGCCGCGCGCTCGGCGCACACCAGCCGCGCGGGCGCGAGCCGAAGGCGTGGTTGCGCGCGGCGGGCTAAGTCCTAACTTCTGGTGCGGGGCTGAAGGCCCCGGAGAACCCGTCCGATGCTGTCGACAGACACCGACATCCTCGCCACCGCCGAGGCCTGGCGCGAGGCCGGCCGCGGCGTGGCGCTCGCCACCGTGATCGAGACCTGGGGCTCGGCCCCGCGCCCGGTCGGTTCACATCTGATCATCGACCAGGAGGGCAACTTCCTCGGCTCGGTCTCCGGCGGCTGCGTCGAGGGCGCGGTCATCGCCGAGGCCGCCGACGTGATCGAGGACGGCAAGCCCCGGGTGCTGGAGTTCGGCGTCGCCGACGAGACCGCCTGGCGGGTCGGCCTGTCCTGCGGCGGGCGCATCCGCGTGCTGGTCGAGCCGGTCGCGTGAAGCTCGACATCCTGCGGGACATGAACCGGGAGCGCGCCGCCCGCCGCGCCGTCATCCTGGTCACCGACACCGCCGACGGCAGCCAGCGCCTGGTGCGCGAGGCCGAGGCCGAGGGCGATCCACTGGCCGCCGAACTCGCCGCCCGGTTCCGGTCGGGCAAGAGCGGGATCGTCGAGGCCGAGGGGCGCTCGCTGTTCCTCACCGTACAGGTGCCGCCGCCGCGCCTCGTCGTGATCGGTGCAGTCCATATCAGCCAGGCGCTGGCCCCGATGGCGCAGGCGACGGATCTCGACGTCACCATCATCGATCCGCGCACCGCCTTCGCGACGCCGGAGCGTTTTCCCGATGTGCCGCTCCTGGCGCTGTGGCCGGACGACGCCCTGGCGCAGCTGCCGCCGCTCGACCGCTACACGGCGGTCGCGGCCCTGACCCACGACCCGAAGATCGACGATCCGGCGCTGATCGCGGCGCTCAGGGCCGCGTGCTTCTATGTCGGGGCGCTCGGCTCGCGGAAGACCCACGGCCGACGCGTCGAGCGCCTGACCGCCGCCGGCCTCACCGACGAGCAGATCGCCCGCATCGCCGCGCCGATCGGCCTCGATATCGGCGCGGTCAGCCCGGCCGAGATCGCCGTTTCGGTGCTGGCCCAGGTGATCGCGGCCCTGCGGCAGGACCGCCGCCGGGCTCCCGCATGAGGTTCGGCCCGGTCCCCGTCGCGCAGGCCGCCGGCCTGATCGCCGCCCACTCGGTGCGCGCCGGCGAGGCGGTGGTGAAGAAGGGTCGGGTGATCGGGCCCGAGGATGCCGCGCGGCTCGCCGAGGCGGGCGTCGCCGAGGTGATCGCCGTGGCGCTCGAGCCGGGCGATGTCGGCGAGGATGCGGCGGCCGAACGCCTCGCCGCGGCGGTCGCCGGACCGGGCGTCGCGGTCGAGCCGCCCTTCACCGGCCGGGCCAATCTCCATGCGTCGCAAGGCGGCCTGCTCGTCCTCGACGAGGGCATCATCGGCGCGGTCAACCGCATCGACGAGGCGGTGACCCTGGCGACCCTGGTGCCGTTCAAGCCGGTCGTGCCGGGCGAGATGGTCGGCACCGTCAAGATCATCCCCTACGCGGTGCCGGGCGCCGTGCTCGAGCGGGCGCTCGGCGTCGCCGCACCGGCGATCCGGGTCGCGCCCTACCGCCTGACCCGGGTGGCGGCGATCTCGACCCTGCTCCCCGGCCTGAAGGCGAGCGTCGTCGACAAGACCCTGCGCACCCTCGACGCCCGGCTGGCGCCTGCCGGGGCCGGCATCGTCGGCGAGGCGCGGGTTCCGCACGAATCCGGCGCCGTGGCGCATGCCCTGCGCGACGCGGTGGAACGCGACGGGGCCGAGCTGGCGGTGGTGTTCGGCGCCTCGGCCATCGCCGACCGGCGCGACGTGATCCCGGCCGGGATCGAGGCGGCCGGCGGGATCGTCGACCATCTCGGCATGCCGGTCGATCCCGGCAACCTGCTGCTGCTCGGCCGGCTCCGGCAGGCCACGCCGCAGGCCGTCCCGGTGATCGGGGCCCCGGGCTGCGCCCGCTCGCCGAAGGAAAACGGCTTCGACTGGGTGCTGCAGCGGCTGCTGGCCGGCCTGTCCGTCACCCGCGACGACATCGTCGGGTTCGGGGTCGGCGGGCTGCTGATGGAGATCGTATCCCGGCCCCAGCCCCGGGACGGCGGGGAGAGCGCCGACGATGCCTGATCCGGTCGGCACGGTGCTGCTCGCCGCCGGACGCGGGACGCGCTTCGGCGCGAGCCCGAAGCTCCTGAGTCCCCTCGACGGCAAGCCGCTGGTGCGCCACGCGGCGGAGGCCGCGCTGGCGGCGGATCTCGGGCCCGTGGTGGCGGTGCTGGGCCACGCCGCCGCGGAGGTGCGGGCGGCGCTCGCCGGGTTGCCGCTGACGCTCGTCGAGAATCCGGATTACGCCGCCGGCTTGTCGACCTCGCTCCGCGCCGGGCTCGGTGCCCTGCCGGAGATGGTTCCGGCGGCGTTCGTGCTCCTCGGCGACATGCCGCGGATCGGCCCGGGCCTGCTGGTGCGGCTCGCCGAAGCGTTCCGCTCCGCTCCGGTGGCCCCTTGCGCGGTCGTGCCGGTCAGAGACGGGCAGCGCGGCAATCCGGTGTTGCTCAACCGGCATTTCCTCGGGCCGGGTCTTGCCGGCCTCACGGGCGACCGCGGCGCCGGCCCGTTGCTGGCGCGGCGCGACGACGTCCTGGACGTGCCGGTGGACGAGGCGGGCGTCCTGATCGACGTCGACACGCCGGCGGCTCTGGCGGATCTGTCCGTGAAGGACCGCGACGGGGCCGTCTAAGCAGACTTGCGTTGGCAGGCCACACGGTACACGCCACAGCAGGTTGCGCAGCGGGGGAGCGAGGGCTGCCGCGCCAGCAGAACCCTCCCCCCTCTGCGGGGGAGGGTGCCCGGCGGAGCCGGGCGGGGGCTTGCTCTTTTACACATTTT
>NZ_LABZ01000134.1 GCF_001043955.1 Methylobacterium tarhaniae | reverse complement strand
CCGGGCCCGGGCCCGGATCATGAAGTTGTCGTAGGTATACTCGGCGACCTGGAACCAGAGGTATTCCTCGTTGCGGAAGGTTTTCAGCGCGTCGTAGATGCGCTTGAAGTCCGGGTTCTTGGCGCCGAGATCGGCATAGATCTCGTTCGCGGCCTTGAGGGCGGCCTCCATCACTTCCTGGGGGAAGGGGCGGAGCTGGGCGCCGCCGCCGACCAGCCGGCGCAGGGCGGCCGGGTTGCGCGCGTCGTACTTGGCCTGCAGGTCGCCGTTGACGCTCGCCGCCGCGGCTTGCGCGATCGCCCGGTAGGCCTTCGGCAGCTCGGCCCATTTCTGCGCGTTGAACCAGAAGTGCAGCATGGAGCCGCCCTCCCAGAAACCCGGATAGTAGTAGAACGGCGCCACCTTGTTGAGGCCGAGCTTCTCGTCGTCGTAGGGGCCGATCCACTCGGCGGCGTCGAGGGTCTTGGCCTCGAGCGCCGCGTAGAGGTCGGCGCCCGGCATCGTCTGGGTCGCGACCCCGAGCTTGGCGAGGACCTGCGCACCGAGGCCGGCGATGCGGAAGCGCAGGCCCTGGAGGTCGGCGACGGACTTCACCTCGCGACGGAACCAGCCGCCCATCTGCGTGCCGGTATTGCCGCCGGGCAGGGCGTAGAGCTTGTTCTTGGCGAAGATCTCGTTGAACAGGTCCAGCGCCCCGCCCTGGAGCATCCAGGCGTTCTGCTGGCGGGCGTTGAGGCCGAAGGGGATCGCGGTGGCCAGCGCGTAGGTCGGGTCGCGGCCGACCTCGTAATAGGCCGCCGAATAGGCCATCTCCAGGGTGCCGGCCCCGACCGCGTCGAGGAGCGCAGACGATTCGCCGGCGGGCGCCGCCGCGACCTCGATCTGGAAGCGGTTGTCCGTCGCCTCGGCGACGAGGCGGGAAAACAGCTCGGCGGCGCCGTAGAGCGCGTCGAGGTTGCGCGGGAACGCCGATTGCAGCCGCCAGCGCAGCTCGGGCGCGCCCTGCGCCACGGCCGGGGCCGCCAGGGCGGCGCTGCCGGCGAGGCCGATGCCGGCCGTCAGGATGTCGCGACGCTTCATGCTCTTCCCATCCGAGGACTGGTCACGCGGCGGATTCGCCCCGGCTTGGGAGAGACCTAGCGCGCTTTGCACGAAAGCGCACCGGGGCCCGCGCGCCCTGCCGCAGGGTGACGCCCTCGTGCGCTGTCGGGCCCTGTGCTAATTCCTCCCGTCATCCCGCGGCGGCGCCCCGCGCCCCGCCTCTCGCCGGAGCGCGATCCGACCGTGAAGCCCGAACCGATCTCCCTGCACACGGTCTGCGGCCTCGAGGAGCTGGGCCACCACTCGACCCGGGGCGTCACCCACGTGCTGTCGATCCTCGATCCGGCCTGGCCCGAGCCCGAGGCCTTCGGCACCTACGACGCGCATCACCGCACCACGTTGCGCTTCCACGACATCATCGCGCCGACCGAGGGCCAGATCCTGCCCGAGCGCCGGGACGTCGAGGCGATCCTGCGCTTCGGCGAGGAGCTGGCGGCCGAGACCGCCCGGCGCAAGACCCATCTCCTGATCCACTGCCATGCCGGCATCTCCCGCTCCACCGCCGCGATGACGATGCTGCTCGGCCAGGCCCATCCGGATCTCGATGCGCAGGCCGTCGTCGCCAAGGTCCACTCCTTACGCGAAAAGGCCTGGCCCAATGCCCGCCTGATCGCCTTCGCGGACGAGGCCCTGGGCTATGACGGCAGCCTCACCGAGGCCGTGCGCCGCCTGCATGCGGAGCAGCTCCGGGTCCGGCCGCACCTCGCCGAGCTGATGCGGGGCCTGGGGCGGGGGCGGGAGGTGGATGCGGCGCTGGCCTGACCGCTCTCGCGGCGCCGCCACAGAATGGCCGCCTGAGCAGACTGGTGTTGGCAGGCCAGAACAGGACACGACACAGCAGGTTGCGCGGTAGCCGTCGCTCCCGCACCAGCACGGCCTGCCGTGTCGTGCACCGTGCAAGCCAACGCTATGGCGGCGCAGGTTCTTGGTTGTCGCAGATCTTTGTCGCAAGACCGGCGGCCACTCTTGCGAAATCCGCTCAGCCGAGCACGTACCGCTCGATCGCCTCCGCGAAGCCGTCCGCCTCGTTCGTCCCCGTCACCCGGGTCGCCGCCCGCTTCACCGCATCGCTCGCATTCCCCATCGCGATCGACAGGCCGGCGCGAGAGAACATCGCCGTGTCGTTGGCCATGTCGCCCAGCACCGCCACTTGGCCAAGCGGGATGCCCAGTTCTCCGGCGACGCGCGCCACGAAGTGGCCCTTGTCGACATGGGGCGGGGTGACGTCGAGATAGTAGGCCTGCGAGCGGTGGACCGCGGCGCCGTCGCCGATCTCGGCGGCCAGACGGGGTTCGAGGGCGGCGAGGTGGGCGTGGTCGCGGGAGACGCCGACGAGCTTCGCCGCGCGGGCGAGATGGGGCGTGAGGTCGTCCACCACGCGGGGGCCGGCCTGGAGGGTGCGGCGCTCGAGGTCGGTATAGGGGCCGTCGGGATCGATGACGAGCCAGGCCCCCTCCGCGAAGACCCAGAGGTCGATGCCCTCGGCGGCGAACCGCGCGGCGGCTGTTCGCGCCGCGGCTTCCGGGATCAGCGTCTCGTCGACGAGGGAGAGGTCGGGCCGCACCACCGTCGAGCCGTTGAAGGCGCCCATCGGCAGGGCGAGGCCGAGCGGGTCGACGAGCGGGCGCAGGCCGATCGGCGGCCGGCTCGACGCCACCGTGAAGGCGATGCCGCGGGTCTGCAGGGCGGCGACGGCGCGGATCGCCCGTGCCGTCAGCCGCTTGTCGCCGGTGACGAGGGTGCCGTCGACATCGGTGACCACCAGGGAAATGGGCGCGAGGGAAAGGGGCATGGGGCCGGCCTCCACGGATCTCAGGATCAGATCTCCCGGTGCACCGGCACCGGCTCGGGGGCGGCCTCGGGCCGCAGGGGGACGATCCGCGGGTTCATCACCCGGTCGCGCAGGGCTTGCGGTCCCAGCGTCAGGGCGAAGAAGTCGTACTCGCCCGGCAGGTCGTTGGCCATCAGGAACTGGAAGTGCATCCGGAACGGCCGGAACGAGATCCGCCGGTACACGTCCGGGACGATGATCTCGCGGAACTTCGTCGAGCGGATCAGCGGGTTGCGCACCGGGCCCTCGGGCGTCAGGCCGAGGTCGCGGGCGGGGTTGAAGCCCGGGAAGTTCATCCAGTCCTGCGGCGCCTGGTAATCGACCCAGACCAGCCGGTCGCTGCCCACGAGCCGCATCACGTCGGCCCGCGTCTGCTGCGCCCGCCGATGGATCGCCACGAGGGGCAGCCCGGACCCGAGCGTGAGGAGCGAGAGGCGCGGCCCCGCCGGCAGACCGCGCTCCAGCACCCGGGCGGCGACCTCCACGGCGGTGAGCGCGCCCGAGGAATGGCCGACGATCAGCACCTCGTCCACCTCGCCCGTCCGGCACACGCCTGCGACATGGTCCGCGAACAGGCTCAGGCGGGCCTCGTAATCCCGGCGCCGGCCAATGCTGTGCTGCCAGTTGAACACCCAGTCGTTGATGAGCTGGCGCAGAAAGATGCGGTCGAGGAGCGGGATGGCGGCGAGAACGAGGCCGATGGCGGCGATCGCCCCGATCGCCCCGGCGGCGAGACCCGGCAGCCAGCCGGCGATGAGGTGGGCGACACCGGTGCCGAGCAGGGCCGCCAGGGCGGCCAGGATCACCGTCATGCCGAAGGGGTAGAGGATGACGTTGCCGTACTTCCAGTTCAGCGCGTAGAGCCGGAACAGCTTGCCGGTCGCGAAGGTGTGCAGGATGCCGGCGGTGAGGAGCCCCATCGAGGCGAGCAGCGGCCTTCGAAAATCCGCCCGCACGAGGTCGTCCCACAGCAGCACGTCGTAGGTGGTGCGGGTCTCCAGGCCGGGCTGCCCGGCCTCGACGGTCCAGGTCTGCACCAGGCCGTCGGGCCGGGTCTCGGCCCGGGTGACCGTCCGTGAGCCGAGGTCGAAGCGCTTGGCGTAGCGGGCGAACTCCCGGGCGAACAGCGCCCGGTAGCGCTTGTTCGATTCGGGGTCGTAGCCCGGCAGGTAGACGACGTGGCGCCGCCGCACGGGCTCGCCGCCCTGTGGCGCCGCCTCCGGCGGCGTGAAGCCGATCTGTGTGGTCATCGTTGCCCTGTCATCCGTGTCACGCCTGTCCGAACGCCGCAATTTGGTAAACCTTGTCGTGCTTCTACGACACGACGAAGGCCACCCGCCGGTCTCCCGGGCCTGTGTCTAACGGGGAAGGCGGCGCCAGGGGAGGGCTCCCGGCGGCACTGTGACACGAGGGCCACGGACAGCGGCCCTCGACTCAGGCTAGGGACCACTCTCAAGGTAAGGACGAGCAAACTCGCTGATGCGTGCACTCCCGATCGCCCTATGCACCGCGCTCGCGGTCTCGGGCTGCTCCAGCTTCCTGCCCGCGTCCGGCCCGACGGCGAGCGCGGTCGCGTCGGGCGCCGACGTGGCGACCGACCAGGGCCTGCTCGCCCGCTACGAGATCATCGACGTCGACGCCGCCGTGGTCGAGGCCCTGCGCGGCCGCCCCCTCGACAGCCTGCTCGCCTCCTTCGGCGACCGCCGCCCCTCCGTCGAGCCGGTGATCGGCGTCGGCGACACCGTGGCGGTGACCATCTACGAGGCCAGCACCGGCGGCCTCTTCTCCGGCTCCCTGTCGATCGACCGGTTCTCCTCCGGCTCGAAATCGGCCACCATCCCGCCGCAGGTCGTCACCCGCGACGGGTCGATCACCGTGCCGTATGCCGGCCGCATCCAGGTGGCGGGCAAGCGCGTCCAGGACGTGCAGGCCCAGATCGAGCAGGAGCTCGCCGGCAAGGCCATCGAGCCGCAGGTGATCGTCACCGTGGTGCAGCCGACCAGCACCGCCGTGACGGTGACCGGCGAGGTGACGGCGGGCGCCCGCGTGCCGCTCTCCACCAAGGGCGACCGGCTGCTCGACGTGGTGGCGGGAGCCGGCGGCGTGCGCGCCCCGGTGAGCGAGACCTTCGTGCGGCTCTCCCGCGGCCCCACCACCGCGACGGTGCCGCTCACGGCCGTCGTCTCCAACCCGCGCGAGAACATCTTCCTGCGCCCGGGTGACACCCTGACCCTGGTGCGCGACCCCCAGACCTTCCTGGCCGTCGGCGCGCTCGGCGCCCAGGCCGAGATCCCGTTCGCGGCCGAGGGCATCACCCTCGCCCAGGCGCTGGCCAAGGCCCGCGGCCTGGCGGACCTGCAGGCCGACCCGGCCGGCGTGTTCCTGTTCCGGTTCGAGCCGTCCTCGGTGGTGCGCCGGCTGCGCCCTAACAGCCCGCTGCTCTCGGCGAACTTCGTGCCGGTGGTCTACCGGATCAACATGCGCGATCCCAACAGCCTGTTCGTCTCCCAGGCGTTCCGGATGCGCAACCGCGACCTCGTCTACGTCTCGAACGCGCCCTTCACCGAGGTCCAGAAGGTGCTCGGCGTGTTCTCGACCATCACCGCGCCGGTCTCGGCCGGCGCCTCGGTCTACGCGGGCGTCCGCTGACGGCAGGCGGGCGCCGCGGCGCCCGCCCCTCCTTCAGGCCGTCACCACCCGCACCGGACTGCCCGTCCGCCAGGCCGCGATCGCCTCGACGGTATCCTCGTAGAACATCCGGAACGTGCTCTGCGTGACGTAGCCGAGATGCGGCGTCAGCACGGTGCCGGGCAGGCCGCGCAGGGGATGGTCGGCGGGCAGGGGCTCGCGGTCGAACACGTCGAGCCCCGCCCGGATCCGGCCTTGGCCCAAGGCCGCCACCAGGGCCGCCTCGTCGATCAGCGGGCCGCGCGAGGTGTTGATCAGGATGGCGCCCTTGCGCATCCGGGCGATCTCGGCCTGCCCGACGATGCCGCGGGTCGAGGGCGCCAGCACCATGTGCAGGCTGACGACGTCGCTCTCCGAGAACAGCGCGTCGCGCGTGACGAGTTCCGCGCCGCCGGCCTCCGCCCGCTCGGGCGTGAGGTTCGGGCTCCAGGCCGTCACCCGCATGCCGAGCGCCCGGCCGACCGCCGCCACCCGGGCGCCGATGCGTCCCAGGCCGACGAGTCCGAGGGTGCGCCCCTCCAGGCCCTCGCCCAAGCTCTCCTGCCAGCGCCCGCCCGCCATGTTGGCGAATTCCCGGGGCAGGTGACGGACGCAGGCCAGCATCAGCGCGACGGTCAGTTCCGCAGTGGCGATGCCGCCCTCGCCGTTGCGGGTGTTGCAGACGGTGACGCCGCGGGCGGTCAGCGCCGCGACGTCGACGGACGGGTTGCGGCCGCCGGTGAAGACCACGAGCTTCAGGGCGGGCAGGGCGGCGATCAGCTCCGCGTCGAGGGGCATGCGCTCGCGCATCAGGCAGAGCACGCTATAGGGCGCGAGGCGCGTCGCGGCCTCTGCCCGCGGGACGGGCTCGCGGAGGAAGTCCACCGCGATCTCCGGGCCGAGGCCGGCCCAATCGGCCAGCCCCGCGGCCACGCCCTGGTAGTCGTCGAGCACCGCGACCCGGATCGCGTCGGCCTGCCTCATCGCTCTCGTCCTCCGAATGATCGCGCGCCGACGCTACGCCGGTCATGAATCCGTCAATATCCGGCGTCGGATGGGCGTTCCAGCGGGAGCGTCCGTGCTATCATCGCCGCAGCACCCTGACGCGCCGCGGCCCCCTTGCGCCCCTGCGGGCTCGCGCCCGATAGAGCGGGCGCTCCCGCAGGTCCGCACGGACAGGGAGCAACGGCCGTGCTAAGCGGCCGGACGATCGAGGCCGGAGGTCGGAGTGGTTCGAACCATGCGGGAGCGCCGAGGATGACGCGCACCAGGGCCGTCGCCGCCCTGTGGCTGGCGATCGGAGCGCTGCTGTACGGGGCGGGGGCTGCCCGCGCCGACGTGACCATCGGGGTCGCGGTCCCGCGCACCGGCGCGGTCGCCGGCATCGGCGAGCAGGTGCTCCAGGGCGTCCAGGCCGCCGTCCGGGATGCCAATGCCCGCGGGGGCATCGCCGGCGAGCCGATCGTGCTCGACGTGCAGGACGACGCCTGCGACCCGGGCCAGGCGATGGCGGTGGCCGAGCGCTTCGTGCGCGCCGGCGTGCGGCTGGTGATCGGCCATGTCTGCTCCAGCGCCTCGCTCGCCGCCTCCGACGTCTACGCGGCGGCCGGCGCCGTGATGATCAGCCCGGCCTCCAACGCCGCGCGCCTGACCGATCGCGGCCTGCCGACCATCTTCCGGGTCTCGGGACGAGAGGACGACCAGGGCCGGCTCTCGGCCACGATCCTGGCCGAGCGGTTTCGCGACAAGAAGATCGCGATCCTCTACGACGACACGCCCCTGTCGCGGAACCTCGCCGAATCGACCAAGGCCAACCTGAACAAGATCGGTCAGAACGAGACCCTGTTCGCCGCCATCGTGCCGGGCCAGACCGACGACGCGGCCCTCATCAAGCGCCTGCAGGGGGCGGGGATCGAGGTGGTCTATTACGGCGGCCACTACCAGGAGATGGGCAAGCTGGTGCGCAAGGCGGCGGAAGCCGGCTACCGCCCGCAATGGTTCGGCACCTCCGGCATCGCCACCCGGGAATTCGGCGTGCTGGCCGGCCCGGCGAGCGACGGCGTGCTGATGACCTTCAACCCGGACCTGCGCCGCAAGCCCGAGGCCGCCGCCGCCGTGAAGGCGCTGCAGGCCGACGGGATCGACCCCGCCGGCTTCACCCTCTACGGCTACGCCGCGCTCCAGGCGCTGGTCGAGGCCGGCAACTTCGCCAAGTCCACCGACCCGAAGCCCATCGCCGAGACTTTGCATGCGGAGCGCTTCAACCTGGTGCTCGGCAATGTGGGCTTCGACCAGAAGGGCGACGTGACCGCCCCCGGCTACGTGCTCTACGTCTGGCGCGACGGCGTCTTCACCTACGCGAATTGAGCCTGTCGTGACGCGAGATCGACGGGGAGTGTGCCCTCCGCCACCGTGAGGGTGCGCCCGCCGATCCAGTCGGCGCCGTCGTAATCGACGAAGATCTGGCCGCGGCGGCCGAGCCGTGTTCCTTGCGCGGCGACGTAAGGGCCGGTGGCGCGGCCGGTCTCGCGCAGCCAGCCGGCGACCGCCGCGTTGAAGCTGCCGGTCACCGGATCCTCGACGAGGGCGCCTGCGCCGTCGCTGAACAGGGTGCGGATCTCCCAGGCCACGTCGCCGCCCGGGGCGTGGGCCCCGACGAGGCCGATATCGATCCGGCCCTCGTGCCGTCGGATCGGCTCGACCGCCAGCACCTCGTCGGCCGAAGCCAGCATCACCCCGACCCAGCCGGGGCCGTTATCGGCCCAGCGCGCCTCGACGATCCTCTCGCGGTCGACCCGCAGCACCGCCAGGAGGTCGCGCAGCGTCGCCTCCTCCACCGGCCCCTCGCGCAGGAGCGGCGGTGCCGCGAAGGCGAGGCGGTCCCCGTTCTGCCGGATCGGCACGAGGCCGGCGCCGCATTCCTGCACGATGCGTCCCGCCTGGCGCGGCGTGCCGCCGAGCGCGAGCCAGGCGTGGCAGGCCCCGAGCGTCGGATGGCCGGCGAAGGGCAGTTCGTGCGCCAGGGTGAAGATGCGCACCCGGTAATCGGCCTCCGGATGCGTCGGCGGGAGCAGGAACGCCGTCTCCGACAGGTTGAACCAGCGGGCCATCGCCTGCATCGTGGCCGTGTCGAGGTCGGCGCCGCTCACCACGGCGAGCGGGTTGCCGGTGAACGGACCGTCGTGGAACACGTCGACCAGGGCGAAGCGGGCGGTCATGGCAGTCCTCCGGGCGGCGGCCGGTGCCGCCCACACCTGTCTGCCTGATTCCTCCGGCTCTTCCCACCCGGGACGTCATCGAACCTCTCCGTCATCCCGGAGCGAGCCCTGGCGAGAGCCCGGGATCCATAACCGCTGATGTCGAAGTACGAGGCGGAGACCGTCCCGTATCATTCGGTATCGTCAGCGGTTATGGATCCCGGGCTCCGCTGCGCGGCCCCGGGATGACACGGAGGGGTTCAGGTCTCCGGTGAATCAGGGGGCTCTGCTCAGCCCCCGTACAACCCCTTATGCGTCTCGCGCAGCAGGTTCTTCTGCACCTTGCCCATGGTGTTGCGGGGCAGTTCGTCCGCGATGATGACGCGCTTGGGCAGCTTGAACTTGGCGAGCCGCCCTTCGAGGGCCGACAGGATCGCCGCCTCGCTCGGCGCCTCCGATCCGCGGGGCACCACCACGGCGGTGACGCCCTCGCCGAAATCCGGGTGCGGCACACCGATCACCGCCGATTCGAGCACGCCGGGCAGCCCGTCGATCTCGGTCTCGACTTCCTTCGGATAGACGTTGAAGCCGCCGGTGATGATCAGGTCCTTGCCGCGGCCGACGATGTGGACGTAGCCGCGCTCGTCGACCTTGCCGAGGTCGCCGGTGATGAAGAAGCCGTCGGCCTTGAACTCGGCGGCGGTCTTCTCCGGCATGCGCCAGTAGCCCTTGAACACGTTGGGGCCGCGCACCTCGATCATCCCGACCTGGTCGGTGGCCATCGCCCGGCCGGTCTCCGGATCGACCACCCGCAGCGAGACCCCGGGCAGCGGGAACCCGACCGTGCCGGCGACCCGGTCGCCGTCATAGGGGTTCGACGTGCTCATGTTGGTCTCGGTCATGCCGTACCGCTCGAGGATCGGGTGGCCGGTCCTCTCGTGCCATTCGCGATGGGTCTCGGCGAGCAAGGGCGCCGAGCCGGAGACGAACAGGCGCATGCCGGCGGTCGCCTCGCGGGTCAGGCCCGGCTCCTTGAGCAGGCGGGTGTAGAAGGTCGGCACGCCCATCAGCGCGGTGGCCCGGCCCATCAGCGACAGGATCAGCGGCGGATCGAGCTTCGGCAGGAAGATCATCGCCGCACCCGACATCAGCACCGTGTTGGTGGCGACGAACAGGCCGTGGGTGTGGAACACCGGCAGGGCGTGGATCAGCACGTCCTGGTCGGTGAAGCGCCAGTACTCGACCAGGGTGAGGGCGTTCGACGACAGGTTGTCGTGGGTGAGCATCGCGCCCTTCGAGCGCCCGGTGGTGCCCGAGGTGTAGAGGATGGCCGCGAGGTCGTCGGCGCTGCGGGGCATGTCGGCGAAGTCGCCGGTCTGGCCCGCGGCCTCCGCCGCCATCGTGCCCTCGCCCTTCGCGTCGAGGGTGCCGACCTGTTTGACGCTCGCCGCCTCCGCCACGGGCTTGAGCGCGTCGAGCTTCCCCGGATCGCAGACGAACAGGGCCGGCTCGGCATCGCCGAGGAAGTAGGCGATCTCGGCGGGCGTGTAGCCGGTATTGAGCGGCAGGAAGACCGCGCCCGCCCGCACGCAGCCGAGATAGAGCGCGATCACCGCCGGGCTCTTCTCGACCTGCACCGCCACGCGGTCGCCGGGCGCGACCCCGAGGCCGACGAGGGCGGCGGCGTAGCGGCCGGATTCGGCGATCAGGTCGGCATAGCTCCAGCGCAGGCCCTCGGGGGTTTCGAGGAACGGCTTCGCCGAAGGATCGGCGGGGAGGCGGGAGCGGACGATGTCGAAGAAGTGGTTGGACATGGGGGAGACTCTTCAGTCATCGGCGAGATGACGGCCACGCCGTCCACTCGAAGAATGCGGGTGTCTCCTCTCCCCGCGGGCGGGGAGAGGCGGTGTAGCCGGTGCGGGCAAACACCAAGCCAGGTCTCCTCTCCCCGCGGGCGGGGAGAGGGCTGCGTCCCCGTCCAGGGGATGCAGCAAGCCCGAAGGGCGAGGGTTGAGGGGATGTTTCCGGAGGAGCCACATCCGGCAACTCCCCCTCACCCTCGGGTCGATCCCTGCGGGATCGATGCGCCGCCTCGCCGTGTCCCCTGAACGGCGACACGGCCCTCTCCCCGCCCGCGGGGAGAGGTGGATACTCACGCCTCCGCCAGCGCCACCGCGCGCGCCGGCGGCAGGTTCTGGCGCAACTCGCGGTTGACCGCGAGCGAGGCCGAGACGGTGCCGAGATTGGCGTAGGTCTCGTGGTTCTTCTCGATCGCGCCGAGGTCGTAGAGGTAGTTCACCATCAGCCCGTAGCCCTGGGACAGACCCTTCGGCGAGACGTCGCCGAGGAAGTTCAGGCGCTCGAGCCGGGCACCGTTGCCGAGGTGGAAGCGCGCCACCGGGTCGACCGGCTTGCCGCGGGCGGTCTTCGCCCGCAGGAAGTAGTAGGCGGCGGCCGGCAACAGGGCCTTCTTCACCGCCTCGGCCTTGGTCTTGTCGGCATGCCAGTCGGGCTGGTCGAGGAGGCGCAGGGTCTCGACGTCCTCGCGGGTCAGGCCCTGCGGCGCATCGGACCGGCGCTCGCGGTCGAGCCAGGTGCGGAAGCCCGGCACCGGCGACAGGGTCACGAAGGTCTTCAGCGCCGGCATCTCGCGGCAGAGGTCCTCGACCACCTGCTTGATCAGGAAATTGCCGAAGGTGATGCCGGCCAGGCCCTTCTGGCAGTTCGAGATCGAGTAGAAGATGGCGGTCGTCGCCTCGCGGGTCGCGGTCGGCTGGCGGTCATGGGCCAGGATCGGGGCGATCGCCGCGGCGATGCCGGTGGTCAGCGCCACCTCGACGAAGATCAAGGGCTCGTCGAGGAGCGCCGGGTGGAAGAAGGCGAAGCAGCGCCGGTCCGGCGGCTCGATGCGCCGGCGCAGGTCGTCCCATCCCGAGATCGCGTGCACCGCCTCGTAGCGGATGATCTTTTCGAGGATGTGGGCCGGGGTGGTCCAGTCGATCCGGCGCAGCACCAGGAAGCCGCGGTTGAACCACGACGCGAACAGGTGCTCGAAATCGGAATCGAGGCTCTCGACGGCTTCCGCCAGGGCCGGATCCGGCTTGTCGGCCTTGCGGGCGGCGTCGCGCAACGAAAACAGGTCCTCGCGCATCCGCACCAGGGCGATCGTGCCGTCGCGGGCGAGGTTGAGGCGGCGGATCAACTCCTGCGAGCGGGGCTCGGCCGCCTCGTGCAAGCGGCCGAGGGCGGCGCGCGACGGCGTCTTGGCGTAGGCCGCGATGGCGCCCTCCACCGCCGCGTGGTCGGCCCCGAAATCGAGGGCGATGCGGCGCAGGAAGTCGTGGCGGTCGTCGCGGCCGAAGCTCTCGTAGCGGTCGAGGATGATGCGGGCCAGCGCCACGCCCGAGGCCTCGCCGCGCCGCGAGATCAGGTCCTCGCAGAGCTTGACCACGTCGGCGACGCTCGCCTTGGCGAGGTCGCCGCGACCGAAGGCGATCAGCCCGCGGCCCCGGTCCGAGATGCTCTGGAGGAGGTCGCCGAGGAACGAGATCGCCGCCATTTCGCTCTCATCACGTCCGGGCCGTCCCCGTCGGTCGGGGCCGGCGCCGCTCTTGGGAGGATCGGGCTCCGCGGGGGACGCGGAGAGGAGGGAGAGGCGCCGCATCCGCGCGGCGCCGCGTGTTGCCTCTCGCATGGTGGCGCCTCTACTTGGTCGAGGGCAAGAGGAGATCCGGCAGCCAAAGGGCGATGCCGGGGGCGACGCAGAGGACCAGGATCGCGATCCCCATCAGGATCACGAAGGGCAGGGTGCCCCAGATGATCTCGGAGAGCGGGATGTCCGGGGCGATGTTCTTGATGACGAAGATGTTGAGGCCGACCGGCGGGTGGATCAGCCCCATCTCCATGGTGATCGTCATCACGACGCCGAACCAGACCAGGTCGAATCCTGCCTCGCGCAAAGGCGGCAGGATGATCGGCGCGGTCATCAGGATGATCGAGACCGGCGGCAGGAAGAAGCCGAGGCCCACCACCAGGAGCAGGATGGTGAGCAGCAGCAGCCAGGGCGAGAGATGCATCGCCACGATCGCGGCCGCGGCGGCCTGCGAGATGTGGAGGTAGCTCATCACGTAGGCGTAGAGCAGCGACATGCCGATGATCAGCATCAGCATGGTGGATTCGCGCAAGGTCGCGATCAGGATCGGGCTCACGTCCCGGGCCCGCCAGACGCCGTAGATCGCCGCGATCAACGCGAGGGCCAGAAGGCCGCCGAGGCCCGCCGTTTCGGAGGGCGTGGCGTAGCCGCCGTAGAGCGCCACCATCACGCCGGTGAGCAGCACCACGAAGGGCAGCACCCGCGGCAGGGTCGAGAAGCGCTCCGCCATCGAGTAGCGGTCCTCGGCCAGGATCGGGTGCTCGGCGCCGCCGGTGACGTAGGCCGCCCGCGCCATGGCGAATTCGCGCCGGAAGCGCCAGGCGGCGTAGGCCGCGAAGAGCAGGACCAGGAGCAGCCCCGGGCCGATGCCGGCGAGGAAGAGCCGCCCGAGCGACTGCTCGGCCGCCACCGCGTAGAGGATCATGGTGATCGAGGGCGGCAGCAGGATGCCGAGCGTGCCGCCCGCCGCGATGATGCCGGCGGCGAACCCGCCCGAATAGCCGCGCCGGCGCATTTCCGGGATGCCGGCCGAGCCGATCGCCGAGCAGGTCGCCGGGCTCGACCCCGCCATGGCGGCGAAGAGCGCGCAGGCGAAGACGTTGGCGATGCCGAGACCCCCGGGGATCTTGTGCATCCAGGCATGCATCGCCGAGTAGAGGTCCTGGCCCGCCTTCGACCGGCCGATCGCCGCGCCCTTCAGGATGAAGAGCGGGATCGACAGCAGCGTGATCGAGGCCATCTCCTCGTAGACGTTCTGCGCCACCGTATCGAGGGAGGCGCCGGGCATGAAGGCCAGCATGAAGACGAGGGCCACCGCGCCGAGCGCGAAGGCGATCGGGATGCCGGCGAGCATCGCGCCCAGGGTGGCCCCCGCATAGAGGGTGCCGATGATCGCGGTGCTCATCGGGAGGATCCCTTCCTGTCGTGCTTCTTGGCGCGCTCGAGGTCGGCGCCGAGCCCGATCTTCGGATCGGCGAAGCCGGCGGCGTCCGGTCCGCGGGCCACCGCCTCGGCGATCTGGAGCATGAACTGCAAGGAAAGCAGCGTCATGCCGACGGCCATCAGCGAGTAGGGGATCCAGAGCGGCGGGCCCCAGGTCGATTGCGAGATCTGGCCGTCGACCCAGGCCTCGTGCAGCAGGGTCCAGCTCTTCCAGGCGAAGAAGGCCACGAAGGCGAGGCTGACCACGTCGGCGAAGAGCAGGCGCAGGCGGTTCGCCCGCGGCGGCAGCAGGCCGGTCAGCGCCTCGATGGCGACGTGGCCGCGCCTTGCCTGGACGCCCGCCGCCGACAGGAAGGTGGCGCCGACGATGAGGAACACCGCCGTCTCGTCCTGCCACTCGGTCGGGATCTTCAGGAAGTAGCGGACGACGACGCTGTAGCTCAGCACCAGGCAGGCGGCCACGAGCGCGACGCCGCCGAGGAGCAGGATCAGCCGGTTGAGGCCGCCCATCGCGGCGTCGATCGCCGCGAGGGGGCCGGGCAGCCGGGGCCGCGCGGTCGCGCGCTCCGGTTCGGCGGCGGCGGAGGCCGCATCGAAGGCGTGGCTCACGCGACCGCCTCCGCGAGCTTCAGCATCTCGGCGCAGGTGGACGACTTCGCCGCATAATCCTTCCAGGCCGAGTCGCGGGCGATGTCGCGCCAGCGGTTGAGCGTCGCCTCGTCGAGGTTCTCGACCTTGGCGCCGGCCTTCCCGAAGATCTGCTCGACCCGGGTGTCGTCGGCTTGCGCGCCCTCCTGGCCGAAGGATTCGAGCTCGGCGCCGACCGCCATGATCAGGTCGCGGTGGTCCTTCGGCAGGCCGTCGAAGATCGTCTTCGACATCATGATCGGCTCGAGCATGAACCAGTACGAGCGGCCCCGGCCCGAGGTGAGGGATTTCGACAATTCCTCCAGCCGGAACGAGATCAGGCTGGTGGAGGAGGTGATGACCGCGTCGCAGGCGCCGGTCTGCATCGCGGCGTAGGATTCGTTGGAGGGCAGGCTGAGGGTGGCCGCACCGGCCGCCTTCATCATCAGGTCCATCTCGCGCGAGCCGCCGCGGACCTTCAGGCCCTTGGCATCCTCCGGCCGCACCAGCGGGCGGTCGCGGCTGGCCACGCCCCCCGCCTGCCAGACCCAGGAGACCATGACGATGTTCTTCGACAGCAGGATCTCGGTGAGCTTGCGGCCGACCGGCGCCGCCTTCCAGGCCATCGCCTGCTGGTAGGAGGTCACCAAAGCCGGCATCAGCCCGATATTGGTCTCCGGCACCTCGCCGCCCGCATAGGGCAGCGGGTAGAGGCTCATGTCGAGCGCGCCCTTGCGCATCGCGCTGAACTGCGCGTTCGTCTTCATCAGCGACGAGCCGGGATAGACCTGGACCTCCAGCGCGCCTTTGGAGCGCTCCTTCACCGCGGCCGCGAACTTCCGGCACATCCGGTCGCGGAAGTCGCCCTCGTCGATCGTGCCGCCCGGGAACTGGTGCGAGAGCTTCAGGGTCGTGGCGGCCTGCGCGGCGCGACCGAGGCCGACCAGGGCGGGGGCGGCGAGGCCGGCGGCCACGAGGGAGCGGCGAGTGAGGGCCATGGCGTTTCCTCTGGGGGGAGCCCGTCGGCTCCGGATGGTGCGGGTCGGCTTGACGCCCGGGCAGGTTGAAGCCTGCCGCATTCTGCACTCAGAAGACCCCGATCTTGTATATTTTGTCAACCAAGGTGCATACTCTTCTCGGTGGAAGCCGGGATACGCCATGAGCCACGCGCCATGAGTCACGCGCCATGAGTCACGCCCAGCGGCTGCGACAGACGATCGAGGACGAGATCGTGGACGGCGTGCTGCGCCCCGGCGACCGGCTCGACGAGGTCCAGCTCGCCGCCCGGTTCGGAGTGTCGCGCACGCCGATCCGCGAGGCGCTGCTGCAACTCGCCGTCACCGGCCTGATCGAGGTCAAGCCGCGCCGCGGCGCGGTGGTGAGCACCCCGGAGCCGGCCCGGCTGATCGAGATGTTCGAGACCATGGCGGAGCTGGAGGCCGCCTGCGGCCGCCTCGCCGCCCGCCGGCTGACCGACGAGCACCAGGGCGATCTCGTCACCGCCCTGGCGGCCTGCCGGGCGGCGGCGGCGGCGGGCGATACCGAGGCCTATTACGCCGAGAACGCCGTCTTCCACGCGGTGATCTACCGGGCTTCGCGCAACGGCTTCCTGTGCGAGCAGGCCCAGGGCCTGAGCCGCCGCCTGGCGCCGTTCCGGCGCGTCCAGCTCCGGGCCCGCAACCGGCTGCGCCAGTCGCTCGCCGAGCACGAGGGCGCGGTGGAGGCGATCCTGGCCGGGGACGAGGCGCTGGCGGGCGCGCGCCTGCACGCCCACGTGCTGGTGCAGGGCGACCGCTTCGCCGAGCTGATCCGCAGCCTGCCGGGCGGCAGCGCGGCGGCCTGATCGCGTTGGGTCAACCCATTGACCTGCCGGCATTTTACCGAAGCTGGAACGTCCCCTGCGACGCGACGTTGTGATCCCGAGCGCCCACGCTTGTGGGTCCGATGCGATCCTCCTGATCCGGTGCCGTGATGCCGCCCGAACCCCGCTCCGGTCCCGCCCCGTCCGGCGTGACCTCGACCCTGTGGACCGTCTTCCTCGGTCTCGCCCTGGTCCGCCTCGTCACGGCGCGGCGGCCGGACGGCGTCATGGATGCCGCACCCGATCCGAACCGGCACCTCGGCGGCGGCGCCAAGTCGTATTCCGGGCGTCCGGCCCAGTGGGTCGCCGACACCGAGGTCGAGCGCGGCCGCAAGGCCGAGACGCCGACCGAGATCCCGGCCAAGGGCTGGAAGGACGTGCTCTACCGCGTCTACCTCGAATTCCAGAAGGACCGGGTGCTGTCGGTGGCCGCGGGCGTCACCTTCTATACCCTGCTCGCCCTCTTCCCGGCGGTGGCGGCGCTCGTCTCGCTCTACGGGCTGTTCACCGATCCGAGCACCATCAACGATCACCTCTCCCTGCTCCAGGGCGTGATGCCCTCCGGCGCGCTGGAGATCATCGGCGACCAGGTCAAGCGCATCACCGCCAAGGGCGGCACCACGCTCGGCATCACCTTCTTCACCAGCCTCGCCATCTCGCTGTGGAGCGCCAATGCCGGCATGAAGGCGATGTTCGACGCCCTCAACATCGTCTACGAGGAGGAGGAGAAGCGCAGCTTCTTTCAGCTCAACCTGCGCTCGCTCACCTTCACCCTGGGAGCCCTGGTCTTCGTCGTCGTGGCGCTCGGCTGCATCGTGGTGCTGCCGGTGGCGCTGAACTTCCTGGGATATTTCGGCATCCGGATCAGCCCGACGGCCTGGTACATCGCGCTGCTGCGCTGGCCGGCGCTGCTCGCCGTGCTGCTCCTCGCCCTGGCGCTCCTCTACCGCTACGGCCCGAGCCGCGACCTGCCGCGCTGGCGCTGGGTCACGCCCGGCAGCCTCACCGCCGGGGTGGTCTGGCTCGTCGCCTCGATCGGCTTCTCCTGGTACGTCGCCCATTTCGGCAGCTACAACGAGACCTACGGCTCGCTCGGCGCCGCGATCGGCTTCATGACCTGGATCTGGATCTCGTCCACGATCGTGCTGCTCGGCGGCGAGATCAATGCCGAGCTGGAGCACCAGACCGCCCGCGACACCACCGTCGGGCCGGAGGTGCCGATGGGCGCGCGCCGCGCCCGGATGGCCGATACGGTCGGGGCGCCGGCCTGAGCAGCGCCGCCGCAGCGTCTCGCGAGATGCGGTGTGCGCCACCATCTTGGGGCCTCGACGATCACGGACGTGACGAGGAGAGGCTCCGATGGCCGCGAACGACACCGGCACCGCCGAGACCCGCACCGAGGCGGAGTGGCGCCGGAGCCTGACGCCCCGGCAATACCGCGTGCTGCGCGAGCACGGCACCGAGCGGGCCGGCACCAGCCCGCTCGACCACGAGAAACGAACCGGGACCTTCGCCTGCGCCGGTTGCGGCCAGCCGCTGTTCGACTCCGCCACCAAGTTCGAATCCGGCACCGGCTGGCCGAGCTTCTACGCGCCGCTCGACGGGGCGGTGGAGACCCAGACCGACCGCTCGTTCTTCATGACCCGGACGGAGGTGCATTGCGCCCGGTGCCAGGGCCATCTCGGCCACGTCTTCGATGACGGCCCGGCCCCGACCGGCTTGCGCTATTGCATGAACGGGGTGGCGATGACGTTCGAGCCGCAGGAATGAGGCGCCCGAGGAGTCGGGCGCCCGGCTGTCCTCCGGTGGTGTCCGCCTCGCCCGCGGCCCCGTTCCGAGGGCACGGACGGCCCGCGCGGGGCGCGGGGCCGGCGCGCCGTGGGGTCAGGCCGCCTCGTCCCGCTTGCCGAGGCGCTTGTCGAGGTAGGTGTCGACCGTCTGGGTCAGCTCGTCGACCTTGCCGTCGAAGAAGTGGTTGGCGCCCTCGACGATCTGGTGCTCGATGATGACGCCCTTCTGGGTCTTCACCTTCTCGATCACCGGCATCACCTCGCGGGCCGGCGCGACCCGGTCCTCGGAGCCGTGCACGAACAGGCCCGAGGACGGGCAGGGGGCGAGGAAGCTGAAATCGTAGCGGTTCGCCATCGCGGCGATCGAGATGAAGCCCTCGATCTCCGGGCGGCGCATCAGGAGCTGCATGCCGATCCAGGAGCCGAACGACACGCCGGCGATCCAGCAGGCCCGGGCCTCCGGGTTGACCGCCTGGACCCAGTCGAGGGCGGCGGCCGCGTCCGACAGCTCGCCGACGCCGTGGTCGAACGAACCCTGGCTGCGGCCCACGCCCCGGAAGTTGAAGCGCAGGGCCGCAAAGCCGCGATTCGCGAACGTGTAGAACAGGTTGTAGACGATCTGGTTGTTCATCGTGCCGCCGAATTGCGGGTGCGGGTGCAGCACGATGGCGATCGGGGCGCCCTTCTGCTTCGGCGCCTGGTAGCGCCCCTCCAGCCGACCGGCGGGACCGGCGAAGATGACCTCGGGCATGAACGACCTCTTTCGAGCTTCAACGGTGCGTGAGCGCGGCGCAGGAACGGATGGTGAGCCCGGGGCCGAAGCTTGACTCGGGTCCCGTCTCCCATAAAAGCACCCTTAGAACTGTTCTAGATGACTAGAATCGTTCTAAAGAACCGGGTGCCGCAGCATCGGGCCTCGCGCCGGCGAGCACGTACCGTCTGATTACGCGTATCCGGGGCGGGCCTTAGCACGGCCCCCGGGGGGAAAGGCAAAGGAATTCAGCGCATGGAGCGCGCGCGCGCCTATCTCGACCACAACGCGACCTCGCCGGTGCGGCCCGAGGTGGCGGAGGCGGTCGCGCGCGCGCTCGTCGAATTGCCCGGCAATCCCTCCTCTGTCCATCGCGAGGGCAGGGCTGCCCGCTCCGCCGTCGAGGCGGCGCGGGCCAAGGTCGCGTCCCTCGTCGGGGCGGCGCCCTCGCGGGTGGTGTTCACCAGCGGCGGCACCGAGGCGGCGAACGCGGTCCTGTCGGGCGCGCTGACGCGGCGCGGCCTTCCGGCGCCGGTCCGGCTCCTGATCGGTGCGACCGAGCATCCGTGCTGCCTGCAAGGCCATCGCTTCGCGGCGGAGGCCGCCGAGATCCTGCCGGTCGATGCCGACGGGAGCCTGCGGCTCGACGTGCTGGAGGCGCGGCTGGCGGCGCTGGCCGATCGTGGCGTCACCGCCCTCGTGTCGGTCCAGGCGGCCAACAACGAGACCGGGGTGGTCCAGCCCCTGGCGAGGGTTGCGGCGCTGGCATGCCAGCACGGCGCCCTGTTCCACAGCGACGCGGTCCAGGCCGCTGGACGAATTTCAATTGGGCGCAATATATTCAGCGCCGACGCCGTGACCCTGTCGGGCCACAAGCTTGGAGCGCCGAAGGGCGTGGGGGCGATCGTGCTCGGGGAGGGCGCGGCCCTGGAGCCGGCCTTCCTCCGCGGCGGCGGGCAGGAAGGGCGCCTGCGGGCCGGGACCGAGAATGTCCCGGGCATCGTCGGGTTCGGTGTCGCGGCGGAACGGGCCCTGGCGGCCATGGCGGCGGAGGCCGTCCGCCTCGGGAGCCTGCGTGACGCGATCGCGGCGGGCATCCGGGAGCGGGCGCCGGAGGCGGTCGTGTTCGGGGAGGGCGCGGAGCGCCTGCCCAACACCCTGTGCGTCGCGGTGCTGGGGCTCAAGGCCGAGACGGCCCTGATCGCCCTCGACCTCGACGGTGTGGCGGTCTCGTCCGGGGCGGCCTGCGCCTCGGGGAAGGTTTCGCGCTCCGGCGTTCTCGCGGCGATGGGGGTCGATCCGGCCCTCTCCGCGGGGGCGTTGCGCGTGAGCTTGGGTTGGAACAGCCGGGAAGAGGACGGGGAAAGGTTCCTCGCGGCCTTCGATCGGCTGATTTCGTCCCTATATAAGCGCCGGGAGCGGGCCGCATGAGCATGTGGCCCATCCCCGGCCGTGTCATCACCTCGCGGCCCTTGAAGCCGTAAGCGGTAGGAGACGGGTATGCCTGCAGTGCAGGAGACGGTCGATCGCGTCCGCGCCATCGATGTCGATCAGTACAAGTACGGGTTCGAGACCACGATCGAGATGGAGAAGTCCGAGAAGGGCCTCTCCGAGGACGTGATCCGCTTCATTTCGGCCAAGAAGGACGAGCCGGAGTGGATGCTCGAATGGCGCCTCGACGCCTATCGCCGCTGGCTCACGATGAAGGAGCCGAACTGGGCACGGGTCGAGTACGACAAGATCAACTATGACGAGCTGTACTATTACGCCGCGCCGAAGCGCAAGGCGGCGCAGTCGCTCGACGAGATCGATCCCGAGATCCTGAAGACCTACGAGAAGCTCGGCATCCCGCTGCGCGAGGTCGAGGTACTGGAGGGCATCGCCCCCGAGCGCCGCGTCGCCGTGGACGCCGTGTTCGATTCGGTGTCGGTCGCCACCACCTTCAAGGCGGAACTCGCCAAGGCCGGCGTCATCTTCATGCCGATCTCGGAGGCTCTGCGCGAGCATCCCGAGCTGGTGCGGAAGTACCTCGGCTCGGTGGTTCCGGTCACCGACAACTACTTTGCGACCCTGAACTCGGCGGTCTTTTCCGACGGCTCGTTCGTCTACATCCCGCCGGGCGTGCGCTGCCCGATGGAGCTGTCGACCTACTTCCGCATCAACGAGCGTGACACCGGCCAGTTCGAGCGCACGCTGATCATCGCCGACAAGGGCTCCTACGTCTCGTATCTCGAGGGCTGCACCGCCCCGCGGCGCGACGACAACCAGCTCCACGCCGCGGTGGTCGAGCTCGTCGCCCTCGACGACGCCGAGATCAAGTACTCGACGGTGCAGAACTGGTACCCGGGCGACTCGGAAGGCCGCGGCGGCATCTACAACTTCGTGACCAAGCGCGGCGATTGCCGCGGCGTGAACTCGAAGATCTCGTGGACGCAGGTCGAGACCGGCTCGGCGATCACCTGGAAGTACCCGTCCTGCATCCTGCGCGGCGACAATTCCCGTGGCGAGTTCTACTCGATCGCGGTGTCGAACGGCATGCAGCAGGTCGATTCCGGCACCAAGATGATCCATCTCGGCAAGAACACGACGAGCCGGATCATCTCGAAGGGCATCTCGGCCGGCCGGTCGCAGAACACCTATCGTGGTCTCGTCTCGGCGCATAAGAAGGCCAAGGGCGCGCGCAACTTCACCAATTGCGACTCTCTGCTGATCGGCGACCAGTGCGGGGCGCATACCGTGCCCTACATCGAGTCGAAGAACGCCTCGGCGGTGTTCGAGCACGAGGCCACCACCTCGAAGATCTCCGAGGACCAGAAGTTCTACTGCCAGCAGCGCGGCCTTTCCGAGGAGGAGGCGACCGCGCTCATCGTCAACGGCTTCGTCCGCGACGTGCTGCAGCAGCTCCCGATGGAATTCGCCGTCGAGGCCCAGAAGCTGATCTCGATCAGCCTGGAAGGCTCGGTGGGCTGATCGCTTCCCGGCTTCCGGCTCGGCGCCGGAAGCCGTCCACGCTCTGGATTCATTGCAACGGATGCCGTGCCGCCCGGGCGGCCGCTCCCGTCAGGACTGCTTTACCATGCTCGAAATCAAGAACCTGGTCGTCAACATCGAGGACAAGCGCATCCTCAACGGCCTGAGCCTGACCGTCAACGACGGCGAGGTCGCCGCCATCATGGGCCCGAACGGCTCCGGCAAGTCGACCCTGTCCTACGTCATCGCCGGCAAGGAGGATTACGAGGTCCTCGACGGCGAGATCCTGCTCGACGGCGAGAACATCCTGGAGATGGAGGCCGATGCCCGCGCCGCCGCCGGCATCTTCCTGGCCTTCCAGTACCCGCTGGAGATCCCGGGCGTCGGCACGATGACCTTCCTCAAGGCGGCGATGAACGCCCAGCGCAAGACCCGCGGCGAGGAGGAGCTGACCACCCCCGACTTCATGCGCCAGGTCTTCGCGGCGGCCGACAAGCTCGAGATCAACCGCGAGATGCTCAAGCGCGCCCTCAATGTCGGGTTCTCCGGCGGCGAGAAGAAGCGCATGGAGATCCTGCAGATGGCGCTGCTGTCGCCGCGCTTCTGCGTCCTCGACGAGACCGATTCCGGCCTCGACATCGATGCGCTGCGCATCGTCTCGGAGGGCGTGAACGCGCTTCGCGCCGAGAACCGCAGCTTCCTGGTCATCACCCACTACCAGCGCCTGCTCAACCACATCGTGCCCGACACCGTGCACGTGATGGCGCAGGGCCGGGTGGTGAAGTCCGGCGGCAAGGAGCTCGCCCTCGAGCTCGAGGCCTCCGGCTACGCCGAGTACCGGGCGAGCGAGGCCGCGTAACCATGGCCGACGTCACGACCCTCCGCACCGCCGCCGAGACCGGGCTGTCGAAGCTCTTCGAGGTCCAGCGGCTCAAGCTCCCGGGGGCGGCCATCGCTCGCGAGGAGGCGTTCCGCTATTTCGAGGCGGCAGGCCTGCCGCATCGCCGCGTCGAGGCGTTCAAATACACCGACCTGCGCGCCGCCGTCCGTGAAGCGGCGCCGCCGGCCGAGGTGCCCGAGCCTGAGACCGCCCGCAACGCGGTCAAGACCGCCCGGGGCTTCGCCGGGATCGAGGCCGCGCGCCTGACCTTCGTCAACGGCCACCTGGTCGCGGCGCTCTCCGACCTCTCGGGCCTGCCCGAGGGCCTGGAGGTGGTGACCTTCGCCAAGGCCATGGCCGAGGGCCACCCGCTTCTCGACCATCTCGCCCCGGTTGAGCAAACCCGCGAGAACCCGATCTACCAGCTCAACGCCGCCTTCATGGCGGACGGCGCGGTGATCCGGGTCGAGGCCGGCGCCAAGATCGAGCGGGCCCTGCACCTGCGCTTCATCGGCACCGGCGACGCCGCATTCTCGACCGCGACCCGCGTGCTGGTCGTGGCCGGCGACGACTCCGAGGTGACGCTGCTGGAGAGCCACGAGGGTCCGGACGGTGTCGCCTACCAGCCCAACGACGTCCTCGACGTCGTGGTCGGCGACCGTGCCCGCGTGCTCCACAGCCGGCTCAACCTCGAGGGCGATGCGGCCATCGCGCTCTCGACCGTCTCGGCCCGCCTCGGCGCCGGCTCTCACATCGAGACCGTCAACGTGGTGACCGGGGCGGTGCTGTCGCGCCACCAGCTCTACCTGCACTTCGCGGGCGACGACGCGACCGCCACCGTCAACGGCGCCGCGATGATCCGCGACGGACAGCTCGCCGACTCGACCCTGCTGGCCGACCACGCGGCCCTCGGCGGCATCAGCCGCGAGCAGTTCAAGACGGTGATCGACGGCGACGCCACCGGCGTGTTCCAGGGCAAGATCATCGTCCGTCAGGTCGCCCAGAAGACCGACGGCAAGATGAAGTCCGACTGTCTCCTCCTCAAGGACGAGGGGCAGATGATGAACAAGCCGGAGCTGGAGATCTTCGCCGACGACGTGGCCTGCGGCCACGGCGCCACCTGCGGCGCGCCGGACGAGGACCTGCTGTTCTACCTGATGGCCCGCGGCCTGCCGCGTGCCGAAGCCGAGAGCCTGCTGGTCCAGGCCTTCCTCGGCGAGGCGATCGAGGCGGTCACCCACGAGGGCGCCCGCGAGGCGATGATCGCCGAGATCGAGGCCTGGCTCGCCCGTCGCGGCTGATATCGCGCGGCTCAGAAACGACCGGGCCGGCCTACGGGCCGGCCCCTCTCACGCCATGCAAGAGAGCCTGCCAAGAGAGCCCGACATGAACGCACCCGTCCTTCAGACCCCCTACGACGTCGAGGCGATCCGGGCGCAATTCCCGATCCTGTCGCAGCAGGTCTACGGCAAGCCGCTGGTCTATCTCGACAACGCCGCCTCGGCGCAGAAGCCGCGGGCGGTGATCGACGCCATGTCGGGGGCGATGGAGACGGCCTACGCCAACGTGCATCGCGGCCTGCACTTCATGGCGAATGCGGCAACGGAAGGCTTCGAGGGCGCCCGCGAGACGACGCGCCAATTCCTCAACGCCCGCTCCACCGACGAGATCATCTTCACCCGCAACGCCACCGAGGCCTACAATCTCGTGGCGACCTGCATGGGCTGGGCCGGGCTGATCGGCGAGGGTGACGAGATCATCCTGTCGATCATGGAGCACCATTCCAACATCGTGCCCTGGCACTTCCTGCGCGAGCGCCGCGGCGCCGTGCTGAAATTCGCCCCCGTCGACGACGAGGGCAACTTCCTGGTCGAGGAGTTCGAGAAGCTGTTCTCGCCCAGGACCAAGATGGTGGCGATCAGCCACATGTCGAACGTGCTCGGCACGATCACGCCGGCCGAGGAGATCGTCCGCATCGCCCACGAGCGCGGCGTGCCGGTGCTGCTCGACGGCGCCCAGAGCGCGGTGCACCAGGCGATCGACGTCCAGGCCCTCGATTGCGACTTCTTCGTTTTCACCGGCCACAAGGTCTACGGGCCGACCGGGATCGGCGTGCTCTACGGCAAGAAGGAGTGGCTGGAGCGCCTGCCCCCCTACCAGGGCGGCGGCGAGATGATCGAGATCGTCGAGGAGGAGCGCATCACCTACAACGCGCCCCCGCACCGCTTCGAGGCCGGCACCCCGGCGATCATTGAGGCGATCGGGCTCGGCGCGGCGCTCGAATTCATGATGAGCCTCGGTCGCGAGCGCATCGCCGCCCACGAGGCGCACCTGCTGACTTACGCGCAGGAGCGGCTGCGCGGCATGAACAGCCTGCGGATCATCGGCACCGCGAAGGACAAGGGCGCGGTGATCTCCTTCGAGATGAAGGGCGCGCATGCCCACGACGTCGCGACGGTGATCGACCGCCAGGGCGTCGCGGTGCGGGCCGGCACCCACTGCGCCATGCCGCTGCTCAAGCGCTTCGGCACCACTTCCACCTGTCGCGCCTCGTTCGGCCTGTATAATACGACGGCGGAGATCGACGCCCTTGTCGCGGCCCTGACCCGGGCCGAGCGGATGTTCGCGTGAGGAACCGCGCATGACTGACACACCAGCCGCCGTGAGCGGCGCGAATTCCCCGCAGGTGAGCGCCTCGGCGATCCCGCCGGAGGAACTGGACCGGCTGACCGACGGCATCGTGGCGGCGCTGAAATCCGTCTACGATCCCGAGATCCCGGCCGATATCTACGAGCTCGGCCTGATCTACCGCGTCGACATCGCCGACGACCGCACCGTCGCCATCGACATGACCCTGACCGCGCCGGGCTGCCCGGTGGCCGGCGAGATGCCCGGCTGGGTCGAGAACGCCGTCTCGGCGGTGCCGGGCGTCGCCGGGTGCAGCGTCACCATGGTGTTCGACCCGCCGTGGGACCAGAGCCGGATGTCCGACGAGGCCCGCATCGCCCTCGACATGTGGTGATCCGGATCAACGCATCGCGTCGGTGATGCGGGTTGGGACGGTGAGACCGTCGTAGGTTTCGGCGAGCCCCGGCCGCGCGCCGAGCTCCGGCAGATCAATCACTGCGTCCAGGCCCTCGAACAGCTCCGGCTGCCAGCCCTCCGCCTCGCGGCGGTAGAGGAGGGCGACCGGCGCCACGGTCTCGAGGAGCAGGATGGCGCTTGTACTCCTCCAGCTTCACCGTCCGGTCGACGGCGGTCGTGGAGGGGGCGGCGACCTCGACGACGAGGCGCGGTTCGCTGGCCTCGTGGGTGTCGTAGACCATCTCGCCGTACTCGACCGTGACGTGGGGCCGGCGGATCGTGGTGATGCTGGTCCGCAGCGACACGTCGCCGGTCGTCGGCCGGCAGCGCTAGCCGCGAAGCTGATCGCCCGACGTGATGATGACGTTCACCGTCACCCGGTCATGCTGCACGCTGACCCCGGTCATCATCCGGTGCTGCGGAACCGGAATGCCGTCGACGCGTGCGGACGGCTCCTCCTGTCCCTCCTGCCAGCGAAAGAACTCCTCCGGCGTCATTCGCCGGCGCGCTGCATCCGCCATCGTCGCCTCCCATCCCATCACGGCCTGCGGTGGACCGCGGGCCATGGGATGCTTATCTTCCGAGACGTAACCTCACGCCTCAACCGCCCGGGCCTTGAACCCGGCCGTCGGAGAGAGTTTTGACAATGGCACCGAGCTTCAAGGTGATGTCGCTGACGGACGCCGCCGCCGAGCGGATCAAGGGCATCATGGCCGACGCCGAGCGCCCCATCGCGGGCCTGCGCGTCGGGGTCAAGAACGGCGGCTGCGCCGGGATGAGCTACACGATGGAATATGCCGAGGAGCGCAAGCCCGGCGAGGACATGATCGAGGACAAGGGCGTCCGCGTCTTCATCGATCCGAAGGCGGTGCTGTTCCTACTCGGTACCGAGATGGACTTCCAGACCACGAAGCTCGCGTCGCAATTCGTGTTCAACAATCCCAACCAGACCTCGGCCTGCGGCTGCGGCGAATCGGTCGCGATCACGCCCGCCGACCCGAACGCCCTGGCCGCCGCCCACGCCTGAGGACAGGTCGGCACTCCGGCGGGCGCCGGAGCGCGGCCCCCGCGGGGAGGGGGATCAGGCGACGTCGTTCATGGTCTCGACCGGAACGGCGTCGTCGATCACCCGGTTGCGGCCCGACCTCTTGGCCGTGAACATGCAGTGATCGGCCCGCTCCAGCAGCGACACCGCGGTGTCGCCGCGCCGGTAGACCGCGACGCCGACCGAGATGGTGATCCGCCCGAGGCTCTCGCCGGTCGAGCGCTTGACCAGCTCGCGGCCCATCACGCTGGTGCGAACCTTCTCGGCCACCTCCCGCGCATCGAGCCGGTCGCTGTCCGGCAGGATGATCCCGAATTCTTCGCCGCCGAACCGCGCGATGGTGGTCCGCGTCTCGACGCACTCGCGCATGGTCATCGCCACCAGGCGCAGCACCTGGTCGCCGGTGAGGTGGCCGTAGAGGTCGTTGAAGCGCTTGAAGTGGTCGATGTCGAGCACGATCAGGCAGACCGGCTGGCCCTGCACCGCGGCGTGGTCGACGGCCTTGCGCAGCATCTCCTCGAAATGCTTGCGGTTGCCGATGCCGGTGAGCGGATCGGTCAGGGACTCGACGCGCACCGCCTCGAGGGTCTCGCGCAGGGTCTCGATCTCGTTGCGGCTCTCGCGCATCCGCGCCTCGAGGGTGCGGTTGTTGGCGGCGACGTCCCGGGTGGTGACGACGAGCGAGGAGACGATCTCCCGCACCCGGGCCCGGTTCACGGCCGGGGCGGCGAGGTCCTGGCTGAAGGCCTGCAGCGAGGCGCCGTAGCGCGCCGTGGAGCCGAGTGCCGCGTCGAGCATCTCCATGATCTGCTCGATCTCGGCCAGCACCCCGGTGCTCGCCCGCTCGGTCTCGGTCGAGAGCCGGCGGCCGTCGAGATAGGTCTCGAAGAGCTGGTCGATGGTCTTGTCGGCGAGCACCCCGCGCTCGGCGGTGACCCGCTTCACGGCCTCGTTGAGCTGCGGGTTCAAGCCGGCGACGTAGGTGTACCAGACGGCGTAGCTGCGCGGCGTCGCCGGCGAGCTGTACGCCTTCATCAGCTCCATCGCCCGCTGACCGAACAGGAAGCTCCGATCAAGCTCGGCGCTGCTCAGGTCAGGCATCGAACGTCTCCGCGCTGGGCGCCGGCTTCGTGCCGGCGCCTCCCCCCGACTTGTAGGGTCGGTCCGTGGAGAAGCAGTTAAAGCGTGCGCGCAAGAGTCCCGGGCACGTGAGAAATATAGCGTCTACTCGCTCTCTTTGCGCTTTTTCAGTACAACCGGCCGTAGCAGGAACGCGGGAACGTGAGCGCCCATGCCGATCTCGGCCTCGGGCATCGCGTCGTCGTCGCGATGGCGGCCCCGGTCGTTGCGCCGGCCGGGCGAAGCCCGCTCGTCCTGCACAGGGCGCCGCTCCTCCTGAGGCCGGGGCGCCTCGCCGTTGCGGCGCGGCGGGGCCGCGGCCTCGTCGGGCCGGGGACCGCGGGCGCGGCGGCGGCGGGTCTCGTCCCGGCGTCCGTCATCCCGGCGCGGTTCCTCGCGGCGTCCCTCGTCGCGACGGCCGCGGCCGCCCCGGCTACGACGCTCGCCCGGTTCACCGGCCTCGTCCTCGGGCAGGCTGGCGAGATCGCCCTCCGCCCAGGCGATCGGCTGGCCGATCAGCGTCTCGATCGCGGCGAGCGACTTCTCGTCGCCCCGGCCGACCAGGGTGAAGGCGGCGCCGGCACGGCCCGCCCGGCCGGTGCGGCCGATCCGGTGGACGTAATCCTCGGCGTGGTGCGGTACGTCGAAATTGAAGACGTGGCTCACCGCCGGGATGTCGAGGCCGCGGGCGGCCACGTCGCTGGCCACGAGCAGCGGCACCTCGCCGGAGCGGAACGCGTCGAGCGCCGCCATGCGGGCGCGCTGGTCCATGTCGCCGTGCAGGGCCGCGACGTTGAAGCCGTGGTTCGACAGCGACTTCTGCAGCTGCGCGACGTCGCGCTTGCGGTTGCAGAAGATGATGCCGTTGTTCAGCTCCTCGGCGGCGCGGATCAGCTTGCGCAGGACCTTGCGCTTCTGGTGCCCCTCGGGGCCCGTCGCGACCAGGCGCTGGGTGATGGTGCTGGCCGTCGAGGCCGGGCGGGCCACCTCGATGCGGACCGGATTGTGCAGGAAGTCGTCGGCGAGGCGCTGGATCTCCGGCGGCATCGTCGCCGAGAAGAACAGCGTCTGGCGCGTGAACGGCACCAGCTTCACGATCCGCTCGATATCGGGGATGAACCCCATGTCGAGCATCCGGTCGGCCTCGTCGATGACCAGCAGCTCGACGCCGTTGAGCAGCAGCTTGCCGCGCTCGAAATGGTCGAGGAGCCGCCCGGGGGTCGCGATCAGCACGTCGACGCCGCGGGTGATCTTGAGGTCCTGGTCGGCGAACGAGACGCCGCCGATCAGAAGCGCCACGTTGAGCTTGTGGTTGGTGCCGTAGCGCTCGAAGTTCTCGACGACCTGCGCGGCGAGCTCGCGAGTTGGTTCGAGCACGAGCGTGCGCGGCATCCGCGCCCGGGCTCGGCCCTGTTCGAGCATCGTGAGCATCGGCAGCGTGAACGCCGCCGTCTTGCCGGTGCCGGTCTGGGCGACGCCCAGGACGTCGCGGCGCGCGAGCACGTGTGGAATGGCTTGGGCTTGGATCGGGGTCGGCGTGGTGTAGCCCGCAGCCTCGACGGCCTGCTGGACCTTCTCGCTTAAACCCAGTTCGGCGAATGACATCCTGAAGAGAACCGTTGCGCGCGGGCGGATCGGGCCGGCGCGTAAGACACCGTCGCGGCAACGGCCGGGATGCAAAGTCGCTTCGTAGCCTGTCCCGCGCCGGAAGCGCCGAGGTGGGACGTTCACGCCATTGCTCCGTCGCGTCGGGCACGCGACCGCCCGCAGGACACGCCCGATGCGGGTCCATTTGTCAAGGGCTGACCGTGATTTGTCGGTGAGCAAGGGGGCGCGCGTCCCGGTCGGGCGGGGCCGCTCCTCCGCGGTCTGAGGCCGGGCCGGCGATCGATCCGGTCGTCGCGGCCGAGGCCGTGCGCCGCTGTGAGGCGACCGCCTCGGGGGAGGGGCCCGTCTCGGGCTTGCGCGAGTCGAGGGAGTGCGTCGCAGCCAGGCCTGCCGCAACGACGCCCGGCGCCATTCTCCCGCTGTGCCGGATCAGGAACGAGGTGCACCGGAGCGGAGAAAGTGGCGCGGGCCCATCCACGAAAGCCTCCATTGCGGTTCCTCAGCGGAGTCGTCCCGGAGGGAGGCCGGCGCATCATGGTTAATGCCAGGTCGCCATCCTCGCTCGATTTTTCGCGTCCGTGGTCGCCGGTGATTCACGTTTCGTTGACGGGTGGGGGGGTAAACCCTGTCCTCGTTGCAGGAATGCGACAGACCGGGTGACCGACCGGGGATAGAAGCGCGCCGGCTCTCGCCAATCAGGACCAGCAAGACAATGAAGAAGATCCTCCTCGCCTCCGTGGCCCTCGTCGGCCTGTCCGCGGCTGCCTCGGCCGCCGACCTGCCGCGCCGCGTGGCCCCGCCGCCGGTGTTCACGCCGGTTCCGGTCTTCACCTGGACGGGCTTCTACGCCGGTTTCAACGCTGGCTACGGCTTCAACACCGCTGAGAACCGCGGCGCGACCGTCGTCGGCATCGACAACCGCACCGGCCTGATCGGCGCCGGTCCGGGCGGCGTCCCGGGCACGGGCGTCCTCGCCTTCGGCAACCGCAACAGCACCGACGGCTTCGTCGGCGGCGGCCAGATCGGCTACAACTACCAGTTCACCCCGGGCTCGGGCATCGTCGTCGGCATCGAGGCCGACGCCCAGTACGCCGATTTCGGCCGTGACCGGAACCGGTTCTCGTATGTCGGCACCGTGCCGTGCTGCGCTGCCCAGTCGGTGTTCAACCCGACCGGCGTCTCGGGCCTCGACTTCTTCGGCACCGTCCGTGGCCGTCTCGGCTACGCCTGGGACCGCACCCTCGTGTACGCCACCGGCGGTTTCGCCTACGGCGCCGGCGGCGGTCGCGATTTCGGCCTGCCGAACCGCTCTTCCGACGACTTCCAGACCGGCTGGACCGTCGGCGGCGGCGTCGAGTACGCCCTGCCCACCGACTCGTTCCTGAACTTCTTCCGTTCGAACGCCGTGACCGTGAAGGTCGAGGGCCTCTACGTGAACATGGACCGCGGTGGTCTGGGCGGCGCCTTCGCCGTCAACAACGCCGGCACCCTGATCACCACGGCGTCGCCGGGCGTGGTCGTGGTCAGCGGCGCCCAGAGCCGTCGCGAGAGCGAGTTCGCGGTGGTCCGCGCCGGCCTGAACTATAAGTTCAACGGCTTCTAGTCTCGACCATCCGCCCTTACGGCGGAGCGGAGCCCGGCCTCACGGCCGGGCTTTTTGCGTTGAACACCGACAGCTTAAGACGCTGAACCATCGACGCCGATCCATCTCGATCGTCGATGCCAAGCCCAGACCTCCAGGCCCTGGACATTCGGGGCCCGGCGAAAATTCAAGACCGGAACCGAGGGGCGTTGTCGTTCGACCGTTGGCTGAGACCCGCGAGGTCGATGTGCTCACCCCCGGAACCGCCACACCCCCGTCCGCTTGATCTCGGCATCCTCCAGCGCCCGGGTCACCGGCACCTCATAGGTTGCGAGGGTCTCCAGCCGGTCCTTCGGCAGGTAGGCCCGGCCGGGATCGCCGAGCAGCACCCGGGCGCCGCGGGCGTGGAGGCCGGCGAGCCAGTCGCCGACCCGTCCGGCGAGGTCGCGTTCGTAGAAGATGTCCGCGGCGAGCACGCAATCCCAGCCCTCGTCGCGGCCGATCAGGTCGGCGGCTTGCGCGACGATGCGATCGGCGACGCCGTTCTCGGCGGCGTTGAGGCCGATCGCCGCCAGCGCGAAGGGATCGAGGTCGCTCGCCTCGACGGATCGCGCGCCCGCCATCGCCGCCGCGATGGCGACGAGGCCGGAGCCGGAGGCGAAATCGAGCACCCGCGCACCGGCGACCGTCTCGGGATGGTTCGTCACGTAGGCCGCGAGCGCCTGGCCGCCGGCCCAGGCGAAGGCCCAGAAGGGCGGCGGCAGGCCGATCTCGCCCAGTTCCTCCTCGGTGCGGCCCCACAATTCCGTCGCCTCGTCGGCGACGTGCAGGCGGATCGCCGGGGCATGCGGCACCGGCCGGAGCGCCGTATGGGCGCGAATGAAGGCGATCGCGTCCATCAGGCAAGCTCCGCGTAGAGCCGCAGGACGCGGTCGGTCACCGCCGCCTCGGTGAAGCCGCCCTCCCGCACCCGGGCGCGGGCCGCCGCCCCCATCCGGGCGACGAGGGCGGGGTCGGCGGCGAGCCGCACCATCGCGGCGGCCAGCGCCTTGGGATCGTCCGGCGGCACGACCAGCCCCTCGATCCCGTCCCGCACCAGGGTCCGGCAGCCCGGAACGTCGGTGGTGAGGATCGCCCGGCCGCTGGCGGCGGCTTCGAGCAAGGCCCGCGGCAGCCCCTCGCCCCCCCGCGAGGGCAGGCAGGCGACGTGGGCCCGGGCCAGCGCCCCGGCGACGTCGTCGGTGGGACCGTGCCAGGTGACGCCGTCCCGCGACCAGTCCCGCAGGGTGGCCTCGGGAATTGCGCGGCGGTTCGAGGGGTCGGGGGCACCGTGGAGCGCCAGGTCCAGGTCGACACCGTCATTCTGCGCGAGGCGGGCCGCCGCCACCGCGGTATCGATCCCTTTCGACCACAGCATCCGGGCGGTCAGCGCGATCCTCAGGGGGGGCTGCGGTGGCAGGGGGGAGGGCACCCACGCCTCCGGGTCGATGCCGGCGCCGCCGACGATCGCGACGCGAGGGCTCTCCGGGTCGAGGCCGAGCAGCCTGACGTCGTCCGGGTTCTCGAACAGGTAGCGGGTGCGGGCGGTCTCGAGCGGGCCGCGGATCAGGAGGCGGAGGCCGGTGCGGGCGAGGCGCCCGGCCCGGTCCTGCCGGGCGCCGATCAGCCCGAGGCCGGTCAGCGCGTAGACCCGCGACGGGATGCCGGCGAGCATCGCCGCCGCTCCGCCGACCAGGATGCCGCGCAGCGCGACGCAATGGACGATGTCGGCCCTCAAGGCCTTCAGGATCGCCGCGAGCTGGCCGGCGGCATAGCCCGCCGCCATCGGGTTGAGGCTCGACCGCTCGGCTTCCAGCGCCACCACCCGGGCGCCGGTCGCCACGATGACGTCCCGATGCGCCCGCACGCGGGTGACGACCGAGACGGTGTGGCCGGCCGCCACGGCGGCGCGCGCCATCGGCAGGAAATGCGAGGCGAAGAACCAATCCTCGGTGACCACGAAGGCGACATGCGCCCCCTTCTCCGCTCCGCCGTCGTCCCGTGGCTGCACCGGTCTCTCCCGCTCGTCGAGAGCCCTCCCTACAGCCTGCCGCCGCGCGGGGAAACGGCGCCGCCATACCCCATGCCGGTAGGAACCGGCGGGGCCGCGCGCCGGTTGAGTCCGACCTGAGCACCGTGAGGTCGTGAAGCCCATGCTGTCGGATCCCGAGATGGCGGCCTCTCCCGCCGAGGATCGCGTCGACACCCGCGACGCCGCCCGCGAGGCGGGCCTTGCTTACGTCAGCGACGAGGAGCCCGGCTATCGCCGCAAGCGCAACGGGCGCGGCTTCGCCTATGTCGATCCCGAGGGCGCACGGGTGCGGGACGCGGCGGCGCTGGCGCGGATCAAGGCCCTGGCGATCCCGCCGGCCTATACCGACGTCTGGATCTGCCGCCACGCCAACGGCCATATCCAGGCTACGGGGCGCGACGCCCGCGGCCGCAAGCAGTACCGCTACCACCCGGATTTCCGCCAGGCCCGGGAGAGCACCAAGTTCGCCCACATGATGACCTTCGCGGAGGTGCTGCCGGGCATCCGCAGGACGGTGCAGGAGCATATGGGCCGGCGCGGCTTGCCCCGCGAGAAGGTGCTCGCCACGGTGGTTCACCTGCTCGAGACCACCCTGATCCGGGTCGGCAACGACGACTACGCCAAGCAGAACAAGAGCTACGGCCTCACCACCCTGCGCGACCCGCATGTCAAGGTCGAGGGGAGGGAACTCAAGTTTCGTTTCAAGGGTAAGAGCAACAAGGTCTGGGAGCTGGCGGTCCACGACCGGCGGGTGGCCAAGATCGTCAAGGCCTGCCAGGACCTGCCGGGACAGGAGCTGTTCCAGTACCTCGACGAGGACGGGGTGCAGCGGGACGTGACCTCGGCCGACGTGAACGCGTATCTCCGCGAGATCACCGGGCGCGACATCACCGCCAAGGATTTTCGGACCTGGTCCGGCACGGTGCTGGCCGCCATGGCCCTGCGCGAGTTCGAATCCTTCGACACCCAGGCGGTGGCCAAGCGCAACGTGCGCGCGGCGATCGAGCGGGTGGCCGAGCGGCTCGGCAACACGCCGACGATCTGCCGCAAGTGCTACGTCCACCCGGAGATCCTGGGCTGCTACCTCGAAGGCGAGCTGCTGCTCCAGGTCAAGGACGAGGTCCAGGCGGCGCTCCGCGACGAGATCGGGTCCCTGCGGCCCGAGGAGACGGCGGTGCTCGGCCTGCTCCAGGGCCGCCTCGCCCGGGCGGAGCGGGAGGCGAAGACCGGAGCGGGGAAGGCGCGCCCGAAGGGCCGTTCCAAGGGTTCTTCGAAGAGCCCTTCCAAGACGGTCACGGAGCCGGGCAAGGGACGCTCGGTCAAGGGCGGCCCGTCACGGTCCGGCAAGGCAGCGTCTCGCAAGGCCGCCTGATCCGGCCGGCACGGTGATGGCGGTCGCTTCAGGACCGCCCGATCCCGCGCCGCCCCTCAATGGGAGGCGGCGCGGTGCGCCTCGTGGTCGATGCGCCGCAGGGGCCGGGCTTCGCCTTCCAGCACCGGCGCCAGGCCGATCTGCCGGGCGAGCTGCACCAGGTCCTTGAGCCGGCCGGTCTTGGTCTTGCGGCGCAGGTTGAGCCGGTGGGTCTCGACGGTGCGCACGCTCACCGTGAGGCGGCGCGCCACCTCCTTGTTGCTGAAGCCGGCGCTGAGGAAGCGCAGCACCTCCGCCTCCCGCGGGGTGAGCCCCAGGCTCTCGGCCACCGCCTCGGGGGCCGCAACCTCCGTCTCGTCGTCGTGCAGCGGCAAGTCGTGGGCGAGCGCCAGGATCGTCGCGCAGATGTCGTGCGGAGCAGCGCAGCGCGCCACGAAGGCGTCGGCTCCGGCCGCCGCGAACCGGCCGATCTCCGCCGCGCCGGCGGCCTGGAACGCCACCAGGATCCGGGCTTCCGGCGCCCGCTCGCGCAGGGCGGCCACCGCCTCCGGCCCGTATTCGGGTGCGAAGGCCAGGACGACGCAAGCCGTGCCCGGTTCCTGCAGGTCGTCCTCGTCCACCGTCCGCAAGGCCGGGCTGTGTTCCAGCGTCGCCCGGAAGGCGGCGCCCAGATCGGACGGCTCGTTGATGATCAGAACCCTGACGGCGTCACTCATGCGGCTTCCCTCCGTCCCAGCGCGATACAGGCGCGGTGCCTACGGAGAAGACTGATCAAGCCCCGTTCCACATCGGCGGAGGGAGAGCCGCCCCGGCGCGATCCCGCGGCGGCGGAACGGCACGTCCGAAGGGGAGGAATGCCTAGGTAGACCGACTCCGCGGCGGGATGTCGCAGCATCGGGATCCGGGCGGGGCCGGGACGGGAGGAGACCGGCCCCGCCCTTCCGCATCACTTTGGAACGCGGGCCTCGGTATTTTCCCGCATTGGGTCAGGCCGGACCGGCGGAGCGGGACGCGTGGGGCTCACCCCGCCCGCGCCAGGATCAGGTCGGTGGCCGCCGACACGACCCGGTTGCGCCCGGTGCTCTTGGCCTCGTAGAGGGCGATGTCGGCGCGCTTGAGCAGGCCGCCCACGGTCTCGCCTTCCGACCAGGCGCTGACACCGAAGCTCGCGGTGAGCTGCACCGGGCCGCGCTGGCCCTTGAAGCGCAGCTGGGTGCAGCGCAGCCGCAGGCGGCCGGCGGCGGCCTCGGCCTCCTCCAGGGTGCGTCCGGGAAGCGCGAGGGCGAATTCCTCGCCGCCGAGGCGCCCGGCGATGCCGCCGGCCTCCGTCAGCAGCTCCGCGGCGACGCCCCGGATCGCCGTGTCGCCGACATCGTGGCCGTGCTGGTCGTTGATGGCCTTGAAGTGGTCGATGTCGACCAGGATCATCGACAGCCGGCCATGGGCGCCGGCCCGGCCGGCGACATCGCCGACCCGCTGCAGGAAGGCGCGGCGGTTGAGGAGCCCGGTCAGCGCGTCGGCCTCGGCCAGCCGGATCAGCTCGCGCTGCATCCCGGTCATGCGCTCGGCCGCCCGCAGGCGGGCGTAGAGCTCTTCCGGGCCCGGCGGCTTGTCGATGAAGTCGTCCGAGCCGCTGTCCAGCGCCTCCGCGAGATTGCGGGCGTTGCGGGCCGAGGACATGGTGATGATGTAGAGCGGCCGGTGCGCGTCCGCGAGCAGCCGGGCCGACCAGCACAGCTCCAGGCCTCCGAGGGGGCGGACCTCGAGGCTGGTGATCAGGGCGGTCACCGACGCGTTGTCGGTGATGAAATCGAGCGCTTCGCGCGAATCCGTGAACGTATCCACGGTATGGCCGCGGGGCGTCAGGAGCCCGCTGATGACCTTGAGCACCACCCGGCTCGGATCGACGACGACGATGTGCATGGCGCCCTCAGGCGGGAGGACCCACTCCCGCTTCCCGCGACGAGGTTGCGCGCGAAGGTTTAACGTCCTCTCAAGACATCGGGCACAAGTGCCGGGCTGACGGTGATGCCGGGAAAGACTGTCCCGACCACGCCGGACGGGCGCTACATCGTGGTGCGCGGGCGGCTGTGGCGCCGCTCCGATCCGGGCCTGCCGGCGGAGCGGCGCGAAGCCCTGGTGCGGGAGTTGATGCGGGCCCGCCGCGCGGTGCGCGACGCGAAAGGGGAGGGCGGCGCGGCCCTGGCGAGGGCGCGCGCGGCGGTCGATGCGGCCAAGCACGGCCTCGGCGAGCGCGGCCCGCCCTGGTGGACGGACGGGGCGCCGGACTATACCCGGCACCTCGCCCGCAACACGCCCTACGCGGCGTGGTTCGCGGGCCTGGACGAGGGATGATCCGTCAGTCGACGATCCCGAGCGCCCGCATGCGCTCGATCGTCTCCATCAGCTTCGGGCCGGTTTCCTGGCGCAGGACCTCCTCGGTGAGCAGGAAGGCCGGGCCGCTGATGTTGAGGGCGAACTGGCCCCGCCCGCCGGGGGCCTGGATCGGGGCCGCGACGGCGTTGATGTCCTGGTGCCAGATTCCGATGCCGACGCAGAAGCCGTGCTCGGCGATTTCGGCGGCGCAGCGGCGATAGGTCTGCTCCAGCCGCCCCGCATCGGCGCCGTCGCGGCGCAGCCGGGCCATGAGCGCGGTCCGCTCCGCCTCGTCGAGGCTCGACAGCGTCGCCATGCCCATGGCGCTGCGGGCGAGGGGCAGGCGATAGCCCACCTCGCTCGACAGCACGATGCGCTGGCCCTGGCCGCGCCAGAGCTGGACGTAGACGCTCGACAGCCCGTCGAGGAGGCCGAGCGCCACATGCGCCTGCACCGCCGTGGCGAGGTCCTGCAGGAAGGGCTTCACCATCTGCGGGAAGGAGTTCTGGCGCAGGAAGGCGGCGCTCAGGGCCAGCACCGCGGGACCGAGGCCGTAGCGCTCGCCCTCCGGGTCGTGCACCAGGTAGCCGAGGGAGAGGAGCGTATGGGTCAGGCGTGAGACGGTGGGCTTGGGCAGGCCGGTGCGGGATGCGATCTCGCGGTTGCCCAGCATCTCCGCCGCGTCCCGGAAGGCGCGCAGGACCTGGAGGCCGCGGGCGAGCGCGGTGACGAATTGACGGTCGCCGTCCTCCGCTTCCGCGGGATCCTGCCTGATCGCGCCGGCATGCGCCGCCATCGCCTGTGCCATGCTGCCGCCTCCCCCCAGCGCCTCTGTTTCCGGCGCTTGTCCCAGGCCGCCATAAGGTGACGATCCGGCGCCGGCTCGGCAACATGTTTCGCGATGCGGATCGTCATTTCGCGTCTTGACCGGTCCCGGACGGGGAGGCAGTGTCAGGTCAACGGGGCCAGGACCCCCGGCGACGCCGAACGCGGCGCGCCAGCAAGAATTCGGGAACGCCATCCCAGGAGGACGCCTTGGTCAAGACCCTCGCGCGCATCACGGCTGCCGGCCTCGTGGCTTTGGCCGCCTCGACCGCGCTCGCCGCGCCGATGAGCCTGAAGATCGCCTTCGTCGATCCCCTCTCCGGCGGCGGGGCCAGCACCGGCGAAGCCGGGCTGAAGACCTTCCAGTTCATGGCCGAGCAGCTCAACGCCAAGAACCCGGACCTGAAGCTCGAGGTGACGGGCTACGACAACAAGCTCAACCCGCAGGAGAGCCTGGTCCAGCTTCAGAAGGCGATCGATTCCGGCGCCCGCGTGGTGGTGCAGGGCAACGGCTCCTCGGTCGGCGCCGCGCTGATCGATTTCGTCGGCAAGTACAACGACCGCAATCCCGGCAAGGAGATCCTGTACCTCAACTATGCTGCAGTCGATCCGGCGCTGACCAACGCCAAGTGCAATTACTGGCACTTCCGGTTCGACGCCAATTCCGACATCAAGATGGCGGCCTTGACCAACTACATCAAGGGCAAGCCGGAGATCAAAAAGGTCTACCTGATCAACCAGGACTACTCGCACGGCCAGGCGGTGCGCGCGGCGGCCCGGGCGATGCTGAAGGAGAAGCGGCCCGATATCCAGATCGTCGGCGACGAGGTGGCGCCGCTGCAGAAGGTCAACGACTTCTCGCCCTACATCGCCAAGATCAAGGCCTCCGGCGCCGATACGGTGATCACCGGCAACTGGGCGCAGGACATGGCGCTGCTGCTGAAGGCCGCCGGCGATGCGGGGCTCCAGGCGCATTTCTACACCTATTACGGCGGCGGCAGCGGCGGGCCGACGGCGATCAAGCAGGCCAACCTCCCCGATCGGGTGTTCCAGATCTCCGAGGGCTACGCCAACATCGACTACAAGGCCGGCCACGACTTCGAGACCGCGTTCCGCGCCAAGACCGGCCAGGAACTGACCTATCCGCGCGTCGTCAACCTGATGAACGTCCTGGCGAAGGCGACGCTTGCCGCCAAGTCCACCGATCCGAAGGCCATCGCCAAGGCGATGGATGCGATCCACAACGACACGCTCTACGGCAAGGACAGCTTCATCCGGCCGGACGACCACCAGATCTTCCAGCCCATCTACATCTCGCGCTTCGGCCCGGTCGATACGTCGAAGGTCCTCGACAGCGAGAATACCGGCTGGGGCTGGACCGGTGACGGCGTGGTCGAGGCCAAGGACACCCTGCTGCCCACCACCTGCAAGATGGACCGGCCGAGCTGAGGCGGGGAGGCCGGCACCCCGATCCGGCGGGGGCCGCACATAGGTCAAGCTTCTGGGTCAAGCTTTCCCACTCCACACCCTCATCCTGAGGTGCCGCTGCTTGCAGCAGCCTTGAAGGAGGGCTCCGGGAATCTCGGAGTCTTCACCGGCTTCGCCGTCCGATGCGGATGAAACGAGGCGGCGATTGTCTTGAGCCGTTGCAGCCGTCGAAGACGGTGTTCGCATTGGCGCGGGTCCCTTCTCCACGCGGGGAAGGGGATCCCGCGCTGAAAGCTCCGACTGTAACATCAAGCGCTTGGAGTCGGTTTCCCGTGAACCCGGTGGGCGCTTCCCACCACGCACCCGCCATCTCGGCGCCTCGCACCGGCAGGAGACCCCGCGTGCTCGAACTCGTGATCGTCTCGACGCTGAACGGCGTGCTCTACGGGATGCTGCTCTTCCTGATGGCGAGCGGCCTGACCCTCATCTTCAGCATGATGGGCGTGCTCAACTTCGCCCATGCCAGCTTCTACATGCTGGGCGCGTTCTTCGGCTACCAGATCAGCCGCTTCACCGGCTTCTGGGTCGGTCTCGTCGCCGCTCCGCTGGTGGTCGGGGGCCTCGGGGCCCTCGTCGAGCGCTACGGCCTGCGCAACGTCCACCGCCACGGCCACGTGCCGGAACTGCTCTTCACCTTCGGCCTCGCCTACGTGATCGAGGAGGTGGTGCAGATGGTGTGGGGCAAGCTGCCGGTCGATTACCGCGTGCCGGCGGTGCTCGACTTCCCGGCCTTCACGGTCTTCGGCACCAACTACCCGGCCTACAAGCTGTTCATGCTGGTGATCTCGGTGGCGATCTTCATCGCCCTCCTGGCCGCCCTGACCCGCACCCGGGTCGGGCTGATCATCCAGGCGGCGCTGACCCATCCCAACATGGTGGCGATGCTCGGCCACGACGTGCCCAAGGTCTTCATGCTGGTCTTCGGCGTCGGTACGGGTCTCGCCGCCGTGGCGGGCGTCATCGCCGGGCCGGCGCTCGTGACCCAGGCCAATATGGCGGGCCTGCTCGGGCCGATCCTGTTCGTGGTCGTGGTGGTCGGTGGCCTCGGCTCGCTCACCGGTGCCTTCGCGGCCTCCCTGCTGATCGGGCTGGTGCAGACCTTTGCGATCTCGCTCGACGTGTCGGTCGCCAGCGTCTTCCAGGCCATCGGCATCGAGGCGGCGCCCTCGGGCGGTGTGCTGGGCGACCTGTGGAACGTGACGATCGCCCAGGTCGGGCCGATCATCCCCTATCTCCTGCTGGTCCTCGTGCTGATCGCGCGGCCGACCGGCCTGCTCGGGAACCGCGAAGCATGAGCGACCTCGCCGACATCGCGCCGTCCGGGGAGTGGGCGAAGGCCGGCGCCCGCCCGTCGATCCGCCCGCGGGGAGCGGGGCTGGCCGCGCAGGTGCTGCCCTGGATCCTCGCCGCCGGAATCCTGGTCGCGGCGCCGCTGGTCTTCACCAGCGGCACGGCGCTGACCATGATGAGCCTGATGGGCATCATGGTGGTGTTCTCCCTGTCCTACAACATGCTGCTCGGCCAGACCGGGCTCCTGTCCTTCGGCCATGCGGTCTATTACGGCCTGGGCGCCTTCTTCACCGTCCACGCGATGAACCTCGTGGCGTCGTTGCGCCTGCCCGTGCCCTTGCCGCTGATGCCCGTGGTCGGCGGTCTCGCCGGCCTCGCCTTCGGCATCCTGTTCGGGGCGATCTCGACCCGGCGCGCCGGCACCGTCTTCGCCATGATCTCGCTCGGCATCGCCGAGCTGGTCTCGTCGGGCTCGCACATCCTGCACAGCTTCTTCGGCGGCGAGGAGGGCATCACCGCCAACCGCACCAAGATGCTGCGGATGTTCGACCTCAACTTCGGACCGCAGATCCAGGTCTACTACCTGATCGCCGCCTGGTGCCTGATCTGTGCGGTGGCAATGTACGCGATCACCCGCACGCCGCTCGGGCGCCTGTGCAACGCCGTGCGCGAGAACCCGGAGCGGGTCGAGTTCCTGGGCTACGAGCCGCAGGCGATCCGCATCACCGCCTTCTGCCTCTCGGCGATGTTCGCGGGCGTCGCCGGCGCGCTCGCGGGCATCAACTTCGAGATCGCCAACTCGGCCTATCTCGGGGTGCACCAATCCGGCGTCGTGCTGCTCGCGACCTTCATCGGCGGCATCGGCACCTTCGTCGGCCCGGTCGTCGGCGCCGTGGTGGTGACGCTGCTCCAGGTCTCGCTCAGCGACCTAACGGAAGTCTGGCAGCTCTATTTCGGGCTCCTGTTCATCGCCATCGTGATGTTCGCCCCCGGCGGCATTGCGGGCCTCGCCCTCATGCACGGGCCGCTCGTCCGGGCCGGCACCGCTCACCGGCTCCTGCCGGCCTACCTCCTGGCGCTCGGGCCGTTCCTCCTCCTGCTGGCCGGCGTGATCGCGCTGATCGAGATGGCGTTCCGGGTGCTGGTCAAGGCGAGCGACGGCACCGAGATGAGCCTGATCGGCGTCCCCTTCGATGCCGCCCACATCCTGCCCTGGATCGTGGCCGGCGCGATGGCGGTCGGGGGCGGGCTCGCCTTGAGAGCCGTGCTGCCGCGGGTCGCCGCGGCCTGGCACGAGGCCTCCGACGCCGCCAAGGAGAAGCTGGCATGAGTGCCCCCGCGATCGAATTGTCCGGCGTCCACAAGAGCTTCGGCCCGGCCAAGATCATCAACGGCGTCGATCTCTCGGTGCCGGTGGGCGAGCGCCACGCCATCATCGGACCGAACGGTGCCGGCAAGTCGACCCTGTTCCACTTGATCAGCGGCCGCTTCGCGCCGACGAGCGGCACGATCAAGCTGGAAGGCCGGGACATCACCGGCTGGCGCCCGGCGGCGATCAACCGGGCCGGCCTCGCCCGCAGCTTCCAGGTCACCAACATCTTCCCCAAGCTCAGCGTGTGGGAGAACGTGCGCTGCGCGGTGCTGCGGGCGATGGGGCACGGCCCGTCCTTCTGGCGCGGGGTCGAGAATCTGCCCGGCGTCGCCGAGCGCACGGAAGAGATTCTCTCTCGCATCCGCCTCGGCCACCGCGCATCCGTGGCGGCCGGATTGCTGGCCTATGCCGACCAGCGGGCGCTGGAGATCGGCATCGCCATCGCCAGCGATGCCAAGGTCATCCTCCTCGACGAGCCGATGGCCGGGATGAGCCACAGCGAGAGCGAGCACGCGACCCAGCTCATCCGCGAGGTCACCACGGGCCGCACGCTGGTGATGGTCGAGCACGACATGGCGGTGGTGTTCGGGCTCGCCGACCGCATCTCGGTGCTGGTCTACGGCCGGATCATCGCCACCGACACGCCAGCCCGCATCCGGGAGAACCGCGCCGTGCAGGAAGCCTATCTGGGCGTCGCCACCGGGGAGCAGGCCGCGTGAGCGCCGCCCTCGCGATGCCGGCGGTGGCTGCCGCCACCGCACCCGCCCTCCTCGAGGTCGAGGATTTGCACGCCTATTACGGCAAGAGCCACATCCTCCAGGGGGTGAGCTTCCGGGTCGGGGCCGGCGAGATCGTGTCGATCCTCGGCCGCAACGGCGTCGGGCGTTCGACGACGCTCAAGGCGATCATGGGCGACGTGCCGCCCCGCGGGCAGATCCGCTTCAAGGGCCAGCCGATCGCCGGCCTCAAACCCTACGCCGTCGCCCGCCGGGGCTTGGGCTACGTGCCGGAGGAGCGGGCGATCTTCCCCAAGCTCACGGTGCGGCAGAACCTGGCTCTCGGCGAGAAGAGCGGGAAGCGTGGCGGGCGCTGGTCCTATGCCGACATCTTCCGGCTGTTTCCGCGGCTGGAGGAGCGGATCGACACGCCCGGCGGCGTGCTCTCGGGTGGCGAGCAGCAGATGCTCACGATCTGCCGCACCCTGATGGGCGATCCCGATCTGATCATGATCGACGAGCCGACGGAGGGCCTGTCGCCCCAGATGGTCGCCCGCGTCGCCGAGATGATCGGGGAGATCGCCGCCCGCGGCGTCGCGGTGCTGCTGGTCGAGCAGAAGCTGACCATCGCCCTCAAGCTGTCGCAGCGCCTCTACGTGATGGGCCACGGCCACGTCGTGTTCGAGGGCACGCCCGCCGCGCTCTCCGCCAACGAGGCGGTGCGGCGGGAGTGGCTGGAGGTCTGAGGAACATCGACAACGGATCGACGGAGCTGAAACACTCCGTGTCATCCCGGGTCCCGCTTTCGCGGTCCCGGAATGACGAGGGATGGTGTCAGCGCACGCCGAGCAGTTCGACGTCGAACATCAGCGTGGCGTTCGGCGGGATCACGCCGCCGGCGCCGCGGGCGCCGTAGCCGAGCTCGGGCGGGATCACCAGGGTGCGCTTGCCGCCGACCTTCATGGTCGACAGGCCCTCGTCCCAGCCCTTGATGACCTGGCCGGTGCCGACCGCGAAGTTCAGCGGCTGCTTGCGGTCGAGCGAGCTGTCGAACTTCGCGCCCTTCTTGCCGTCCTGGTAGAGCCAGCCGGTATAGTGGACGCTGACGGTCTGCCCGGTCTTCGGCTGCGGGCCGGTCCCGACGACCTCGTCCTTGTACTTGAGGCCGGACGGGGCGGTGACGAACGAATCGGCGGAGGCTGAGGCGGTCATGGCGATCGTGAGGGCTCCGACAAGGTAGAAGGGCGAACGGCGCATCGACGGGATCGTTCCTGTGCGTGACGTCGGGACCTGGGTTAGAGCATTGCCGGCCCGGCGGATAGGTCGGTCCTCTCCGTCGCGCCGGCACCTCTCCTCACGCCGCCGGCAGCGCCGCCGGATCGATGGCGCCGCCCTCGGCCCAGCCGAGGAGCAGCGCCCGCACCGCCGCCGGATCGGCGAGGCGGTGGCGGGCGACCGTGTCGCCGGGCCCGACGCGGACGGTGATCCCGCCATCCTCGTTCACCGGGACGAAGGCCTTCTCGTCGGTGAGGTCGTCGCCGATGAAGATCGCCCGGCGGCCCGCATAGGGCGCCTCGCGCAGGAAGGCCCGGATGGCGTGGCCCTTGGTGGCGCTGGCGGGCAGGATCTCGGCCACCGCCTTGCCCTGTTGCAGGCGGTAGGCCTCGCCGAGGATGCCGGCGACGGAGGCGGCGGCCGACTGCGCCCGCGCGGCATCGGCCGCGTTCGCGAGGCGCCAATGCACCGCGACCGAGCAGCCCTTGTCCTCGATCAGCACGCCGTCGAGGTCGGCGACCGCCTGCTGCAGGGTGTCGACGCCCGCCCGCAGGGCGGGATGCGCCGCCGGATCGCCGCCGGCGACACGGCCGGCCAGGCGCTGCTCGACCCCGTGCAGGCCCGCGACGTCGAAGCGCTCCGGCGCCAGGAAGCCGTCGATGGTGGCGATCGGTCGCCCGGTCACCAGCGCCAGCGCCCCGCCGAGGCGGCCGCGCAGCCGCGCCAGACCCGGCGGCAGGGCGGGCGGGACCACGACGCCGTCGGGGCGGGGGGCAATCTCGACCAGGGTCCCGTCGAAGTCGAGGAAGAGGGCGTAGGCGGTGTCGGTCAAGGGATCGCGTCTCCCGTCGCTGCCGGGGACCACCGTGGAGAGTGTGCCGCGGCCGGTCCGCATCCGGGGTTAAACCGCAACCGGGTGCGCGAGGCAAAACGGAGCGAGCGTGACGACATCGTGTCGCAGGGGAACCGCACCGTCGGGCCAGCCCGCCTCCGGTCATAAGACATCATTCCTGTCTGCGTCGCGGCTTCCGCTGCGTCCCGGCGCGTCCAGGACAGATTCGCCGCCATGTTCGTCCGGGATATTCCCAATCGGCGGTTTCGCTTGTCCCGTGACATCGGCCGACCAGTCCGGCGGCATACGGGGCGGACGATTTCCGCCTCGCACTGACCGTCATCCGCTAATCGAGGGCATCTAGGTAACCTTTGATTCAACCGTCCGTGATGTTTGACTGAGAGTGCGGTGCCATGATCGGATGGGCCGGACAGGGTGGACGCGCAGTGCGCAGGACGCAGACCATTGTCGATCTGTTCCGGATCGAGGCCGCAGGACCGGACCTGATGCGGGCACAGGCGCGGGCGCTGCACAACCACGTGCCTCTCCTGCACGTCATCTTGGCGATCAACTCGACGACAATGGGGCTCACCCATCTCGGCGTCGCGCCGGATCAGCTCGTCCTCTACCCGCTCGGCAGCATCCTGGTCCTGTGCGGCCTCTCCCTCGGGCTGCGGCTGCGCCGGCGCGGGCACCCCGTCGACGAGACCCGGACCGCCGCCAAGCTGAGGCTCACGGTCGTGCTCGCCGGCGCGTTGTCGGTCGCATCCATGGTCTGGGGTTGCGCGCTCTTCGAGCACGGCGGCGCCGACGCCAAGGCCCACACGCTGTTCTATGTCGGCACCACCACGATCGCCTGCGTGTTCTGCCTCCGGCACCTGCGGGCGGCGGCTTTGCTGGTACTGGCGATCGTCACCTGTCTCCTCTGCCTGCATGTCAGCCGCCTCGACAACCAGGCAATGCATGCGATCGGCTTCACCCTGGTGATCGTCAGCGCTGCCCTGACATTCGTGATCGTCACCTATGACCGCGATTTCACCCGCCTGATCGGACAGCAGGCCGAGCTCGAGCTCCTGAGCCGGGAGAACCTGCGCCTCGCCAATCTCGATACGCTGACCGAGCTGCCGAACCGCCGCAGCTTCTTCGCCTCCCTGGACCGGGCCGCGGGCGAGGCGGAGACCGGGGCGGAGCCGTTCGTCGTCGGCCTGGTCGATCTCGACGGGTTCAAGCCTGTGAACGACGCCCACGGGCACGGCGCCGGCGATGCGGTGCTGCAGGAGGCTGCCCGGCGCCTGCAGGACGTGGTGGGCGAGGCCGGCGTGGTGGCGCGCCTCGGCGGCGACGAGTTCGGCCTCGTCCTGCGCGGTGCGACCGCCCTCGCGACGATGGGCGAGACGATCTGCGGCGCCCTGGCGGCGCCGTTCCGGCTGCCGCATGGCGGCACCGCCCAGATCGGCGCCTCGGTCGGCTTCGCCGCCTATCCGGAGGCGGGCCACAAGGCGGCCCAGCTGGTCGAGCGGGCGGATTACGCCCTGTACTACGCCAAGGCGCAGAGCCGCGGCGCCGCGGTGCTGTTCACCGAGGAGCACGAGCGGCTGCTGCGCACCCAGAGCGTGATCGAGCAGGCCCTGCGCCATGCCGACCTGCCCCGGGAGATGAGCCTCGTCTTCCAGCCGATCGTCGATGTGCGGCGCGGCTGCACCGTGGCCTTCGAGGCGCTGGCGCGGTGGTCGAGCCCGGAGCTCGGCCCGATCTCCCCTTCCGTGTTCGTGCCGATCGCCGAGCGCTCGGGCCTCATCACCCGCGTCACCGCGGTGCTGTTCAGCCAGGCGCTCGCCGCCGCGAAGGCATGGCCCGACCGGGTCGCCCTGTCCTTCAACCTGTCGATGGCCGACATCGCCTCGCCGCAGGCCGCCGCCGGCATCGTCTCGGCCATCCGGACGAGCGGCCTGAAGCCCCAGCGGGTGATCCTGGAAGTGACCGAGACCGCGCTGATCCAGGACGTGGCGCAGGCCCAGACCGTGCTTGAGACCCTGAAGGCCACCGGCATCTCCATCGCGCTCGACGATTTCGGCACCGGCTACTCGTCGCTCAGCTACGTCCACCGCCTGCCCCTCGACAAGCTCAAGATCGACCGCAGCTTCATCAGCGAGATCACCACCGATCCGGCCAGCCGCGACATCGTCACGTCGATCGCCGCGCTCGCCCGCAACCTGAAGCTCGCCTGCGTGGTGGAGGGGATCGAGACCGCCGAGCAGTCCCGGCTGCTCGAAGGGCTCGGCTTCGAGCTGATGCAGGGCTATCACTTCCACCGGCCGATGGGTTTCCCCGACACCCTGCGCTACCTCGATGGCGAGGCGGTGCGGTCTGTCCGGCCGGTCCAGGCGGTCGCCTGATCGGCACGCGGTCGCGTGACCGGGGAGCGGCCGCCCGTCAGGGAGGGTCGGCCATGCTCACCTACGCGATCGGCGACGTCCACGGCCGCACGGATCTCCTCGTCCGCCTGCTTGGCCGGATCGAGGAACACCGCGCCGGACGGCCGCGCCGCCTGGTCTTCCTCGGCGATGCCATCGATCGCGGGCCCGACAGCGCCGGGTCGGTGGCCACCTTACGCGACCTCCAGGCCCGCGAGCCGGAGGCGGTGACCTGCCTGATGGGCAACCACGAGGCGATGCTGCTCGACGCGGCTTCCGGATCCAACCTCGACCTGTGGCGGATCAACGGCGGCGGCCCGACGCTCGCCTCCTACGGCGTGACCCGCCCGCGCGACCTGCCGGCCGACATCGTCGCCTGGATCGCCGCCCTGCCGACCTTGCACGGCGACGGGCAGCGCTGGTACGTCCATGGCGGCCTCGACCCGGATCGGGGAGCGGAGGCGAGCGACCGCGAGACCCGGCTGTGGATGCGCGAGCCGTTCCTGTCCTCGGACCACGATTTCGGTCGCCACGTCGTGCACGGCCATACCCCGACCCGGGACGGCCGGCCGGAGCTGCGCGCCTCTCGCACCAACCTCGATACCGGCGCGGTGTTCGGAGGGCCGCTCACCGCCGGGGTGTTCACCGACGAGCAGGGGCCACCGGTGGAGGTGCTGGCGGTGCGGTAGAGGGTCGAGGGCGGCATTGCTGCTCACGACGGTGCTGGAATCCTCACCGTCAAGTCGATGGGATTTCGGGCCTCATACCAACGGTCGAAAGACAACGACCTTTGGTTCCGTTCTCGAATTTTCGCCAAGCCCAAGGTCTCGGACGTCTGGGCTTGGCGTCGAACATTCGAGAGGGGTCATCGGCCCCGTCGATCTCGGGCCTGCCCGAGATCGAGGTTGATGCTCGGGCCTGCCCGAGATCGAATCGATGCATCAGCATCCTGGGCCGATGGTACGAAGCCCCGATAGCAAGAGAAGCGCATCCCGCTTCATCCCGCTTCATCCGGCGTCGTCGGCGGCTACGGATCCTGGGTTCTCGCCGCCAGTGAGGGCCGGGATGATCATGGAGGGTGTGAAGCCCGCCGGACATCGCCGGCGGGCTTCACACGTTTCTCAGCCCTTCGTCTTCGCCAGCTGGGCGCGGGCGGCCTCCAGCACCTTCTCCGGCGTGAAGCCGAACTTGGTCTGCAGGTCCTTGATCGGCGCCGAGGAGCCGAAGGTGTGCATGCCCAGGATCGTGCCGGCGCTGCCGGTATAGCGGTCCCAGCCGATCACCGAGCCCTGCTCGACCGCGACGCGTGCCGTCACCTCGGGCGGCAGCACGCTGTTGCGGTAAGCCTCGTCCTGCTGCTCGAACAGGTCCCAGGACGGCATCGACACCACGCGGGCCTTCACGCCCTCGGCCTTCAGGGTCTCGTAGGCGCCGAGGCAGAGCTGCACCTCGGAGCCGGTACCGATCAGGATCAGGTCCGGCTTCGCCTCGTCGGCCCCGGCCAGCACGTAGGCGCCCTTGGCGGTGCCGGAGGCCGGCGCGTACGTCTGGCGGTCGACGGTCGGCAGCGGCTGGCGGCTGAGCGCCAGCACCGCCGGCTGGTGCTTCAGCTGCATGATGACGCGATAGGCTTCCGCCACCTCGTTGGCGTCGGCCGGCCGGAAGGTCACGAGGCCGGGAATCGCGCGGAGCGCCAGCAGGTGCTCCACCGGCTGGTGGGTCGGCCCGTCCTCGCCCACGCCGATCGAATCGTGCGTGAAGACGTGGAAGACCGGCAGCTCCATCAGGGCGGCGAGCCGGATCGGCGGCCGCATGTAGTCGGAGAAGACCAGGAAGGTCGCGCCGTAGGCGCGTAAGCCCACGAGGCCGAGGCCGTTGACGATCGACCCCATCGCGTGCTCGCGCACGCCGAAATGGATGTTGCGCCCGCCCGGGGTGAACGGCCCGAGGGTGCCGGCCTCTTCGCTCTCGAGCTTGGTCTTGTTCGACGGCGCGAGGTCGGCCGAGCCGCCGAGCAGCCACGGCACCCGGTTCGCGATGGCGTTGAGCACCTTGCCGGAGGATTCACGGGTCGCGAGGCCCTTGGCGTCGGCCGGGAAGACCGGGATGTCGGCATCCCAGCCCTCCGGCAGGCCGCCGTCGAGATAGGTGGCGAGGTCCTTGGCGAGGGCGGCATCCTCCGCCTTCACCTCTTCGACCAGCGCCAGCCACTCCTCGCGCAGGGCCTTGCCGCGGGCGCCGATGCCGTTGCGGAAATTGTCGTAGACGCCGTCCGGCACCAGGAACTGGGAATCCTCCGGCCAGCCATAGGCGCGCTTGGCGCCCTTGACCTCGTCGACGCCGAGCGCGTCCGAATGGGCCTTCGGGGTACCCTGCTTGGTCGGCGCGCCGTAGCCGATCACCGAGTTGACGATGATCAGCGTCGGCCGGTCGCCCGATTGCAGGAAGGTCTCGATGGCGTGGGACACCGCCACCGTGTCGTTGGCATCGGCGACGCGCAGCACCTGCCAGCCATAGGCCAGGAAGCGGGCGGCGACCTCCTCGCTGAAGGCGAGGTCGGTATGGCCCTCGATGGTGATGGTGTTGTTGTCGTAGATCCAGCACAGGTTCGACAGGCGCAGGTGCCCGGCGAGCGAGGCCGCCTCGGCCGAGACGCCCTCCATCAGGTCGCCGTCGCTGCACAGGGCGTAGACGTTGAAGTCGAAGAGCGGCCGGTCGCCATGGGCCAGCCGCTCGCCGAGGAAGCGCGCGCCCATCGCCATGCCGACGGAGTTGGCGACGCCCTGGCCGAGCGGCCCGGTCGTGACCTCGACGCCGGTGGTGAAGTGGTATTCCGGGTGGCCCGGGGTGCGGCTGTCGAGCTGGCGGAACTTCTTGATGTCCTCCAGGCTCACCGCCGGGGCATTGCCTCCGTCCTTCTCCGCGACCTCGGCGAGGTGGAGCAGGCTGTAGAGCAGCATCGAGGCGTGGCCGACCGAGAGCACGAAGCGGTCGCGGTTGGGCCAGTGCGGGTTCGCCGGGTCGTAGCGGAGATAGTGGTTCCACAGGGTGAAGGCGACCGGGGCGAGGCCCAGCGGCGCGCCGGCATGGCCGGAATTGGCCTTCTGCACGGCATCGATCGTCAGCGTGCGGATCGTGTCGATGCTGCGCTGGTCGATCTCGCTGGTGCCGGCCTTCGGCTTGGTGTCGGCTGCGCTCATCTTCGGGGCCTCGTCGTCTCGATGAAGGGTCGGGGCCTCGCGACCGGTTCAGGTCGCGGGGCTCTCGGCCGCCTGCGGGGGCATCACGGGCCGCTCGCCCGGATGACCCGAGGCGTCCGGGTCTCCGCCGCGCTCCTTAGCGGGTCCGATCGCCCGACTGAAGTTCAGAAGCGTGTTGACGAGCGCGACATGGCTGAACGCCTGCGGAAAGTTGCCGACCTGGCGCTTGCGCACCGGATCGTACTCCTCGGCGAGCAGCCCGACATCGTTGCACAGGGCGAGCAGCCGCTCGATCAGGGCGCGGGCCTCCTCGCGCCGGCCGAGGCCGATCAGGTTGTCCGCGTACCAGAAGCTGCACGGCAGGAAGGCACCCTCGCCGGCGGGCAGGCCGTCCGTCGTCTGGCCGTGCGTGTCGTAGCGGAGGATGAAGCCCTCGTGCATCAGGTCGCGGCCGATCGCCGCGACGGTGCCGACGACCCGCGGGTCGTTCTGGGGCAGGAAGCCCATATGGGCGATGAGCAGCAGGCTCGCGTCGAGGTCCTTGGCGCCGTAATACTGCACGAAGCTGTTGAGCTCGGGGTCGAAGCCCTTCTCGCACACCTCGCGGTGGATCTCGTCGCGCACGCCGCGCCAGCGCCGGACGGCCTCGAGGTCGCCGGCGGTCGGCTCGTTCGCGGCATGGTCCTCGTAGAACCGGATCGCCCGGTCGAAGGCGACCCAGGCCATCACCTTCGAGTGGACGAAGTGCTTGCGCCCGCCGCGCACCTCCCAGATGCCCTCGTCGGGCTCGCGCCAGACCCGCTCCAGGTGATCGAGCAGGGCGCGGCCGACCCGCACGCCGGATTCGTCGGCCAGCATGCCGCGCTGGTGGGCCTGGAACAGGGCGTCGAACAACTCGCCGTAGACGTCGAGCTGGAATTGCTGGGAGGCGGCGTTGCCGATCCGCACCGGCCGCGAGCCCTCGTAGCCGGGCAGCCAGTCGACTTCGATTTCGGGCAGCAGGCGCTCGCCGGCGATGCCGTAGAGGATGTGGGCCTGCTCCGGGCTGCCCGCCACCGCCCGGGTGAGCCAGTCGCGCCAGGCCCGGGCCTCGTCGATGTAGCCCGCATCCATCAGCGCCAGCAGCGTGAAGGTGGAATCGCGCAGCCAGCAGAACCGGTAATCCCAGTTGCGCACGCCGCCGATCTCCTCGGGCAGCGAGGTCGTGGGCGCCGCCACGATGCCGCCGGTCGGCCGGTAGATCAGCGCCTTGAGCGTCAGGAGCGAGCGGGTCAGCACGTCGTCCCAGGGCGTGCCGCCCTGGCAGCGCCGGCACCAGGAGCGCCACCAGGCGGTGGTGGAGGCCAGCATCTTGCGCGGCTCGATCGGCGGCGGATCCTCCTCGTGCGAGAGCCCGTAGCTCAGCACGAAGGCGACGCTCTGCCCGGCCTCGACCGTGAAGTCCGACACCGTGGTCTGGCCGACGCCCTTGAGCGGGGCGCGGGTGCGCAGGACCAGCTTGTTCGGCCCGGCAATGGCCCTGAGGTCGTCGTTCTCGCTGCGCGACACCCAGGGGACGGCCGAGCCGTAATCGAAGCGCACCACCAGGTTCATGCGCATCGCCACCCGGCCGCGCAAGCCCTCGACGAGGCGCACGAGGTGCGTGCCGTCCTCGACCGGCATGTAGTCGATCACCCGCACCGCGCCCTCGGCGGTCTCGTGCGTGGTCTCCAGCACCAGCGTGTTCTCGCGGTAGCGGCGGGTGCTCGTCGCTTCGCCGGCCGGCGCGATGCGCCAGTGGCCGTGATCCTCGCGGGTGCCGAGCAGGGCCGCGAAGCAGGCGGACGCATCGAACCGCGGCCAGCACAGCCAATCCACGCTGCCGTCGCGCCCGATCAATGCCGCACTGCGCCCGTCGCCGACGAGCGCGTAATCCTCGATGAGCAACGCCATGATGCGTCCCGAACAGAGCCGTGACGCCTTAGCTAGAGCGACCTCCCCTTCGGTCCAACCCGAGCCTTATGGATCCGTGTTCAGCGCCGGCGGTCGATGAGGTCGATCATCGCCGCGCCGGCATCGGTGACGCCAGTGCCGAGGGCCGCCATGGTCTGGGTCACCAGCCGGCCGGTCGGCGCGAAGGGCAGCCAGGGCAGGGGACGCTCCGGCTCGGCCCCGGTGCTCGCCGTGCGGGTCGCCGGCTCGGCGGTGTTCCTCTCCGCCGGGGCCTTGTCAGCCACGACCCTGGCGGCCTTGAGCGCCTCGGGCCGCGCCGGCGGGCGCAGGCCGGCGAGGGACGGGACCGTCCGGGGACGATGCGCCGCCGCACGGCGGGGCGCCTTGCCCTCGGGCTTGCCGTCGAACTTGCCCTCGTCCTTGGCCTCGGCGGTCGGCAGGAACGGTGCGGCGGCCTCGGCCGGCAGGCTGGCGATCAGGGGGAATTGCTGCTCGAATTCGAGCGGGTAGGGCGCCCGCATCCGTCCCTCGCCGTCCGGGACGATGCGGAACAGGTCCGCGCCGGGAGGCAACGGCTGCATCGCCGCGACGTGACCCTCCGGCGCCCGCGGCGGCGCCCCGCGCCAGTAGAGCGAGCCCGCCGCCAGGCAGACCGCGACGCAGGCGGTGGGCAGGAGCGGCAGGTAGCCCCGCGAGGCCCCGGGCAGGCTTCCGATGGCGCTCGTCTCCGCCGGCTTGCGCATCCGCCCGTTCTGCCGCATCCGAACCTCCCCGCCGATCGATGCCGGAATGAAGCGTGGCATTCGGGCCGAAGCGGGGCCGTTTCTTTGCGCTTTCGTGTCGGGGGGCGATGGCGGGGCGGCAGCCCTCCGGACGGCTTTCGGGCGCCCATACTCCCCATCTGGGCCCCTCCCCACGGGGCTCTCCCTGGGGTAAGGGCAGCCGCGCCGGTCTCCGGCGCGAGCCGGGCGGGACCGCCGCCCGCGAGGCCCAAAACTTGCGTGATCCGCCGCCGACATGCCCGACCGCGCGACTTCTTCCCCGGCCGCTCCCGCCCCGTCCCCGGGCGAGCCCCTGACGATCGCCGTCGTCGATCCGAGCCGCGCCCGGGCCGCGATCCTGGAGGAGGGCCTGCGCGCCGTCGAGGGCGCCCGGGTGGTGGTCATCCCCGACACCGCCGACCTCCTCGACCGCCTCTCCGCCCTCTCGCCCGACGTGGTGGTGATCCACCTCGAGAGCCCGAGCCGCGACCTCCTGGAGCAGATGTTCGGCGTCTCGCGCCTGGTCGAACGGCCGGTGGCGATGTTCGTCGACCGCACCGACGCGCCGATGATGCAGGCGGCGGTGGATGCCGGCATCTCGGCCTACATCGTCGACGGGCTGCGGGCCGAGCGGATCAAGCCGATCATCGAGATCGCGATCCTGCGCTTCAACGCCTTCGCGCGGCTCCAGCGCGAGCTGACCGAGGCGAAGAGCGAGCTGGCCGACCGCAAGCTGATCGAGCGCGCCAAGGGCATCCTGATGAGCGCCAAGGGCCTGACCGAGGACGAGGCCTACAAGCAGCTCCGGCGCAAGGCCATGAACGAGAAGCGCAAGATCGTCGACATCGCCCGCGCCATCGTCACCGCCGCGGACCTGCTCGGATGAGGCTGCAACTCGGCTACGTCCCGCTCACCGACGCCGCGGTGCTGATCGCGGCGGTGGAGCGCGGCTTCACGGCGGGGGAGGGGCTCGAGGTGGACCTGGTGGCCGAGCCCTCCTGGGCGACCTTGCGCGACCGCCTCGCCCTCGGCCTCCTCGACGGCGCCCACATGCTGGCGCCATTGGCCCTCGCCTGCCATTTAGGGCTCAGCGGACCGCAGGCCCGCCTGATCGCGCCGGCGGCGCTCGCCCGCAACGGCAACGCCGTGACTCTGTCGCTGCCGCTCTGGCAGGCACTCGATGCCGAATCCGACGCCTTGGCCGATGTCGCCCGGGCGCTCGCCCGCGTCGCCGAGGCGCGGGCGGCGGAAGGGCGGCCGCTGACGCTCGCCACCGTCCATCCCTATTCCAGTCACACCTATCAGTGGCGGCGCCTGCTGGCGCTCGGCGGCAGCTCGCTCGCCGCAATCCGCCTCGTCGTGGTGCCGCCGCCCCGCACCGTCGCGGCCCTGGAGAGCGGCCGGATCGACGGGTTCTGCGTCGGCGCGCCCTGGAGCAGCGTCGCGGTCGAGGCCGGCGTCGGGCGCATCGCGGCCTTCGGCGCGGCGATCGCGCCGGGTTGCCCGGAAAAGGTGCTGGCTCTCCCCGTCGAGATGGAGGACCGCGCCGCCCCGCTGCTGCGCGCCTTGAAGCAGGCCGCCCGCTGGTGCGGCGATCCGGCCCATCACCGGGACTTGGCCGCCCTGCTCGGCGCCCCGCGCCACCTCGGCCTCGATCCGGCGCTGATCCTGCGGGGCTTGGCCGGGGCGCTGCGCCTCGCGCCAGGCGGACAACTGGTCGAGGCCGCCGATTATCTCGTGCTGGGTGAGCCGGAACTCACCCCCGACCAGGCCGCCCTCGGGTGGATGGTCGAGGAGATGGCGGCTGCGGGTCAGGTCGAGGGGACGCCGGCCGACGCGGCGGGACTATACCGGGCGGACCTGCTGGCGGCGGCATAGCGCCGGCGCGCCACATCGGACATCCGGCGCGTCATGCGGGGCTCCGCTGCGCGGCCCCGGGATGACGCAGAGGGAACGAAATTCGCCGAATGGACCGGACCGGGAGAGCTTGCCCTCAATCTGAGCAACCCTTGGGTATCGCACGTGCTGCCCATTTCCCCGTCTGTCCAGCCTATCATTTGTGCATCGCACCACAGCGCCAGGCCAGGATTGCCCCCTCTCCGGCCAAGCTGCGAATCGTTTCAATTTCAACCACTTGAACAGGCCCCGGGCCAGTTGGCACGGAACCTGCTCTCCTCATTCCCGTCCGTCAGCGTCGACGGGCATCGACCGTCAGCAGAGCCGCTGACCCGAGTTCCCCTGTGGGCCCGCATCCGCGCGGCCGGCGGAAGACCTTGGGCAGCGGTTTTTTTGCGTTCGGAACCGGACTTCGCGCCATCCCGGCGCAGCGGCTTGAGGGCAGGTCATCGATGAGCAGCGTTGAGCACACCACGCGTCGCGGCATCCTCAAGGGGGCGGCCGGCGCCCTGTCGCTGGCGGCGGCGGCCCGCGTGGCCCTGCCGGGCGGCGCCTTCGCGCAAGGAGCCGGGCCCGAGGTGAAGGGCGCCAAGCTCGGCTTCATCGCGCTCACCGACGCTGCGCCGCTCTTCGTCGCCAAGGAGAAGGGCATCTTCGCGCGTCACGGGATGCCCGACGTCGAGGTGCTGAAGCAGGCCTCCTGGGGCACCACCCGCGACAACCTCGTGCTCGGCTCGGAGGGCAACGGCATCGACGGCGCCCACATCCTGACCCCGATGCCCTACCTGATCAGCGCCGGCCGGGTGACGCAGAACAACGTGCCCGTCCCGATGTACATCCTGGCCCGGCTCAACCTCGCCGGCCAGTGCATCTCGGTCGCCAAGGAGCATATGGGCGACAAGGTCGCCCTCGACGCCAGGCCCTTCAAGGCGGCGCTCGAGCGCAAGAAGGCCGCCGGCAAGTCGGTGAAGGCGGCGATGACCTTCCCGGGCGGCACCCACGACCTCTGGATCCGCTACTGGCTCGCCGCCGGCGGCATCGATCCCGACAAGGACATCGAGACCATCGTCGTGCCGCCGCCCCAGATGGTGGCGAACATGAAGGTCGGCACGATGGATTGCTTCTGCGTCTGCGAGCCGTGGAACGAGCAGCTGATCACGCAGGGCATCGGCTACACCGCGCTGACCACCGGCGAATTGTGGAAGGACCACCCGGAGAAGGCGCTCGGCATGCGCGCGTCCTGGGTCGACAAGTACCCGAATGCCGCCAAGGCGCTGCTCGCGGCCGTGATGGAGGCGCAACAATGGTGCGACAAGCCGGAGAACCGTGACGAGCTGGCCGGCATCGTCGCCAAGCGCCAGTGGATCAACGTCCCGGCGAGCGACGTCGTCAAGCGGATGAAGGGCGAGTTCGATTACGGCGACGGCCGCAAGGTCGCGAACAGCCCGCACATCATGAAGTACTGGGCCGACGACGCCTCGTATCCGTACAAGTCGCACGACCTCTGGTTCCTCACCGAGGACATCCGCTGGGGCAAGTTCGATCCCCAGACCGACACCAAGGCGCTGATCGAGAAGGTGAACCGCGAGGATATCTGGCGCGAGGTGGCGAAGGGCATGGGCGTCACGGCGCCGGCCTCGACCTCCCGCGGCAAGGAGACCTTCTTCGACGGCAAGGTCTTCGATCCGGCGGATCCCGCCGCCTACCTCAACAGCCTCGGCATCAAGAAGGTGGCGTGAGATGGCTCTCGGATTAAGCCTCGGGCGCCTCGGCGCCGCCAAGGCGGAGAGGGCAAAATCCCCTCTCGTCACCCGCGCCGCCCTCAAGGGCCTGGCGCTGCGGATCGTGCCGCCGCTCGTCGTGCTGGCGGTCTTCCTGCTCGTCTGGGAGGTCCTATGCCAGCGCCCCGGCGCCGGCCTGCCGCCGCCCTCCCGGGTGGTCACGGAGGCGTGGGAGATCATCGCCCATCCGTTCTACGACAATGGCGGCACCGACAAGGGGCTGTTCTGGCACATCAGCGCCAGCCTCCAGCGCGTGGCGCTCGGCTTCACCCTGGCGGTCATCGCCGGCGTGATGCTCGGCACCCTGGTCGGCCAGTCCGAATGGGCGATGCGCGGGCTCGACCCGATCTTCCAGGTCTTGCGCACCATCCCGCCGCTCGCCTGGCTGCCGCTGTCGCTCGCCGCGTTCCGGGACGGCCAGCCCTCGGCGATCTTCGTGATCTTCATCACCTCGATCTGGCCGATCATCATCAACACCGCGGTCGGCATCCGCAACATTCCGCAGGACTACCGCAACGTCGCCGCAGTCCTGCGCCTCAACGCCTTCGAGTTCTTCGCCAAGGTGATGCTGCCGTCCGCGGCGCCGTACATCTTCACCGGTCTGCGCATCGGCGTCGGCCTGTCCTGGCTCGCCATCGTGGCGGCGGAGATGCTGATCGGCGGCGTCGGCATCGGCTTCTTCATCTGGGATGCCTGGAACTCCTCGCATATCAGCGAGATCATCGTGGCCCTGGTCTATGTCGGGGTGATCGGCTTCGTGCTCGACCGCCTCGTCGCCGGCCTCGGCCATCTCGTCACCCGCGGCACCGCCACGGCCTGAGGGAGGCCCCAAGATGACCACTCTCAACTCGACCCATCTCAGCCTCGAACAGGTCGGCATCAGCTTCACCCGGGGCGGGCGCACCACGGAGGTGCTGCGCGACGTCAACCTGAAGATCGAGAAGGGCGAGTTCGTCTCGCTGATCGGCCATTCCGGTTGCGGCAAGTCGACCGTGCTCAACATCGTGGCGGGCCTGCTCAAGGCCTCCACCGGCGGCGTCCTCCTCGACGGCAAGGAAGTGAACAGCCCCGGCCCCGAGCGGGCGGTGGTGTTCCAGAACCACTCGCTCCTGCCCTGGCTCACCGTGCGCGAGAACGTGGCGCTCGCCGTCGACAAGGTGCTGAAGGCGAAGAAGAGCCGGGCCGAGCGCCGCGACTGGATCGAGCACAACCTCGCGCTCGTCAACATGGCCCACGCCGCCGAGAAGCGCCCGCACGAGATCTCGGGCGGCATGAAGCAGCGCGTTGGCATCGCCCGGGCGCTCGCCATGGAGCCGAAGGTGCTGCTGATGGACGAGCCCTTCGGCGCCCTCGACGCCCTGACCCGGGCCCACCTGCAAGATCAGCTGATGGAGATCCACCTGCGGCTGAAGAACACCGTTATCATGATCACCCACGACGTTGACGAGGCGGTCCTGCTCTCCGACCGGATCGTGATGATGACGAACGGCCCCTCGGCCACGATCGGCGAAGTCTTGTCCGTGCCGCTCGCCCGGCCGCGCAAGCGCCTGGAGCTCGTCGAGGACCCGACCTACACCCATGCCCGGGCCGAAGTGCTGGCATTCCTCTATGCCCGTCACGCCAAACCCGCGATCGCGGCCTGATCCCATGACGGAACGCCTCGTCGTCATCGGCAACGGCATGGCCTCGCTCCGCTTCCTGGAGCGGCTGACCGAGGCCGCCCCCGGCCGCTACGCCGTCACCTGCGTCGGCGCCGAGCCGGTGGCGGCCTATAACCGGGTGCTGCTGTCGTCGCTCCTCGGCGGCGAGGTCGACGAGGCGGCCTGCACCTTCCGCGGCCTCGACTGGTACTCCGATCACGGCATCACCCTCGTCACCGGCGCGCCCGCCACCGCGATCGATACAGCCGAGCGCATCGTCCGGGTCGGCGAGGGGCTGGTGCTTCCTTACGACAAGCTCGTCCTGGCGGTCGGCTCGGTGCCGATCCGGCTGCCGAAGCCCGGCATGGATCTTCCGGGCGTCATCACCTTCCGGGATCTCGCCGACGTGGCGGCGATCCGCCGGGCGGCGGTGGCGGGCGCCAGGGCGATCGTGATCGGCGGCGGCCTCCTCGGGCTCGAGGCGGCGGTGGGCCTCGCGCGGCTCGGCGTCGACACGACGCTGCTGCACGTCATGGACCGGCTGATGGAGCGTCAGCTCGACCACGCCGCCGCCGGACTGGTGCGCGAGGCGATGGAGGCCCGCGGCGTCCGGGTGATCCTGAATGCCGATACTGCCGCGGTCGAGGGCGACGGCAAGGTCGAGCGCCTGGTTCTCGCCGACGGCACGGTGCTGCCGGCCGATCTCGTGGTGATGTCCGTCGGCGTGCGCCCCTCGACGGCGCTGGCGGCGAGCGCCGGCCTCGATGTCGGCCGCGGCATCCGCGTCGACGACACGATGGCGACCTCGGCCCCCGGCATCTACGCCCTCGGCGAATGCGCCGAGCACCGCGGCCAGACCTACGGCCTCGTCGAGCCGGCCTACGAGCAGGCCGAGGTGCTGGCCCGCCATCTCTGCGGCGAGCCGGCGGCCTATGCCGGCACCTCGCTCGCCACGAGCCTGAAGGTCTCCGGCCTGCCGGTCTTCTCCGCCGGCGCGGTCGACGTGCCGGAGGGCGCCGAGGCCGTGACCTGGAACGACCCCGCGGCCGGCCTCTACCGCAAGCTCGTGATCGACGGCGACCGGCTGATCGGTGCGGTCTTCGTCGGCGACGTCGCCGAGCAGGGCTGGTGCAAGGCCCTGATCCGCACCGGCGACACCCTCGGCCCGGATGACCGGGACGATCTCATGTTCGGGCGTCCCGCCCCCCAATCCCTCGCAGCGTGAAGGAGCCCGCGATGGCCGACGACTTCAACGCCGAGCAGAAGCGCTACCTCGAAGGCTTCTCCCACGGCATCGCCGCAATCCGCATGACCGGCGGCCTCGCCGGCGGCGGAGCCGCCGCCGCGCCCGCCGAACCGACCGGGCCGGATGCGATCCACATCAAGGCGCAGGACCGCACCGTGAAGAACGGCGGCAAGCTCGCCGACCAGGAGAAGTGGAAGCGGGCCGAGAACCCCTTCGACGGCCATAACCGGCTGATCGCCGAGGCGGAGACCGGCAGGGCCCCGAAGCCGGAGGACAATTTCCGCTGGCGCTATCACGGCCTGTTCTGGGTCGCCCCGGCGCAGAACTCCTACATGTGCCGCCTGCGGATCCCGAACGGCATCCTGCACCACTGGCAGTTCGCCGGCATCGCCGACCTCGCCGATGCCCATGGCGGCGGCTACAGCCACGTCACGACCCGCGCCAACCTCCAGGTGCGGGAGATTGCTCCCGAGCACGGACAGCCCTTCCTCGATGGGCTCGTCGATCTCGGCCTCACCGCCCGCGGGACCGGCGCCGACAACATCCGCAACGTCACCGGCTCGCCGACCGCCGGCATCGACGCACAGGAACTCCTCGACACGCGGCCGCTCGCCCGGTCCTGGCACAACTACATCCTCAACGACCGCTCGCTCTACGGCCTGCCGCGCAAGTTCAACGTCGCCTTCGACGGCGGCGGCGTGCTGCCGGTGCTGGAGGAGACCAACGACATCGGCTTCCAGGCGGTCGAGGTGACGGAGGGCGCTGCGGTCGAGCCGGGGATCTGGATGCGTCTCGTGCTCGGCGGCATCACCGGCCACCGCGACATCGCCCGCGACACCGGCGTGGTGCTTCGGCCGAAGGAGTGCAACGCGGTCGCCGACGCGATCCTGCGGGTCTTCATCGAGAATGGCGACCGCACCAACCGCAACAAGGCGCGGATGAAGTACGTCCTCGATGCCTGGGGCTACGACAAGTATCTCGCCGCGGTGGAAGAGAAGCTCGGCCGCAAGCTGGAGCGGGTCGACCCGGCCCATGTGAAGCCTCGCGGCGGTTTCGACCGCTACGCCCATGTCGGCGTCCACAAGCAGGTTCAGCCGGGCCTCAACTGGATCGGCGTGGTGCTGCCGGTCGGCAAGATGACCACCGACCAGATGCGGGCACTCGCCAAGATCGCGCAGGAATGCGGCGACGGCCAGATACGCCTGACCGTGTGGCAGAATTTTCTCTTCTCGGGCGTGCCCGACGACCGGGTGGCGGAGGTCGAGTCCCGCGTCGCGGCGCTCGGGCTCTCCACCAAGGCGTCGAGCATCCGCGCCGGCCTCGTCGCCTGCACGGGCAACCGCGGCTGCAAGTTCGCCGCCGCCGACACCAAGGGCCACGCGCTCCTCATCGCCGACCATGTCGAGGCGGCGGTGCCGGGGCTCGACGTGCCGGTGAACGTCCACCTCACCGGCTGCCACCATTCCTGCGCCCAGCACTATATCGGCGATATCGGCCTCATCGGCGCCAAGGTGACGGTGAGCGAGGAGGGCGACACCGTCGAGGGCTACGACATCGTGGTCGGCGGCGGCTTCGGCGAGGCGGCCAAGATCGGCACCGAGATCTGGAAGGCCGTGAAGGCCGAGGATTGCCCCGGCCGGGTCGAGGCCCTGCTCAACGACTATCTCAGCCACCGCACCGGCCCGGAGGAGAGCTTCCAGGCCTACACCGCCCGCCGCGGGCCGGAGGCCCTGAAGGGGCTCGCCGGCGAGCGGCTGCTGGAGGCGGCCGAGTAGGTCGCCAATCTCCTCTCCCCGCAACGAAGTCGGGCAAGCCCGACTTCGCTCCTCACCTGCAGCTCCCAGGCGAGCCCGGGAGCTGTGGGGAGAGGATAAGGCCGGTGCATCACCGGCGGAACGCCACTCTTCTCCGGTAACCCCCGATGACCCAGCACGTCGCTCCCCCGCTCGTCCTGATCCCCGAATCCGCCCCCTTCAACACCGACCAGCGCGCCTGGCTGTCGGGATACTTCGCGGCCCTGCTCGGGCCGGCGGTCGAGGGCGCCACGGCCCTCGGGGCCGGCGAGGCGCCCGGCGGTCCGGCCCTCGCCGACAATGGCGACGCGCCCTGGCACGACCCGTCGATGCCCCTCGACGACCGCATGTCCCTGGCGAAGGACCGGTCCGAGCCGCAGAAGCTGATGGCCGCCATGGCCCAGCAGGATTGCGGCCAGTGCGGCTACAATTGCGCCGACTACGCCAACGCCCTCTTCCTCAAGAAGGAGGAGCGCCTGAACCTCTGCCAGCCGGGCGGCAAGGAGACGCTCCGGATGCTGAAGAAGCTGGAGGCGGAGTTCGGCACGGCGGCGCCCGCGGGCGCCGCTTCCGCCGCGTCCGACGACGCCCCGAAGGCGGAGGCCCCGGTCGGCCCCTACGGCCTGTGCCGCGAGAACCCGGCCGAGGCGGTCTTCCTGTCCCGGCGCCGCCTCAACGCGCCCGGCGGCGAGAAGGAAACCTGGCACATCGAGATCGACCTCGCCGGCACCGGCATCGACTACGTGGTCGGCGATTCCCTCGGTCTCTTCCCGGCCAACGCCCCGGCCTTGGCGGACGCGGTCATTGCCGAGCTCGGTGCCCGGCCGGAGCGGGTCATCGCCACCAAGCTCGGCGAGAAGACCCTGCGCGAGCACCTGCTCACCAACTACTCCCTCGGCTCCGCGCCGGACGGGCTCTTCCAGCTCCTCTCGCTCCTCACCTCCGGCGCGCAGCGCAAGAAGGCCCAGGCGCTCAGCGCCGGCGAGGACCCGGACGGCGATTCGGCCTGGCTCGACGTGCTCGGCGCCCTCCACAAGTTCCCGGGCGCCCGGCCCGACGCCGAGGTCTTCCTGGAGGCCCTCGACGAGCTGCAGCCGCGGCTCTACTCGATCTCGTCCTCGCCCAAGGCCGATCCGGGCCGGGTCTCGCTCACCGTCGATGCTGTGCGCTACAGCCACCGCTCGCGCCTGCGCCTCGGCGTCGCCTCGACCCATCTCGGCGAGCGCCTCTCCGAGACCGCCAAGGTGAAGGTCTACCTCCAGAAAGCCCACGGCTTCGGCCTGCCGGAAAATCCCGAGACCCCGGTCGTCATGGTCGGGCCCGGCACCGGCATCGCGCCGTTCCGCGCCTTCCTGCGCGAGCGCGCCGCCATCAAGGCCCCGGGCAAGAACTGGCTCTTCTTCGGCCACCAGCGCCAGGCTTCGGACTTCTTCTACCGCGACGAGCTGCAAGGCCTGAAGGACCAGGGCGTGCTCACCCGCCTGTCGCTGGCCTGGTCGCGGGACGGGGGCGAGAAGACCTACGTCCAGGACCGGATGCGCGAGAACGGCCGCGAGCTGTGGCGCTGGTTCGAGGAGGGCGCGCATTTCTACGTCTGCGGCGACGCCAAGCGCATGGCCAAGGACGTCGAGCGGGCGATCATCGACGTGGCGGCGACCCACGGCGGCAAGAACCCGGACGAGGCTGTGGCCTATCTGGCGGCGCTCAAGAAGGCGAACCGCTATCAGGCGGACGTGTACTGAGGGCGTCCGCGACCCTGTTCATCTCCCCTCGACGGCGTTGACACCCTCCGCGTCATCCCGGGGCCGCGCAGCGGAGCCCGGGATCCAGAAGCGCGGAGGGTTCCGGATCAGGCGGGGCGCCATTCGCCTCGTTCGAAACGACCTGAGTGTCTGGATTCCGGGCCCCGCTGCGCGGCCCCGGAATGACGCGGAGGGTGTCAGGTTCGTCGAGCAGGCTGCCCTCGGCGGCCCACCCCTTGCTTGCCCAAACCTACCGGCCCCCACCCACGCCCGGCGAAAGGCTCCTGCGATGAACCTGCACGTGCCGGCCCTCACTCCCGAGGCCGCTCCCGTCCGGACCACCTGCCCGTATTGCGGCGTCGGCTGCGGCGTGCTCGCCCGGCCGGACGGGCAGGGCGGCGCCAGCGTCGCGGGCGATCCGCAGCACCCGGCGAATTTCGGCCGGCTGTGCTCCAAGGGCTCGGCTCTGGGTGAAACCCTCTCCCTCGACGACCGGGTGCTGCATCCCGAGATCGCCGGGCGGCGGGCCAGCTGGGGCGAGGCGCTCGACGCCGTGGCCGAGGGCTTCCGGCGCACCATCGCGGCCCATGGGCCGGACTCGG